>NZ_JBHTWG010000017.1:113674-145468 GCF_042792555.1 Streptomyces sp. NPDC056628
TCCCCTCCAACACCCCCCCCCGGGCCGGGGCCGGGGGTCACCCCGCCCCGGGGGGGGGGGGGGGGGGGGGCGCCCGCCCCCCGCCGCCCCCCTCGTGCTTCTCACACCATCCAGCGGTCCGGCCGTGCGTCCCGGCGTCCCGTGCGGGACCGCTCGGCCTGCGTCCGCAGCAACTCCGCGGCCTCCCCGGCGTCCCTCAGCCGCGCGGTGACGGTCTTGCCGGCCCCGGTGTCCACGTGTACGTCGGCGACGTTCCACCGCCGCTCCCAGGGCCCCTGCGTGAGCCGTACGCTCTGCACCTTCGCGTGCGGGACGAGGGCCAGGCTGCGGCTCAGCAGACCCGAGCGGGCCGCGAACACCGCGTCCGTGACGGCCAGTCCGTGCCCGCGCCACCACAGCGGCACACACCGGCCGGCCCGCCGGGGCGGACGCGCCAGTGCCTCGCGCGGCGGGACGGTCACCCCGGGCAGCACCCGGGCGACGACCGACTCGGCGATCTCGCGCGGGGCGACCGGCAGCAGCACCGAGTTGGACGAGCCCGCCACGTCCAGCTCCACCCGCACCCAGCCGCGCCGCCGCCACAGCAGCGGCTCCACCAGCCGTACGGTCTGCACCCGGCCCGGCGGCACCGTCTCGTGGGCGCGGTCGAGCAGGCCGTGGTCGAGGCGCAGCCCGTCCGGGGACTCGCCCACCGTCCAGTCGTACTCGGTGACGAACCGTCCGACGCTGGCCGCGCCGGCCGCACCGACCAGCGGGACCGCCGTGGCGAGGACCGTCCACGCGCTCTGCGTGACCAGCCACAGCACGGTCGGCACGACGAGCGCGGCGGCCAGCGAGCCCCAGGTCGCGCCGGTCAGGACGAGGGAGACGGCGAGGACGCGCGGCGGCACCCGCAGCAGCTCACGGGAGGGCGCCTCGCCCACCTCGTGAGCGGTCTCCGGCGCGAACCCGGCAGCGCGCGCGAGGAGTTCCGCGCGCAGGGCGCGCGCCTCCTCCGCCCCGAGGAAGGCGAGTTCGTCCTTCTTGTCCGTGCCGACGACGTCCAGTTTCAGCTTGGCGACGCCCGCCACGCGCGCGAGGAGCGGCTGGGTGACGTCGATGGCCTGGATGCGTTCCAGGCGGATGTGCGCGGTGCGCCGGAACACCAGGCCCGTACGGATGCGCAGTTCGCTGTCGGTGACGGCGAAGTGCGTGTACCACCAGGTGAGGAAGCCGTACAGGGCGGCGGCCGGGACCAGCACGGCGAGCGCGATCAGCAGGGTCGTGGTCGTCAGCCGGGTCAGCTGGCGCTGCGCCTGGTCGGGGTCGTGCACCGCCCACCCGATGAGCACGGCGACGGGCGCCCACGCGCGTCTGAGCGGCGTCACAGGGTGCAGCCGGCGCTCCGACACGCGCCGCGCCTCGCGCAGGGCGCCTTCGGCGCCCGGAGTCGTCACAGGCCCGCCGATCGGGCCTCGCCCAGCTCGGTGAGCCGGTCCCGCAGCCGCTCCGCCTCGGCCGGGTCGAGGCCGGGGATGGTGGCGTCGGTCGCGGCGGCGGCCGTGTGCAGCTGCACGCTGGCCAGCCCGAAGTGACGTTCCACCGGCCCGGAGGTGACCTCCACCAGCTGCATGCGGCCGTACGGCACGACCGTCTCCTCCCGCCACAGCACACCCCTGCTGATCAGCAGGTCGTCGGCGCGCTCGGCGTAGCGCCAGGAACGCCAGTTGCGTCCGAGCATCACCCAGCCCCACACCATGAGCGCCGGCGGCAGTGCGGCGAACGCCGCCCAGCCGGGCCCGGCGAGCCAGCCGAGCAGCACGCCCAGTCCGGCCGTCAGCAGTCCCAGCCACACCACCAGCAGCAGCCGGCGCATCCGCAGCAGCCCCGGCGGCAGCGCGGTCCACACCGGTTCGTCCCCCGTGCGCGCCTCCGGCGTGATTCCCGTGTTCTTCGGGCTCCCCGTCTCCATGGGGCCAGCGTACGTAGGGGAGACTGGGTCCATGACTCCTACGACGGAGACCATGGTCGGTATCGGCGGCGCCGCGGAGAGCACCGACATGGTGCTCAACATCGGCCCCCAGCACCCCTCGACGCACGGTGTGCTGCGCCTCAAGCTCGTCCTGGACGGCGAGCGCATCATGAGCGCCGAGCCGGTGATCGGCTATATGCACCGCGGCGCGGAGAAGCTCTTCGAGGCCCGTGACTACCGCCAGATCATCATGCTCGCCAACCGGCACGACTGGCTGTCGGCCTTCTCCAACGAGCTGGGCGTCGTCCTCGCCGTGGAGCGCATGCTCGGCATGGAGGTGCCGGAGCGCGCCGTGTGGACGCGGACGCTGCTGGCGGAGCTGAACCGCGTCCTCAACCACCTGATGTTCCTCGGGTCGTACCCGCTGGAACTGGGCGGTATCACGCCGATCTTCTACGCCTTCACCGAGCGCGAGGAACTCCAGCACGTCATGGAGGAGGTCTCCGGCGGGCGCATGCACTACATGTTCAACCGGGTGGGCGGCCTCAAGGAGGACCTCCCGGCCGGCTGGGCCACGCGCGCGCGTACCGCCGTCGCCGGCGTGCGCTCCCGCATGGACCGGTTCGACGACCTGGTCCTCGGCAACGAGATCTTCCGCGGACGCACCCGGGGCGTGGGCGCCCTCTCACCGGAGGCCGTGCACGCGTACGGCGTGAGCGGGCCGATCGCGCGCGCCTCGGGCGTCGACTTCGACCTGCGCCGGGACGAGCCGTACCTGGCCTACGGCGAACTCGGGGACGTCCTGAAGGTGGTGACCCGCGAGGAGGGCGACTGCCTCGCCCGGTTCGAGTGCCTGCTGGAGCAGACGCACAACTCCCTCGACCTCGCGGACGCCTGCCTCGACCGGCTCGCGCAGCTGCCGCCGGGGCCGATCAACCAGCGGCTGCCCAAGGTGCTGAAGGCGCCCGAGGGGCACACGTACGCGTGGACCGAGAACCCCCTCGGCATCAACGGCTACTACCTCGTCAGCAAGGGCGAGAAGACGCCGTACCGGCTGAAGCTGCGCTCGGCCTCGTACAACAACATCCAGGCGCTCGTGGAGCTGCTGCCGGGGACGCTGGTCGCGGACATGGTGGCGATCCTGGGGTCGCTGTTCTTCGTGGTCGGGGACATCGACAAGTAGCCCCGGGCGGAGTCGTCACGCGCGGTTCACCGCGCGTCCAGGACGTCCGGGACGCCGACCGGCTGGAGCAGCCAGCCGAAGTCCCCGAACCCGCCCGTCGCCGTCAGCTCAGCGGCCTCACCGGCGCTCGCGAGGGCGCGCACGTACTCGGCGGGGCGCGTGGAGGCGAGTTCGAGTGAGGGGCGTGCGCCGGTGATGCCGAGGGCGCGCAGCGCCTCGCGCTGGGAGAGCAGACGGGCGCCGGGCAGCGCGCACGCGTCCAGCGCCACATGGGCGGTGAGATCGCACGAGCCGTCCGGCACAGGGGCCGTCTCCCGCCCGTCCCGGAAGCCCGTCAGCGTGCCGAAGGGCGGCCGTGACCGGCGCGTGTGCGCGTAGTCCACGGCGACCGCCAGACCCCGCTCCAGCGTGCCGGCCACGGCGGCCCACGCCTCGTCCCGGGGCAGCCCGATCTCGGCGCGCAGGCCCTCGCCGCCCCCCTCGGGCAGGGGCCACCAGCGGGCGAGCCACCCCGCCTCGGCGCCGGTCACCGGCTCCCCGAGGCGTTCGGCGCCGTCCCGCCGGACCAGGACCCGGCGCGGCGCTCCCGAGCCGTCCACCTCGGCGACCTCCACCGGGACGTTGTCCAGCCACTCGTTGGCGAACAGCAGGCCCGTGACCCGCCCCGGCGGCTCGGCCAGCCATGTGACCCGGGGGTCCAGTCCCGGTGGGCGGGCGGCGATCTCTACGGCGTACGCGCGTGTGCGGGCCGCCACCTCGGCGGGGAGCGCGGCCAGCACCCCCGTCACCAGCTCGCCCCGGCCCGCCGCCATGTCGACCAGGTCCAGGGTCTCCGGCCGTCCCAGCGCCTCGTCCACCCGGCACAGCAGCCGGGCCACCGCGGCCGCGTAGAGCGGCGAGGCGTGCACGGACGTCCGGAAGTGCCCGGCCGGTCCCTCCGGGCGGCGGTAGAAGCCCTCCGGCCCGTACAGGGCGGATTCCGCCGCCGCCCGCCACCCCTGCCACGCGTCGGTCGCCTCTGCTGCCACCGGCCCAGGCTAGGCCGCTTTCCCGCGTACAGGAGAGCGGGCCCTCCACCTTGCGGAGTACGCGCGCGGGGCGGGGATCGGCCCTCCGGTTGACCCCTGCACGCATCTGGTGTCCCTACGCTGGGTCACGTGCAGCGCCTCTATGACTTCCTCCGCAGGCACCCGACCGGGGTGGACACCTTCTGGGCCGTCCTCCTGTTCGGGATCTCCGCGGTGAGCGTGGCCGTCCAGCCGGAGGGCGGGCAGGCCGGCGGCCAGGGCACCGGGTCCGAGGCCGTCATCGTCCCGGTCCTGCTGCTGCTGTCCCTGGTCATCGCGTTGCGCCGGCGGATGCCGGAGAAGATGCTGCTGCTGGCCATCGGGGTCGGGCTGATGCAGCTGGTGCTGGACGTGGCGACCACGCCCTCCGACTTCGCCTTCCTGGTGATCACCTACACCGTCGCCGCGACCGGCGCCCGCTGGGCCTCCCGGCTCGCGCTGGGCGCGGGCCTGTGCGCGGCGCCCCTGTCCCAGCTGCGGTGGCCGGAGAAGGAGGCCACCGTCCTGAGCAACGTGGCGCTGATCATCTTCCTCACGGTGCCGTTCGCCCTCGCCTGGGTGCTCGGCGACTCCATCCGCACCCGCCGCGCCTACTACGAGCAGCTGGAGGAGCGCGCGACCCGGCTGGAGAAGGAGCGCGAGGCCCAGGCGAAGGTCGCGGTCGCCGCCGAACGCGCCCGTATCGCGCGCGAACTGCACGACGTCGTCGCGCACAACGTCTCCGTGATGGTGGTGCAGGCCGACGGCGCCGCCTACGTCCTCGACGCCGCCCCCGACCAGGCCAAGAAGGCCCTGGAGACGATCTCGTCCACGGGCCGGCAGGCACTCGCCGAGATGCGCCGCCTGCTCGGCGTGCTGCGCACCGGCGAGCACCAGGAGACCGGCGAGTACGTCCCGCAGCCCGACGTCGACCAGATCGACGAGCTCGTCGAGCAGTGCCGCAGCTCCGGGCTGCCGGTCGACTTCAAGGTCGAGGGCACCCCGCGCCCGCTGCCCAGCGGCGTCGAGCTCACCGCGTACCGCATCGTGCAGGAGGCGCTCACCAACACCCGCAAGCACGGCGGACCCAACGCCGGGGCGAGCGTGCGCCTGGTCTACTTCGACGACGGCCTCGGGCTGCTCGTCGAGGACGACGGCAAGGGTGCCCCGCACGAGCTGTACGAGGACGGCGGCGCCGACGGCCGGGGGCACGGCCTGATCGGCATGCGCGAGCGGGTCGGCATGGTCGGCGGAACCCTGGACGCCGGACCGCGGCCGGGCGGAGGATTCCGCATCAGCGCGCTGCTGCCGCTGAAACCGGCCCACTGACACGGCCCCGGCACACTCGTAGGGCCCGGAAGAACCGGAAGCCCGAAAGACACGGAAGAGGACCCGATGGCGATCCGCGTGATGCTCGTCGACGACCAGGTGCTGCTGCGCACCGGGTTCCGGATGGTGCTCGCCGCCCAGCCGGACATGGAGGTCGTCGCGGAGGCGGGGGACGGTGTCGAGGCCCTCCAGGTACTGCGCTCGACCGCCGTCGACGTCGTCCTCATGGACGTCCGCATGCCGAAGCTGGACGGCGTGGAGACCACCCGCCGCGTCTGCTCGGAGCCCGAGCCGCCCAAGGTGCTGATCCTGACCACCTTCGACCTCGACGAGTACGCGTTCTCCGGGCTGAAGGCCGGGGCCTCCGGGTTCATGCTCAAGGACGTGCCGCCCGAGGAACTCCTCGGCGCGATCCGCGCGGTGCACAGCGGCGACGCCGTCGTGGCCCCGTCGACGACCCGGCGGCTGCTGGACCGGTTCGCGCCCATGCTGCCCTCCACCGGCGGGGAGCCGAAGCACAAGGAGCTGGAGCGGCTCACCGACCGGGAGCGCGAGGTCATGGTCTTGGTCGCGCAGGGCCTGTCCAACGGCGAGATCGCGGCCCGGCTGGTCCTGTCCGAGGCCACCGTGAAGACGCACGTCGGCCGCATCCTGACCAAGCTCGGCCTGCGCGACCGCGTGCAGGTGGTCGTCCTGGCCTACGAGACGGGCCTGGTCCGGGCGGGCGGGCACGGTTGAGCCCCGAGACGGCCCAGGGTCGGCGCATGCTCCTGTGGATCAACGGCCCCTTCGGGGGCGGCAAGACACAGACCGCACACGAGATCCGGCGCCGGCTGCCCGGCAGCGTCGTCTGCGATCCCGAGCACGCCGGGTTCGGGCTGCGGCGCGTGCTCCCGCCGGAACTGCGCGGGGACTTCCAGGACCTGGCCGCCTGGCGGCAGGGCGTCGTCGAGGTCCTCGACCTGGCGCTCACCCGGCACGGCGGCGTGGTCATCGCGCCGATGACCGTCACGCACCCGGACTACTTCGCCGAGACCGTGGGCCGGCTCGGCGAACTGGGCCACGACGTCCGGCACTTCACGCTCCTCGCGGAGCGCGAGACCGTCCTCAGGCGGCTGCGCGAGCGCGGCTTCGGGCGTCTGGCGCAGTACGTCGCCGGGAAGGGCGCCGGGCTGCGCCGGGAGAGCTGGGCGGTGTCCCGGCTCGACCACTGCCTGGAGCGGCTGCGTCAGCCGGAGTTCGCCGAGCACCTGTGGACCGACCGCACGAGCGTGCCGAGGACGGCGGACCGGATCGCCGTCCTGGCCGGACTGGAACTCCGGCCCAACGACGAGGGCGCGGTCCGCACGCGGCTGCGGCAGGCCGCGGTCGGGATCCGGCACATCCGCCTCGACTGACGGCGGCCCGCGTCCCGTGCGACGTCATCTCAGCAGCGCTTCGAGGAAGTCGCTGCCGAGCCGCGCCACCGCGGTCACGTCCAGCTGGTACAGGACGTACCGCCCCCGGCGGCGGGTCGTGATCAGGCCCGCCTTCTTGAGGACGCTCAGGTGCCGGGATATCTCCGGGGCGGACATGCCGTGGATCTGGACGAGCTCGCTCGTGGTGTACGTGCTGCGGGCGAGGTTGCGGCACAGCTGCATGCGCACCGGGTGGGACAGCGCGGTCATGCGCAGGGTCAGCTGCCCGACCGACGGCGGTGACGCGATCTCCGGGGAGCCGACCGGGTAGTGCAGGACCGGCTGCCAGCCGTACCGGTGCAGCACCGTCAGATGCGGCCAGCCCAGGCTCGTCGGCACGAGCAGCAGACCGCCGTCCCTGATGAGGCTGTGGCCCTGGCGGAGCTTGTCGATGGTGATGCGTCCGGCGGCCTCGTCGACCGTCACCGCCGCGGAGACCGAGGTCAGCGCCTCGGCCAGCCCTTTGTGCCGCAGGAGGTCGGTCCTGTGGCGGGCGTCGGCGGTGAGCTGGTGGCGCAGGCGTGCCCAGGTGTCGGCGAAGAACGCCTCGTCGCAGTCCTGCAGGAACTGCCGCAGCCAGGCCCGGATCAGCGCCGGCTCGTCGAGCAGCCGCCTGCTGAACCGCAGTTGCTGCGGCCCGCGCGCGGCGGCCAGCTCCAGGGCGCGGCGGTGCAGCTCGGCGTCGGCGAGCACGCTCCGGCTCGGCGTGCCGTAGGGCAGGGCGCAGGTGAATTCCAGGGCCGCGTCCACGAACTGCTCGTCGGAGAGCTTGTCCAGCAGATCCAGTTCCTCGGCGAGCGTCGCGCCGGGCAGGGCTCCGCCCGGGACGCCCGCGTAGGGCAGGAACAGGTCCGAGAACGTCGTCCGCCACAGGAAGTCCGCCTCGCACATGCGGTCGGCCAGGTGCGGGTCCAGCCGGGCCGTCACGCCCGTCACCCAGCCCTGGAGGCCCGGGTGGTGCCCCGGCTCGGACAGCGCGTGCAGCGCCATGCCGAGCTCGGCGAGAGGGGAGGGCACGACGGCGACCCTCTCCGGCCGCAGCCCCGCGACGTCGATGCTCACGCTCATGCCCTCATGGTGCACCCCGCCACCGACAACGCGGCCGTCGATTGACGGCGGCCGTCAATCGACGCGACAGCGGCACGGACCCGGAGCAGTCCGGGACTTCCGCGGGGGTCACGGGGCCGCCCGTCGCCCCGCGATCCGGGAGAGGGCGACCGGCCATGAGCAGCATCCGGGAGCACCTCCTCGACACCCGCCGGGCCCGGTGGCTCGGTGAGGCGGAGCCCCCGTGCCCCGGGCAGCCACGACCGGCGAATCCTGCGCGAGAGGCGCGGGGTGCGCGAGTTCCGGGCCGTCGTGGCGGGCCGCCGGCCCGCGGCCCGGTACGGCGGGCCCTGGACCGGAGGCGGCACGCTACCGGCTGGCCTCCTGCCGCAGCCGTGCCACGAACCCGGCGACGGCCTCCCGCACGTCGTCGGCCGACCAGTCGAGCCCGGGGTCCTCGACGCAGACCTCGGTGGAGGCCAGTCCGGGGCCCCCGGCCTCCCACGCGCGGGCGAACAGGAACGTCCCCGTCTCCTCCGCCTGCCGGACCGCCGCCTCCGCGAGCACCTCGGCGTCGTACGGCAGCCACAGCTGGAACTGGTGGGTGTGCGGCGGCTCGGGGTGGACCCGCGCCCACGGCACCTCGGCCTCCGCGAACTCCTCGC
The DNA here is from genome assembly GCF_042792555.1 of Streptomyces sp. NPDC056628. NCBI lineage: Bacteria > Bacillati > Actinomycetota > Actinomycetes > Kitasatosporales > Streptomycetaceae > Streptomyces > Streptomyces sp. NPDC056628. The sequence goes on from NZ_JBHTWG010000017.1 coordinate 122,353, forward strand.
GCAGCGCGGCGGCCACCACGCGCGCGTGGGCGACGTACTCGGGCAGCCGGGGCAGCCGCGTCTCCAGGCCCACCAGCGCGGACAGCACGGTGGGGAACTGCTGGAAGACCTGGCCGCCGTACCGGTGCCGCCAGGTCTTCGCCTCCTCGATCAGGGAGCTGGGGCCCGCCAGGGCCGCCCCCCCGAAGGCGTCGAGCGACTTGTAGAACGACACGTACACGCTGTCCGCCAGGCCCGCGATCTCCTCCAGCGGGCGGCCGAGCCGGACCGTGGACTCCCACAGCCGGGCGCCGTCGACGTGCACCACGGCGTCCCGCTCGCGCGCCGCCTCCACCACCTCGGTCAGTTCGTCCCAGGTGGGCAGGACGAACCCGGCCTCCCGTAGGGGAAGTTCGAGCATGAGCGTCCCGAAGGGCTCCGCGAGGTCCCGCACCTCGGCGGCCGTCGGCATCCGGGGCTCGGACGTCACCCGCACCGGGCGCAGGCCGCTGACCTGACTGAACGCGTTGCGCTCGTGCACCTCGGGGTGGCTCAGCGCGTGCAGGGCGACCGCCGGGTTCCCGGTGCGGCCCGCCCAGCAGCGCAGGGCGATCTGCTGGGCCATGGTGCCGGTCGGGAAGAACGCGGCGGCCTCCATGCCGAGCAGCCCGGCGACCCTCTCCTCCAGTGCCTCGACGACGCGGTTGCCGTAGACGTCCGACGGTTCGTCCAGGTCGTACACGTCCTGGGCCGCGTCCAGCAGCGCCAGGCGTTCCCGGAGGGTCTTCTGGAAGCCGTGGCGCGCGAGCACGCGCGACGCGGTGCGCTGGGCGGTGATGCGCCGCTCGCGCAGCCGCCCCCGCCGTTCCTCGTCCGACGTGTCGTGCTCCTGGTGGCCGCGCCGCGGCGCCGTGTCGCTCATCCGGGGATGATCCCGTACGGGGGTGCGCGCGAGCACCCGGATTACGCGGCACCGGCCGCCTCCGCCCCGGGGTCGTGCGATGGCCCACAGCCTGTGGACGACCGGGCCCCTCCGGGACCAATCGCGTTAACATGACGAGAAATCGTCCGGTACCCCGAGCGGACTGGAACGGGAAGGCCACCGTCGAGTGAGTACAAGCCAGCAACCGGATCCCAGGGACCGCCCCGCGCGGCTCACCGTCGGTGTCGTCGGCGCCGGCCGGGTGGGCCCCGCGCTCGCCGCGTCCCTCCAACTGGCCGGACACCGCCCGGTCGCCGTCTCGGGGGTCTCCGACGCCTCCCGGCGCCGCGCCGAGGACCTGCTGCCCGGGGTGCCGCTGGTGCCGCCCGCCGAGGTCCTGGCCCGCTCCGAGCTCGTACTGCTGACCGTGCCCGACGACGCGCTCCCCGGCCTGGTCGAGGGGCTCGCCGAGACCGGCGCGGTCCGCCCCGGCCAGCTGCTCGTGCACACCTCCGGGCGGTACGGCGCGAAGGTCCTGGACCCGGCCCTGCGCGCGGGCGCGCTGCCGCTCGCCCTGCACCCGGCGATGACCTTCACCGGCACTCCCGTCGACGTCCAGCGCCTGGCCGGCTGCTCCTTCGGTGTCACCGCCCCGGAGGAGCTGCGGCTGGCCGCCGAGGCCCTGGTCATCGAGATGGGCGGCGAACCCGAGTGGATCGCCGAGGAGTGGCGCCCGCTCTACCACGCGGCCCTCGCTCTCGGCGCGAACCACCTGGTCACCCTGGTCGCCCAGTCCATGGAGCTGCTGCGCGAGGCGGGCGTGGCCGCCCCCGACCGGATGCTGGGGCCGCTGCTCGGCGCCGCCCTGGACAACGCTTTGCGGTCCGGTGACGCCGCCCTGACCGGCCCCGTCGCGCGCGGCGACGCGGGCACCGTCGCCGCGCACGTCACCGAGCTGCGCCGGCACGCGCCGCAGACCGTCGCCGGCTATCTGGCGATGGCCCGCGCCACCGCCGACCGCGCACTGGCCCACGGGCTGCTGAAACCGGAGCTCGCCGAGGACCTGCTCGGCGTGCTCGCGACCGGGACCGACGGCGCCGAGGGAGAGGCCCTATGACCACCACCCTGCTGCGTACCGCCGCCGAGCTGCACGCGCGCGTGCGCACGGGCCGCCGTGCCGTCGTGATGACGATGGGCGCCCTGCACGAGGGGCACGCCACCCTGATCCGCACGGCCCGCCGGATCGCCGGACCGGACGGCGAGGTCGTCGTCACCGTCTTCGTGAACCCCCTCCAGTTCGGCGCCGGCGAGGACCTCGACCGCTACCCGCGCACCCTGGACGCCGACGTCGAGCTCGCCGGACGGGCAGGCGCGGACGTCGTGTTCGCCCCGGCCGTCGACGAGGTCTACCCGGGCGGCGAGCCCCAGGTCCGGGTCACCGCCGGACCCATGGGGGAGCGGCTGGAAGGCGCCTCCCGCCCCGGCCACTTCGACGGCGTGCTCACCGTCGTCGCCAAGCTGCTCCACCTGACCCGTCCCGACGTCGCCCTGTACGGGCAGAAGGACGCCCAGCAGCTCGCGCTGATCCGCCGGATGGCCCGCGACCTGAACTTCGGCGTGGAGATCGTCGGCGTCCCCACCGTGCGCGAGGAGGACGGCCTCGCGCTGTCCAGCCGCAACCGCTACCTCTCGCCCAAGGAACGGCGCACGGCGCTCGCCCTGTCGCAGGCGCTGTTCGCCGGCGCCGACCGGCACGCGGCCCAGGAGGCGCTGCGCGCGCGGGCCCGCGAGGTCCCGGCCACGCGTGCGCGTGCCGAAGCCCTCAGCGCCATCGGCGAGTCACGCGCCGCGGCCGACGCGCACGCCGTCGCCAAGGCCACGCCCGGCGCGGCCGCGGCCGTCCGTGCCGCCGCCCGCCTGGTCCTGGACGAGGCCGCCCGGCTCACGCCGCCGCTCGAACTGGACTACCTCGCCCTCGTCGACCCGTCCGACTTCACCGAGATCGGCGACGACTTCACCGGCGAGGCCGTCCTCGCCGTCGCCGCCCGGGTCGGCGCGACCCGGCTGATCGACAACATCACCCTCACCTTCGGAGCCGCCTCGTGACCAGCACAGGCATACGACTGCACGCGCCAGCGCCCGGGTGGGCCATCTCCGCGGACGTCGTGGTCGTCGGCTCCGGCGTGGCGGGCCTGACGGCCGCCCTGCGCTGCGAGGCGGCCGGCCTCGACACCGTCGTCGTCACCAAGGCACGCCTGGACGACGGCTCGACCCGCTGGGCCCAGGGCGGCATCGCCGCCGCGCTCGGCGAGGGCGACACCCCCGAGCAGCACCTGGACGACACCCTGGTGGCCGGCGCCGGGCTGTGCGACGAGGAGGCCGTGCGCATCCTCGTCACCGAGGGCCCCGACGCCGTCCGGCGGCTGATCGAGACCGGCGCCCACTTCGACGAGTCCTCCGAGGGCCGCCTCGAACTCACCCGCGAGGGCGGCCACCACCGCCGCCGCATCGCCCACGCGGGCGGCGACGCGACCGGCGCGGAGATCTCCCGCGCCCTGGTCGAGGCGGTCCGCGCGCGCGGCCTGCGCACCGTCGAGAACGCGCTGGTGCTCGACCTCCTCACGGACGCCGAGGGCCGTACCGCGGGCATCACCCTGCACGTCATGGGCGAGGGGCAGCACGACGGCGTGGGCGCGGTGCACGCGCCCGCCGTGGTCCTGGCCACCGGCGGCATGGGCCAGGTCTTCTCGGCGACGACGAACCCGTCCGTGTCCACCGGCGACGGCGTGGCCCTCGCGCTGCGCGCGGGCGCCGAGGTCAGCGACCTGGAGTTCGTGCAGTTCCACCCGACCGTCCTGTTCCTCGGCGCGGAGGCGGAGGGCCAGCAGCCGCTGGTCTCCGAGGCGGTGCGCGGCGAGGGCGCCCACCTGGTCGACGCCGACGGCGTGCGGTTCATGGTCGGACAGCACGAACTGGCGGAGCTCGCGCCCCGGGACATCGTCGCCAAGGGCATCACGCGGCGGATGCAGGAGCAGGACGCGGAGCACATGTTCCTCGACGCCCGGCACTTCGGCGCCGAGATGTGGGAGCACCGCTTCCCGACGATCCTGGCCGCCTGCCGCGCGCACGGCATCGACCCCGTCACCACGCCCATCCCGGTCGCCCCGGCCGCCCACTACGCCTCGGGCGGCGTGCGCACCGACTCCCGGGGCCGTACGACGGTCCCCGGCCTGTACGCGTGCGGCGAGGTGGCCTGCACCGGCGTGCACGGCGCCAACCGCCTCGCCTCGAACTCGCTCCTGGAGGGGCTCGTCTACGCCGAGCGCATCGCGGCCGACATCGCCGGGGCCCGCGCGGCGGACGGCCTCACCGCGCGCGTGCCGCAGCCCGTGCCGTACCCGGAGGGCCCCGAGCACCCCCTGCTCGCCCCCGAGGCCCGCTTCGCGATCCAGCGGATCATGACCGTCGGCGCCGGCGTGCTGCGCTCCGAAGCCTCCCTGACCGAGGCCGCCGAGCAGATCCGCCGGCTGCGCGCCGAGGCCCGCGACGCCCTCGTGGAGAACGGCAAGACCGCCGAGCCCGGCGTCGACACCTGGGAGGCGACGAACCTGCTGTACGTGGCCCGCGCCCTGGTGGCCGCCGCCCGGATGCGGGAGGAGACCCGGGGCTGCCACTGGCGCGAGGACCGGCCCGACCGCGACGACACGGCCTGGCGCCGCCACATCGTCGTACGCCTGAACCCCGACCGCACACTCGCCGTGCACACCACCGACACCGCAGACCTCCCCCCGACCCGGCCCCAGGAGCAGTGACAGCAGTGACCACCCCCGACCTTCCCCTCGCTTCGAACGGCGGCTGCGGCGACGACTGCGCCTGCGGCGCCGGCGAGGAGTACCTGGAGTGCGGGCTCGACCCCGCGCTCGCCCAGCTCCTCGCCGACGCGGGTCTCGACCCCGTCGAGGTCGAGGACATCGCCAATGTGGCCCTGCAGGAGGACCTCGCCGGCGGCGTGGACGTGACGACGGTCGCGACCATCCCCGAGGAGGCCGTCGCCACCGCCGACTTCGTCGCCCGCGAGGGCGGCGTCGTGGCCGGCCTCAGGGTCGCCGAGGCGGTCCTCTCGATCGTCTGCGAGGACGAGTTCGAGGTCGAGCGGCACGTCGAGGACGGCGACCGGATCACAGCGGGGCAGAAGCTCCTGTCCGTGACCACCCGCACCCGCGACCTGCTGACCGCCGAGCGCAGCGCCCTGAACATCCTGTGCCGTCTGTCGGGCATCGCCACGGCCACGCGCGCGTGGGCGGACGCCCTGGACGGCACCAGGGCGAAGGTCCGCGACACCCGCAAGACGACGCCGGGCCTGCGCGCGCTGGAGAAGTACGCCGTGCGCTGCGGCGGCGGCGTCAACCACCGCATGTCCCTGTCGGACGCGGCCCTGGTCAAGGACAACCACGTCGTCGCGGCGGGCGGAGTGACACAGGCCTTCAAGGCGGTCCGCGAGGCATTCCCGGACGTGCCGATCGAGGTCGAGGTCGACACCATGCACCAGCTCCGCGAGGTCGTGGACGCCGGCGCCGACCTGATCCTGCTGGACAACTTCACGCCGGTCGAGTGCGAGGAGGCCGTCGCGATCGTCGACGGCCGCGCCGCCCTGGAGGCGTCCGGCCGGCTGACCCTCGACAACGCCGAGGCGTACGCCGCCACCGGCGTGGACTACCTCGCCGTCGGCGCCCTCACCCACTCCTCGCCGATCCTCGACATCGGCCTGGACCTGCGAGCGGCGGAGTAGGTACCGGCATGCTGCTCACGATCGACGTAGGCAACACCCACACCGTCCTCGGCCTCTTCGACGGCGAGGACATCGTCGAGCACTGGCGCATCTCCACGGACGCGCGCCGCACCGCCGACGAGCTCGCGGTCCTCCTGCAGGGCCTGATGGGCATGCACCCGCTCCTCGGTGACGAACTGGGCGACGGGATCGACGGCATCGCCATCTGCGCGACCGTCCCGTCGGTCCTGCACGAGCTGCGCGAGGTGACCCGCCGCTACTACGGAGACGTTCCCGCCGTCCTCGTCGAACCGGGCGTGAAGACGGGCGTGCCGATCCAGTTCGACAACCCCAAGGAGGTCGGCGCCGACCGCATCATCAACGCGGTCGCGGCGAACGAGCTGTACGGCGGCCCGGCGATCGTCGTCGACTTCGGCACGGCGACCACGTTCGACGCGGTCTCCGCGCGCGGGGAGTACGTGGGCGGCGTGATCGCGCCCGGTATCGAGATCTCGGTGGAGGCCCTCGGGGTCAAGGCCGCGCAGCTGCGGAAGATCGAGGTGGCCCGGCCCCGGACCGTGATCGGCAAGAACACCGTGGCGGCGATGCAGTCGGGCATCGTCTACGGCTTCGCGGGCCAGGTCGACGGGGTGGTCACCCGCATGGCGCGCGAGCTCGCGGACGACCCCGACGACGTGACGGTGATCGCCACGGGCGGGCTGGCCCCGACGGTGCTCGGGGAGAGCACCGTCATCGACGAGCACGAGCCGTGGCTGACCCTGATCGGGCTCCGCCTGGTCTACGAACGCAACGTCGCCCGGACCTGACCCCGCCACCAGGGCCGGTCACGCCGTATCGGCCCTGGTGAGCCCGGTCGTCGTCCCGCGCACCCCCAGCTGGGTGTCTCCCCGGCGACACCCATTCCCCTATGCCGGGATTGTCCGATTAGCGCGTATCGTCGCGGCATGCCCACGCCCTACGGATCCCTCGGCGGTATGGCCTTCGGTGCGGAGGAGCTGCGTGTGCTCCGCCGCGCCCTGGCCCTTGCCCTCCATGCCGGCCCCGCCTCGGCAGAAGACGTCCATGACTGTCTCCATCTCGCCGAGTCGCTCGACGAGGCGATCCGCGAAGGCGCCCGGCAGCGCGCCTTCCTGCTGGACGACCTCGCCCGCTACCGCGCCGCCCTCCCCGGCGGCGCGATGGGCTACCTCGCCCTCCTCGCGGAGGCCCTGGACGCCGGGCACCGGCCCACCGCCGACGACCTCGCCGCGCTCGGGGCCCTGCGCGGCAACCGCGTCGCGGCCGCCCTGCTGGCCCGCTGCCGCCCCCAGGCCGCGACGGACGTGGTGGCCCTCCTGCCGCGGTCCGCCCCCGCCCCGGCCGCTCCGGCCAGGCCGGTCATCCCGGCGTCCCGTGCCCGCCTCCAGGCCCTCCCTGGGGGCCTCGCGGACGCGGCCGTCACCCTGCCCGCCCAGGCCGCCGGGGACGAACCCGCGAAGCCGGCCCGCAAACGGCCCGCCGAGAAGCCGGCCACCCCGGCGCCGGCACCCGGCCGGGAGCCCGCCGCCCCGAAGCCGGACCGCCCCATCCCGACCCCCGGCGAGGTCTTCCCCCGCCGCAAGCCCGCCCCGCCGGCCGCCGCCGCGCCCCAGCAGCTGGCGGCCGGCTGACCGCCCCTGCGCGAAGATCGCCGCGCCCCGTGGCTACCCTGGGGCCCATGGACTACGTCTCCGCACTGCTCCCCCCGGTCGTGATGGCCGTGTTCTTCATCGGGCTGATCCGGGTGATCGTGAAGACGCAGGGCGGGGCGAACAAGGCCAAGGAGGACGCGGCCGTGGACGCCGCCCTGGCACGCGCGGAGGGCTCTCGCGGGACTTCCTCGCAGCCCGACGCCTGACCCGCCCGGCCCCTCCGGCGTACGGCTCCGGCCACGCACGCTCTCCGTGCGCTTTCCGGGTCGTACGCCCTTTTTGTTCGGCTTTGCCGCTGAAGGTGCACGTCGGAGAGCAAACGATCAGTTCTGCCACTATTGTTCTGAGTTGTGCCTCGCCCCTTGGGAGAACTCGAAGACGCGGTCATGACGCGGGTGTGGAAGTGGAACCGCCCCGTGACCGTTCGAGAAGTCCTGGAAGATCTCCAGCAGGAACGGTCCATCGCGTACACGACCGTGATGACCGTTATGGACAATCTTCATCAGAAGGGCTGGGTCCGACGCGAGGCGGAAGGCCGCGCCTATCGATATGAGGCGGTCTCCACTCGCGCCGCCTACGCGGCGGCCCTGATGAACGAGGCCTGGTCGCAGAGCGACAACCCCGCCGCCGCTCTCGTCGCGTTCTTCGGCATGATGAGCGAGGAACAGCGCACCGCCCTGCGGGACGCCGTACGCATCGCCCAGGGCCCGGAATCGGCCGAGCCGCCGCAACCGCCCGATACGCGCGGCGTTACCGGCGGCGATAGCGGCGGCGCCTATACCTCCGGCACCGATACCGACTCCCATACGGGCGGCGATACCGCTGAGGAGAACCCCGGCTCGGCACAGGGGCCCGGCGGGCGATAGCGTCCGCTCATGTCAGCAGAGAGTCACTCCGGGGGAAGCGCCTCGGCGGGGAGCCAGGAAGTCACCGCAAAAGCCATCACCGTCCGGCGGGCGCGTACCGGCGATGTCCCGGTGGTGCGCCGACTGCTTGACGCGTACGTCCAGCGCCGGATCCTGCTCGACAAAGCCACGGTCACGCTTTACGAGGACATCCAGGAGTTCTGGGTCGCGGAACGTGACGACAACGGCGAGGTCGTCGGCTGCGGTGCCCTGCACGTCATGTGGGAGGACCTGGCGGAAGTCCGCACCCTGGCCGTGAAGCCCGGCCTGCGGGGCGCCGGCGTCGGGCACCAGTTGCTGGAGAAGTTGCTGCACACCGCGCGCTGGCTGGGTGTTCGCCGGGTTTTCTGTCTGACCTTCGAAGTGGACTTCTTCGGCAAGCACGGCTTCGTCGAGATCGGGGAGACCCCGGTCGACACGGATGTCTACGCCGAGCTGCTGCGTTCCTATGACGAAGGCGTCGCGGAGTTCCTGGGTCTCGAACGAGTGAAACCGAACACCTTGGGCAACAGCCGGATGCTTCTGCATCTGTGATCGCCGGATCGGCAAGCCGTATTCCGCCCGACCGGGCATGCCCAGGTGCCCTATGTCCGAAACGCGTATGTTTCCGGGGCGTGGGCGGGAGCCGGTCTCTCCCGGGGGTTTGTGTTTTTCCGGCAAAAGCGGTTTGCTTTCCGACGTACTGCAGTACTGCATATAACAGGGGACGGCGAAACGGCGGACGCCGCGACCCCCGGCCCTCACGTTATCGATGAAAGGAAATCCGGTGGCACAGAAGGTTCAGGTCCTTCTTGTCGATGACCTCGACGGCGGCGAGGCGGACGAGACCGTGACGTTCGCGCTGGACGGCAAGACGTACGAGATCGATCTCACCACTGCCAATGCGGACAAGCTCCGTGGCCTTCTCGAGCCTTACGTGAAGGGCGGCCGTCGCACCGGAGGCCGTGCTTCGGGTGGGCGTGGAAAGGCGCGTGCCGCCTCCGGCGGCGGCAGCCAGGACACCGCGCAGATCCGTGCGTGGGCGAAGGAGAACGGCTACGAGGTCAACGACCGCGGCCGTGTGCCCGCGAGCATCCGCGAGGCCTACGAGAAGGCCAACGGCTGAGCTACGGACCGACGGGCGGCCGGGTATGTCCGCGCCGCAGCCGCAGGCGGTGGCAGTGCGTCGCCACCGTGTCCAGCACCCGCACCAGATCGGGGGCGTCCCCACCGCCCCCAAGGGCCGACAGCGTCGGCAGTGAGGCCTCGACCTCGTCCCCAGGCTCGGGGGGCCGCAGCCACACGGCGGCCCCCTGCACGGCACCGGAGCGGCCCCGCGGAAGCGGTCGCGTCCCGCCCGGCTCCGGCAGCACCGGCCGGCCGGCGGAGCCTCGTACAGGCGTCATGAGCCCCTGCCCGGACGGCAGGGGCGCCTCCATGTGGGCGCCCGCGCCGAGCACCTCCAGGTCGAGCGGCAGCGCGCCCCACTCCAGCCAGTCCAGCACCCCCGGCACCTCCGGGGCGCTTCCCGCCGCCACCAGCAGCCGCATCCGGCCGCCCAGGGCCGCCACCGGGGACCCGGGGGCGAGATGGCGCAGCGCGGCCCGGCCCGCTTCGGCCGGGACGTCCAGCACGTCGAACCGCACCCCCAGGCGCAGGCGCAGGCACGGCGCGGGGCCGGGCGGGGTGAGCAGCGCCGCCCAGCCGAGGACCGTCCCGTACCACCGGCGGAGCGGTGCGTGCGGATCGGGCGGCCGACGGGGCGGGGGGATCGCGGCGGGTTCCGCGGCGACGGCGGGGCGGGGGCCGACCATGTCCGGTGAACAGCCGGACCACCTGGACGGTTACGGTGTGTGTTTCGGCGGCTGCGCAGCGTCCGGCTCTGGGGGGTGCTCGGAGGTGTGAGGCGGCGCAAGGTTGTTCGCCCGTAGCGGAGGGAACCGGGGGCCACGGCATGGAGTGTCAGTCCCCGCGGGTAAGACATCCCTAGTGGGAGGGGGCGACACGCAGCAGAGTGAGTCTCACGTTCGCCATCGGCGTACTGGTGGTGAGGGTAACCACCTGGCCTGCGGGAACATCGTCTCGCACCATCGGGTTGGAGCAGATGTCGGCGTCACGGGTCAGGAGGCCATCCACGGTGTCGGCAGTTGGAATGAGCGGTCCCCGCTTGCGGGACTAAGCTGCGGAAGGACAGGGAGGGGAAGTTCCCCCCACTGCCTGACCGCTCTGAGGAGCGATTAACGATGTTCGAGAGGTTCACCGACCGCGCGCGGCGGGTTGTCGTCCTGGCTCAGGAAGAAGCCCGGATGCTCAACCACAACTACATCGGCACCGAGCACATTCTCCTGGGCCTGATCCATGAGGGTGAGGGTGTCGCCGCCAAGGCCCTTGAGAGCCTCGGGATTTCGCTCGAGGCGGTCCGCCAGCAGGTGGAGGAGATCATCGGTCAGGGCCAGCAGGCCCCGTCCGGGCACATCCCCTTCACCCCCCGTGCCAAGAAGGTCCTGGAGCTGTCGCTCCGCGAGGCCCTTCAGCTGGGCCACAACTACATCGGCACGGAGCACATCCTGCTCGGCCTGATCCGTGAGGGCGAGGGCGTCGCCGCCCAGGTCCTGGTCAAGCTGGGCGCTGATCTGAACCGCGTGCGGCAGCAGGTGATCCAGCTGCTCTCCGGTTACCAGGGCAAGGAGACCGCCACCGCCGGCGGGCCTGCCGAGGGCACCCCCTCGACGTCCCTGGTCCTCGACCAGTTCGGCCGGAACCTCACCCAGGCCGCTCGTGAGTCCAAGCTCGACCCGGTCATCGGGCGCGAGAAGGAGATCGAGCGGGTCATGCAGGTGCTGTCCCGCCGTACCAAGAACAACCCGGTCCTGATCGGTGAGCCCGGCGTCGGCAAGACCGCCGTCGTCGAGGGCCTCGCCCAGGCCATCGTCAAGGGCGAGGTGCCCGAGACCCTCAAGGACAAGCACCTCTACACCCTGGACCTCGGCGCGCTGGTCGCCGGCTCCCGCTACCGCGGTGACTTCGAGGAGCGCCTGAAGAAGGTCCTCAAGGAGATCCGCACCCGCGGCGACATCATCCTGTTCATCGACGAGCTCCACACGCTGGTCGGTGCGGGTGCCGCCGAGGGCGCCATCGACGCCGCTTCGATCCTGAAGCCGATGCTGGCCCGCGGTGAGCTGCAGACCATCGGTGCGACCACCCTGGACGAGTACCGCAAGCACCTGGAGAAGGACGCGGCCCTCGAGCGCCGCTTCCAGCCCATCCAGGTCGCGGAGCCGTCCCTGCCGCACACGATCGAGATCCTCAAGGGTCTGCGTGACCGGTACGAGGCCCACCACCGGGTCTCCATCACGGACGAGGCACTGGTCCAGGCCGCCACCCTGGCCGACCGGTACATCTCGGACCGCTTCCTGCCGGACAAGGCGATCGACCTGATCGACGAGGCCGGTTCCCGGATGCGCATCCGCCGGATGACCGCGCCGCCGGACCTGCGCGAGTTCGACGAGAAGATCGCCGGTGTCCGCCGGGACAAGGAGTCCGCGATCGACTCGCAGGACTTCGAGAAGGCCGCCTCCCTGCGCGACAAGGAGAAGCAGCTCCTCGCCGCCAAGGCCAAGCGGGAGAAGGAGTGGAAGGCCGGCGACATGGACGTCGTCGCCGAGGTCGACGGCGAGCTGATCGCCGAGGTCCTCGCGACCGCCACCGGCATCCCGGTCTTCAAGCTGACCGAGGAGGAGTCGTCCCGTCTGCTGCGCATGGAGGACGAGCTCCACAAGCGGGTCATCGGCCAGGTCGACGCCGTCAAGGCGCTGTCGAAGGCGATCCGCCGTACGCGTGCCGGTCTGAAGGACCCGAAGCGTCCCGGTGGCTCGTTCATCTTCGCCGGCCCCTCCGGTGTCGGTAAGACCGAGCTGTCCAAGGCGCTCGCCGAGTTCCTCTTCGGCGACGAGGACGCGCTGATCTCCCTCGACATGTCGGAGTTCAGCGAGAAGCACACGGTCTCGCGGCTCTTCGGTTCGCCTCCCGGCTACGTGGGCTACGAAGAGGGTGGCCAGCTGACCGAGAAGGTCCGCCGCAAGCCGTTCTCCGTGGTCCTCTTCGACGAGGTCGAGAAGGCCCACCCGGACATCTTCAACTCGCTGCTGCAGATCCTGGAGGACGGTCGCCTGACCGACTCCCAGGGCCGGGTCGTGGACTTCAAGAACACGGTCATCATCATGACGACCAACCTTGGCACCCGGGACATCTCCAAGGGCTTCAACCTGGGCTTCGCGGCCTCGGGCGACACGAAGACCAACTACGAGCGCATGAAGAACAAGGTGTCGGACGAGCTCAAGCAGCACTTCCGCCCCGAGTTCCTCAACCGCGTCGACGACGTGGTCGTCTTCCCGCAGCTCACGCAGGAGGACATCCTGCGGATCGTCGACCTGATGATCGGCAAGGTGGACGAGCGCCTGAAGGACCGGGACATGGGCATCGAGCTCTCCCAGTCCGCCAAGGAGCTGCTGTCCAAGAAGGGTTACGACCCCGTGCTGGGCGCCCGGCCGCTGCGCCGGACCATCCAGCGCGAGATCGAGGACTCCCTGTCGGAGAAGATCCTCTTCGGCGAGCTGCGCCCCGGCCACATCGTGGTCGTGGACACCGAGGGCGAGGGTGAGAGCAAGACCTTCACCTTCCGCGGCGAGGAGAAGTCGGCCCTGCCGGACGTCCCGCCGATCGAGCAGGCCGCCGGTGGGACGGGCCCGAACCTGAGCAAGGAGGCGTAAGCCTCACGACCCACCCGAAGGGGCCGGTGCCGACCAGCACCGGCCCCTTCGGCGTGCCCGGACGGTTTCCTACGACAGCTGTCCGTCGTAGTCGGGGAGCTTGTACGTCTTCTCGGCGTGGCCGCCCGAGAGGTCGGTGGCGCTGTTGCCGATGTTCGCGATGATCGTGTAGCCGCGCTTCTCGATGTCGGCGCGCTGGGCCGTCTTGTAGTCGGCGACGTTCTTGAACAGGTCGAGGAACCCGCGCACATACAGGCCCGACACCTCGTAGCCGACGTGCTCGAGGTTGAAGTCGGTGGCCCCGGCGATGATGCCCGGGCGGGCCGTCACGAAGAACAGGGCGACACCGTGGTCCTGGGCGTACTGGGCGACCCGCAGGGGGGGCCTGTTGGCCGGCTGCGGGAAGCTGAAGCCGAAGTCCGTCTCCAGGGTCGTGTTGTCGATGTCGAAGACGATCGCCTGCCGCTCACCGGGCCGGGCGTCGGCGATCCGCTGCTTCAGATCCGGCAGGGCCTGGTCCATCACCGCCTGGCAGTCCCGTTGCCAGGTGGCGTAGTCGACGTCCGCGGCGGCCGTCACGGCGGTCGTGGCGGCCGCGGACGTCGTCGCGGGCGCCGCCGCTTCGGCGGGTACCGCGAGGGCCACGAGGGCGGCGGCGGAGGTGGTTCCGACCGCGATACGGCGCGCCCAGGGGCGAAGCGTCATGTGGGGGGTCCTCTCACGTCATGTGCGCTGACTTGTCGCGTGCATGGTCGTGGAACGTAGTGACGCGCGGGAATCCCGCGGGTTACCGGACGGTAGCCGACGAAGAGGCGTGGCTCACAGAGGCGGGCGCGAATTCGTTACCGAAAGGCCCGTGCATTCACGTAGTGCCGGTCACATTCCGGGGTTCCGGAGAGGGCGGGGCCGGTGACATGGGGCACAGGAGGTACGTCACTTACTAGCGGAAATAGTGGACGTACCCAAAGGGGTAAAACGGGCAGGCGCCCCTGGTGCGGCCCCCTGCCAGGGCTTGTGACCTGGTTCGTCCGTATTGGGCGCTCTGCCAAGATTCATTGATTTTTACGAGGAAGTACTAGAGTCCGTCGTAGATAGGGGGTTTTGTTCCAGGGCGGGAGTGGGGTTACCAAGGATGACGCCATCCGGTGCGGCTCACGTGCCGAATGGCCTTTCCTGTCGTCTCCCCCACGAGGTTTCGAATGTCCCCGCGCTTTTCTCTCCGTTCGCCCCGTACGTCCGCGCTCCGCACCCGTGCAGCTGTGCTGGCCGCCGGCCTGGGGGCCTCGGTCGTGCTGGGCGCCGGAGGCGCGGTCGCTGCCGAGATGAACTCGGGCACCGGTGCCTCCGCCGCCGTCACGGCGCAGAGCGCCGCCGCCAAGAAGGCCGTGTCCTGGGTGGCCCCGGTGAAGAAGTACACGAAGTCCGCCTCGTTCATGCAGAACGGCGCCCGCTGGGCCCACAAGCACAGCGGTCAGGACTTCGCGGTGCCCAGCGGCACCCAGGTCGTGGCCGCGCACGGCGGCACCGTCGTGAAGGCCGGCGGCAACGGCGCCGGTGACGGTCCGGCGTACGGCAACGCGATCGTGATCAAGCACGGCAACGGCACGTACTCCCAGTACGCCCACCTGTCGCGCATCGAGGTGCGGATCGGCCAGGTCGTCAAGACCGGCCAGGAGATAGCCAAGTCCGGCAACACCGGTAACTCCACCGGTCCCCACCTGCACTTCGAGATCCGCAAGACCCCCAACTACGGCTCCGCGGTCGACCCGGTGTCCTTCCTGCGGGCCCAGGGTCTGCAGGTCTGACCTACCGCGACGTCCGGGCGCCCTCATGCGCCTGGGTGACCAGATCGATGGCGACCTCGAGGACGGCTTCCCGCTTGTCCTCGGGGTCGCCTTCGAGGTCTCTGAGCACGAACATCCCGGCGTGCAGCGTGAACAGCGCGCTGACGCAGCGCACCTGGTCGACCAGCTCGGCGTCCGGGTCGATGATGATGTCCCGCATGCCGAGCATGCGGGACTTGAACATCTCGCCGATGCTCAGCTCGCGGACCGTCGCCTGGTTCTCCTGCATGAAGCGGAAGAGCGGGGCCGCGTCGGTCAGGGTCTGGCTGTAGCGGCGGACGATCTCCTGCTTCGTGTCCAGGGTGTGCGGCTGCCGCCGGCCCCACTCGATGAGCTCCTCGATCGGCTTCGTCAGATCCTCGAAGAGGCTGACGATGATCTCTTCCTTGGTCTTGAAGTGGTAGTAGAGCGCGGCCTTGGTGACGTCCAGGCGCTCGGCGATCTCCCGCAGCGAGGTCTTCTCGTATCCCTGCTCGGCGAAGAGCTCCAGGGCCACGTCCTGGATGCGCTGGCGGGTGTTCCCGCGGCGCCGCTGTTTGGTGCCGTCCATGGTGCCACCCATCCTCGTACTCCTCGGCCCTCAGGAAAACTTACTTGACGCCCGGCTAGTTCACTGTCTAATTTCCTCCCTGAGTGTAGGCAACTAGCCGGGCGGCAAGTAAGTACCTGGGGGAGTGGGGATCATGGCCGAGACACTGACGGTGGACACCGGACCGGCGGGTCAGGAGGACCAGGCCGGCGAACAGCCGAGGAGCGTGCGCGTCGTCCTCCTCGCATTGATGATCACTATGATGCTGGCCATGCTCGACAACATGATCATCGGCACCGCGATGCCGACGATCGTGGGCGAGCTCGGCGGTCTGGAACATCTGTCGTGGGTCGTGACGGCGTACACGCTGGCCACCGCGGCCTCCACCCCGCTGTGGGGCAAGCTCGGCGACATGTACGGGCGCAAGGGCGTCTTCATGGCGTCGATCGTGCTGTTCCTCGTCGGCTCCGCCCTCAGCGGCATGGCCCAGGACATGGGCCAGCTCATCGGCTTCCGGGCCGTGCAGGGCCTCGGCGCCGGCGGTCTGATGGTCGGCGTCATGGCGATCATCGGTGACCTGATCCCGCCGCGGGAGCGCGGCAAGTACCAGGGCATGATGGCCGGCGTCATGGCGCTGGCGATGATCGGCGGCCCGCTCGTCGGCGGCACCATCACCGACCACTGGGGCTGGCGCTGGGCCTTCTACATCAACCTGCCCCTCGGCGTCGTGGCGCTCGCCGCGATCAGCGTCGTGCTCCACCTGCCGAGGAAGCGGGCGCAGGCGCGCATCGACTACCTGGGCGCGGGGCTGCTGACCGTGGGCATCACCGCGATCGTGCTGGTGACCACGTGGGGCGGCACCGAGTACGCCTGGACCTCCGCGATGATCATGGAGCTCGTCGCGATCGGCGTCGTCGCGCTCGTCGGGTTCGTGTTCTGGCAGACCAAGGCCGCCGAGCCGGTCGTGCCGCTGCACATCTTCCGCAGCCGGAACTTCACCCTGATGTCCGTGATCGGCTTCATCACCGGCTTCGTGATGTTCGGCGCCACGCTGTTCCTGCCGCTGTACCAGCAGTCCGTGCAGGGCGCCTCGGCCACCAACTCCGGGCTGCTGCTGCTCCCGATGCTCGGGGCGATGCTCGTCACCTCGATGGTCGCCGGCCGGGTGACCACGAACACCGGGCGCTACAAGCTCTTCCCGGTCGTCGGCAGCGCGCTGATGGTCGTCGGCCTCTACCTGCTGTCGACCATGGACACCGGGACCAGCCGGTTCACCTCCGGCGTGTTCATGGCGGTCGTCGGCTTCGGCATGGGCTGTCTGATGCAGATCACCATGCTCGTCGCGCAGAACAGCGTCGAGATGAAGGACATGGGCGTCGCCTCCTCCTCCACCACGCTCTTCCGTACGCTCGGCTCCTCCTTCGGTGTCGCGATCATGGGCGCGCTGTTCAACAACCGGGTGCAGGACGTCATGTCCGAGCGGGCCGGTGCCCTGGGCACGAAGATCACCGAGCAGTCGGCGCAGCTGGACGCGGCCAGCCTCGCGAAGCTGCCGGAGGCGGCCCGTGAGGCGTACCAGCACGCGGTGTCGTCCGGGACGCACTCCGCGTTCCTGCTGGGCTCCGTGGTCGCCGTGCTGTCCCTGATGACGGCTGTGTTCGTGAAGGAGGTCCCGCTCAAGGGGACCGGGCCCGAGGCCGGACCCACGGAGTAGGCACGCCGCCGGACCACGAGAGGGCCCCTGTACGGATCGCCGTACGGGGGCCCTCGCGCGTGTCCTCACGGGAGCAGGGGATAGCTGCCCGTGCTCGTCGGCGCGTGCTCCGGCAGCCACAGGACCGCCACCGCGCCCTCGGCCGGGACGTGGTCCGCGGAGCCCGCCGGGCGGATGTTGCGGAACGTCAGCCGGGCGCCCAGCACCCTGGCCTGGCCCGCCGCGATCGTCAGCCCCAGACCGTGGCCGTGCCCGGCGCGGTCGCTGCTGCCGGTGCGGAAGCGGCTGGGACCGTCGGCGAGCAGGTGGTCGGGGAAACCGGGGCCGTGGTCGCGCACCCGGACGACCCGCCCCTCCACGGTGACCTCGACGGGCGGCCTGCCGTGCCGCGCGGCGTTCGCCAGCAGGTTGAACAGCACGCGCTCCAGCCGCCGCGGGTCCGTCGTGACCTCCGACTCGTGCACGACCCGCACCTCGATCGCGGGGTCCTTCACCGCGACCCGGCGGACGACGAACTCGCCCAGCAGGATGTCCTGCAGCTCGGCGCGCTCCGAGGCGCTGTCCAGCCGCGCCACCTCCAGGACGTCCTCGACCAGCGTGCGCATGGCCTTCGCCCGGTCCAGGACCAGCTCCGTGGGCCGCCCGGGCGGCAGCAGCTCGGCCGCCGTCAGCAGCCCGGTCACCGGCGTGCGCAGTTCGTGCGCGATGTCGGCGGTGACCCGGCGCTCCGCCTCCAGCCGCTGCTGGAGCGCGTCCGCCATGGCGTCCACCGCACTCGCGAGATCGTCGGTCTCGTCCCGTACGACACCCCCGATGGCGTCCCGCACCCGGACGTCCGGCTCGCCGCTCGCGACCCGGTTGGCCGCGGCCGCCGCCTTGCGCAGCCGGCGTGACAGCTGCCCGCCGATGAGCACCCCGAGCGCGCTCCCGCCGAGCACCACCGCGATACAGCCGATGATCATGGCCTGGTCGAGCCGGTGGAGGATCTGCTCGCTGCGGTCGGTCCAGCCGGTCCGCAGCGACAGCACATGCCCGTTGCTCAGCGGGACGGCCGCCCAGATGTCGGGCGCGCCACCGGCGGTCTCCGTGACGTAGGTCGCCCGCCGGCCCTCCTCGACCTTGTCGCGCAGCGCGGCGGGCAGCTCCGGATCGTCGATCGTGGCGTTGGGGAAGTTCGGCCGCTTGGACTGCTCGAAGCTGCGCTGGGCGATCTGCACCCGCTCGTCCGCGACGTCACGCGCGCTGTCCAGCATCGAGACCCGGGCCTGGTTGTGCACGACCAGGCTGAGCACGACCGCGACGAGCGCGCCGACCAGCGCGATCGCCGCGCTCAGCTTCCAGCGCAGGCCCGTGCGGATCGCCACCCGGCCCCGCAGACCGGCGAAGCGCCCCCGCGTACGACCCCTCATGAGCGCGCCCCCAGGCCGGTCCAGGTCCATGACACCGCCGGCGCCCGGGCCCCCGCCCGTGGCCGGCTCGGTGAGCCCGGCGCTCCCCGCGCCCGACGCGGCCGTACGTCCGAACAACCCCCGCATGGCGCCCCGCTCAGGCCTTCAACTTGTAGCCGAAGCCACGGACCGTCTCGACCCGGTCCTGGCCGATCTTCTGGCGCAGCCGCTGCACATGGACGTCCACGACCCGGGTGTCCCCGCCCCAGCCGTAGTCCCACACGCGCTCCAGCAGCTTGTCGCGGGACAGCACGGTCCCGGGCGCGGAGGAGAACTCCAGCAGCAGGCGCATCTCGGTCGGTGTGAGCGCCACCGGCTGCCCGGCCCGGCGCACCTCCATGCCCTCGGTGTCGACCTCCAGGTCCCCGAAGGTCAGCAGCCCGCCGGCGGCCCCGTCCCCGCCGTCCTCCCCCCGGTCGTGGCCGCTCGCGTGCCCGAAGCGGCGCAGCACCGCCCGGATGCGCGCGACCAGGACGGCACCGTCGAAGGGCTTGGTGACGTAGTCGTCGGCGCCCGCCTCCAGGCCCAGCACCACGTCGATGGAGTCCGCGCGGGCCGACAGCATGATCACCGGCACGGTCGACTCGTCCCGGATCCGGCGGCACAGGCTCACGCCGTCCAGGCCCGGGACCATGACGTCCAGGAGCGCGATGTCGGGCCGGTCGGCCCGGAACGCCTCCAGCCCCGACAGCCCGTCGGGCATGGCCGTGACCGCGAAGCCGTCCCGCTCCAGGGCGAGCTGGGTCGCCTCACGGATGACGTCGTCGTCCTCGACGAACAGGACGTGGGTCTGCTCTGCCATCCAGGTGCTCTCAGTCCTCGTGTGCGGTCAGGGGTGCGTCGGACGTGCTCACTTCACAGACGCGTGGGCCCGGCGAAGCGTTCACCGCCGTGGGCGGCGCCACTCAGCCGGCCGGCGCTTGCGTGTCCTGGCCGTCGTCCAGGGTGCCGTAGTCGGTGTGCGTGCTGTACTCCCGCACGAACCGGCCGGCCGTCCACCGGTACGACACGACGTTCTCGCTCGACGGGTTCGACAGCGCGTCGTCCTTGGCGTACACCTGCTCGGTCACCACCAGGTAGCCCCGGTCGATCTCGGCGTAGACGGGCGGCTCCTCGGCCTTGAAGACGTTGCGGTACGCGCCGCCGCGCTCCCGGTACACGTACGAGGCGACCCCGACCGCGTCCCCGCAGGACAGGACGTTGACCACGATGTCGTCGGACGGCCCTCCGGTGAGGTCACCGTACGACACGTCCACCGGGTACTCGTCGGACACACACGGTTTCAGCTCCCGCTTGACCTGCCCGGAGACCTCAGGGTCCGCCTTGACCAGCCGGACGGCCGCGCGCCGGTCCGGGACCGGTGTGGGGGTGGCGGAGGCGAGCTCCGGTGAGGTGCGGGCCGAACTGCCCACGGTCTCCGCGTGCGCCGGGCCCTCGTCCCGGGCGCCGGTGCCGCCGGTGGCGCAGGCGGAGGCGAAAAGGGCGAGGGCGACGACCACGGCCACCGCCGTGAACGCCGCCTGAAAGTTCCCCCGGACCGCCGGTTCGCCGTCCTCGGCGTCCGGCTCGGTGCCGGGACCGCCGTCGTCCGAGCGCCCGGTGCCGCCCGTCGTCGTGCCTAGGCCGCGCAACGCTCCCGCTCCTCACGCTCCAGCGCGCGTGCGTCCAGATCGCGGTTCTCCAGCTCCTCGCGGAGCCGGGCGAGCGCCCGGTGCAGCGTGCTCTTGACCGTTCCCGCCGACATGCCGAGGGCGGCGGCCGTCTCCTCCGTGGACATCTGCTCCCAGTGTCGCAGGACCACGACACTGCGTTGCTTGGGAGCGAGAACCTTCATGATGTCCATCAGCAGGGCGCGGTCCGCGTGCTGCTCAGTGGCGTCGTCGACCGAGGCGTCGGGCAGCTGTTCGGTGGGGACCTCCTCCAGCTTGCGCGCACGCCACCACTCGGTACGGGTGTTGATCATCACGCGGCGCAGGTAGGCGTCGGCGAGGCGCTTGTCCGCGATGCCGTCCCAGCGGTGGTACGTGCGCACCAGCGCGGTCTGCAGCAGGTCCTGGGCGTCGACCGGGTCCGGGACCAGCCGGCGGGCGCTGCGCAGCAGCGCGTCCTGCCGCGTACGGACGTACTCCTCGAACTCGAGCACCTCTCCCTGCGCCATGCTGACCGCCTCCTGATTCCCCGTCACCGGCGGCCTGTTCGCCGTCGGTCTTCCTGCCTGTGCTTCGTGGTCGTCCCCGTCCGCCGGGTACGGGAAAGAAGCTACGGAGGCGTTGTCACGGGGCTGTCCGAGGCAGCCTGCGGGGAACGCTCGGCTGTCCGTCGGTTGTGTAACGGAAGCAGGAAACGGGCGAAACGGCCGGGATGGTTGGACGTGTTGTGTGGCGATATGTCCGTGTATGGACTGAGGAACGGCTGTGAAGTACGGGGCGCGGGAGCCCGGTTCCTGTGACAGGGACCGGTCCTCCCGCCGGCCGTCAGCTCGCCGGCAGCCGGTACATCCCGTCCGGCAGCGGCTCCACCAGACCGTCCGCGACCAGACCGTCCAAGGCCCGGGCCCGCTGCACCGGTTCGTGCCACACCCGGTCGAGCGCGGCCTGCGGCACGGGCGCGTGCGCGTCCCGCAGCACGGCGAGCAGCTTGCCGCGCACCTGCCGGTCGGTCCCGGCGTACGTCTGCCCCCGGCGCGGCGGCCCCTGGTGCTCGGGCTTGCCCGCCAGCTGCCACGCGCACTGCGCGGCGATCGGGCAGCGGTGGCACGCCTCGTTCTTCGCCGTGCACACCAGCGCGCCGAGCTCCATCGACGCGGCCGCCCACCGCGAGGCGGTGTGCTCGTCCTCGGGGAGCAGCGCGCGGGCGAGCTTGCGCTCCGCGGCCGTCGTGGCGTTCGGCGGGTACTGCACGCCGGTCACGGCGCGGGCGATCACCCGGCGGACGTTGGTGTCCAGGACGGCGTGCCGCTGGCCGTAGGCGAAGGACGCGACCGCCGCCGCCGTGTACTCGCCGATGCCGGGCAGCGCCAGGAGCTGGGCGTGGTCGGTCGGTACGTCGCCGCCGTGCCGTTCCGCTATGGCGACGGCGGCACCGTGCAGCCGTAGCGCGCGGCGCGGGTAGCCGAGGCGGCCCCAGGCGCGCACCGCCTCGCCGGGAGTGTCCTTGGCGAGGTCGGCGGGACGGGGCCAGCGGGCCAGCCACTGCTCGTAGACGGGCAGGACGCGGCTGACCGGTGTCTGCTGGAGCATGAACTCACTGACCATCACGCCCCAGGGGCCGGCGTCGGGGCGCCGCCAGGGGAGGTCGCGGGCGTTCTCCTCGAACCAGTCGATGACGGCGCCGTGCAGCGGCTGACCCAGGGGGCCGTCGGAACGGGGCGCGGCGGAGTGGCTGTGCGGGGGTTTCGTGGGCGCAGTCATGGCCTTCCGATCCTGCCATGCCGGGGGCGGCGGGAAGGGGAGGCGGCGGTCTCGGTGCGTTTCCCGCCGGGGACGGGCTGTGTGGCGGCCCGTGTCCCCGGCCGTGAAGTGCCGCTCGGGTCCGACCAGTTCGACCGCGCGGGGCCGCTGCGGGAGGTCTCCGGGATGATGATCCGGAAAAGTTGTCGTCTCGGCGGCGGGTGACGCCAGGTCGGGCACCGATCTCTCGTACAGTTTGGGCCGTGGGATCTTTGCGCAATCCGGTCGGGCCGCTTCCCTCCTCCATCTACTGGCGACGGAGGGCCGTCATGCTGTCCGTGGTCGCCCTGTTGGCGCTCGTGGTCACCTGGGTGGTCACCTCGGGCGGTGGCGGCGGCAAGAACGGCGCCGGCGGATCCGACGGCAAGAATCCCTCGCCCTCGACGATCACTCCGGGTCCGTCGGGCTCGGGTCCGGCCATCAGCCAGGCGCCGGGCGGGCGCGACGAGTCGACCGGCGGCGGGGACTCCGGCGGATCGGGTTCGGACGACGGCTCCGGATCGGGCTCCGGCGGCGGTGAGGGCGGGAGTTCCGGCGGTGAGGCCGGCTCCGGCGGCGGTTCCGAGGTCGGCGGCCCGGGCGCCGCGGTCGGCGCGGGCGACACGGTCGCCGAGGGGTCCTCGCTGCCCAACTGCGTCGCCGGACAGGTGAAGTTGACGCTGCGCAGCCTGCGCAACTCCTACGCCCCCGGCCGGCAGCCCACGTTGCGGCTGACGGCGGCGAACTCCTCCGGCTACGACTGCAAGATCGATCTGGGTCCGAAGAACGCCGTGACGACCATCACGCAGGCCGGCGCCGACGACGACATCTGGTCCTCCGCCGACTGCCCCAAGGGCGCCGGCAACCTGCAGTTCCGGGTGCCCGCCGGGGCGAGCATCACGTACACCGTGAAGTGGGACCGCAAGGCGAGCGCGCCGCAGTGCGCGACCCCGAAGGCCGGCGCGGCCAAGGCCGGGACCTACCTGGTGGAGACGAAGACGCCGGGCTTCGGCACGGTGCAGACGTCCTTCGTGCTGGACAAGGACTAGGGCGTGTTTCGAAAGTCCCGTCTGGTCCGCGACGCCTGGCACGGCGCCTCGCCGCGTTGTCGGGATCGTCCGCGTACGCCCAGTACGCGGA
>NZ_JBHTWG010000018.1:0-140611 GCF_042792555.1 Streptomyces sp. NPDC056628
AAGGAACGGACGCTTCCTTTGTACTCACCCTCTCGGGCTTTCCTCCGGGCGCTTCCCTTCGGTCTTGCGTTTCCGACTCTATCAGATCTTTCCGATCCGATTTCCTCGGTGCTTTCCAGGTTCCCGCTTCCGCGTTTCCCTTTCCGGCGGATCCGACTTTATCAGAAGTTCTGAGTCGGATTTCCCGCCCCCTGCGGGGCAGGTCCGGGCACATGAAGTGACCGGGTTCCCCTCGGGCGGAGCCGTAAACGTACTGGAGCGGGGCGCCCCGATGCAAATCGAGGCGCCCCGCTCCTGAGTCAGGCTGCCGTGGGCCGACGGGTCGTCAGACCTCCACGACCACCGGCAGGATCATCGGCCGGCGCCGGTAGTGGTCCGAGACCCACTTGCCGAGGGTCCGGCGCACCAGTTGCTGAAGCTGGTGCGGTTCGACCACGCCGTCCTGGGCCGAGCGCTCCAGCGTCTCGGTGATCTTCGGGATGACGTCCGCGAAGGCGGAGTCCTCGATGCCGGAGCCGCGGGCCTGGATGTGCGGGCCTCCCGTGATCTTGCCGGTGGAGGAGTCCACCACCACGAAGACCGAGATGATGCCCTCGTCGCCGAGGATCTTGCGGTCCTTCAGAGCCGGCTCGCCCACGTCGCCGACCGACAGGCCGTCGACGTAGACGTATCCGGCCTGGACCTTGCCCGCGATCTTGGCCTTGCCCGCGACGAGGTCGACGACGACGCCGTCCTCGGCGATGACGATGCGGTCGTGCGGGACGCCCGTCAGGGCGCCCAGCTCGGCGTTGGCGCGCAGGTGGCGCCATTCGCCATGGACCGGCATGAGGTTCTTCGGGCGGCAGATGTTGTAGAAGTACAGCAGCTCGCCGGCCGAGGCGTGGCCCGAGACGTGGACCTTGGCGTTGCCCTTGTGGACGACGTTGGCGCCCCAGCGGGTCAGGCCGTTGATCACGCGGTAGACCGCGTTCTCGTTGCCGGGGATGAGCGACGACGCCAGGATCACGGTGTCGCCCTGGACGATGCGGATCTGGTGGTCGCGGTTGGCCATCCGGGACAGGGCGGCCATCGGCTCGCCCTGGGAGCCCGTACAGACCAGGACCACTTCGCTGTCCGGCAGGTCGTCGAGCGTCTTGACGTCCACGACCAGGCCCGGCGGGACCTTGAGGTAGCCGAGGTCGCGTGCGATGCCCATGTTGCGGACCATCGAGCGGCCGACGAAGGCGACCCGGCGGCCGTACTCGTGGGCCGCGTCCAGGACCTGCTGGATGCGGTGGACGTGGCTGGCGAAGCTGGCCACGATCACGCGCTTGCGGGCGCCGGCGAAGACCTGGCGCAGGACGTTGGAGATGTCCCGCTCGTGCGGGGTGAAGCCCGGCACTTCCGCGTTCGTGGAGTCGGAGAGGAGAAGGTCGATGCCTTCTTCGCTCAGACGTGCGAAGGCGTGCAGGTCGGTCAGGCGGTTGTCCAGCGGGAGCTGGTCCATCTTGAAGTCGCCCGTGTGGACAACCATGCCCGCGGGGGTGCGGATGGCCACGGCGAGGGCGTCCGGGATGGAGTGGTTGACCGCGACGAACTCGCAGTCGAAGGGGCCGATGCGCTCGCGGTTCCCCTCGGACACCTCGAGGGTGTACGGGCGGATGCGGTGCTCCTGGAGCTTGGCCTCGATGAGGGCCAGGGTCAGCTTGGAGCCGATCAGCGGGATGTCCGCCTTCTCGCGCAGCAGGAAGGGGACACCGCCGATGTGGTCCTCGTGACCGTGGGTGAGGACGATGCCCTCGATGTCGTCGAGGCGGTCCCTGATGGACGAGAAGTCCGGCAGGATCAGGTCGATTCCGGGCTGCTCCTCCTCGGGGAAGAGCACTCCGCAGTCGACGATCAGCAGGCGGCCGCCGTACTCGAAGACGGTCATGTTCCGGCCGATCTCGCCGAGGCCGCCGAGCGGGGTGATCCGTAGTCCGCCGTCGGGGAGCGGCGGGGGCGGGGCCAGTTCAGGATGCGGATGACTCAAAAGACTCTCCTCACCACACACGCCACGTACCGGTTGGGCACGTGGCGCGCATGACGTTCGTGCAGAAGCAGTTGTCGTTGTGGGGTGCAGGCGCCGGTGGCCTGCTTATTCAGTTGTGAAGTCAGGTGCGCGGCGAGCGCGCGAAGTCTGTGTTTAGAGCTGTACCCCGCCGGCAGCAAGATCGATCTTGAGCTGCTCGATCTCCTCGGGAGAGCACTCCACCATGGGGGCGCGCAGCGGTCCCGCGGGCAGCCCCTGGAGGGCGAGCGCCGCCTTGGTCGTCATGACGCCCTGGGTGCGGAACATGCCGGTGTAGACCGGGAGCAGCTTCTGGTGGATCTCGGTGGCCTTCTGGACGTCACCGGAGGTGTACGCCTCGATGAGCGCGCGCAGGTCCGGGGTGACGACATGGCCGACGACCGAGACGAAGCCGACCGCACCCACGGAGAGCAGAGGCAGGTTCAGCATGTCGTCGCCGGAGTACCAGGCGAGCCCGGAGCGGGCGATGGTCCAGCTGGCACGGCCGAGGTCGCCCTTGGCGTCCTTGTTGGCCACGATGCGCGGGTGCTCCGCGAGCCGGACGATCGTCTCGGTGCTGATCGGGACGCCGCTGCGGCCGGGGATGTCGTAGAGCATGACGGGCAGGCCGGCGCTGTCGGCGATGGCCTTGAAGTGCCGGTACAGGCCCTCCTGCGGGGGCTTGTTGTAGTACGGCGTGACGACCAGCAGGCCGTGTGCGCCCACCTGCTCCGCGTCGTCGGCGAGCTCCAGGCTGTGCCGGGTGTCGTTGGTGCCGACCCCGGCCACCACGTGCGCCCGGTCGCCGACGGCCTCCAGCACGGCGCGTACGAGGTCCTTCTTCTCCGCGTTGCTGGTGGTGGGGGACTCGCCGGTGGTGCCGTTGACGATCAGGCCGTCATTGCCTGCGTCCACCAGGTGCGTGGCGAGCCGCTGCGCGCCGTCGAGATCGAGTACGCCGTCCGCCGTGAAGGGCGTGATCATGGCGGTGAGGACCCGCCCGAAGGGGGTCTGCGGAGTCGAGGTCGGAGCCATGGGATACACGCTACTCGTTGTGCACGGCCGGGTCTTCCCTCGGGGGGTGCGGCAAAGTCAGGACAAATAAGGAGCCCGGCACTGCCTGCTCGGGGGTTCAAGCAGTGCCGGGTCCGTTTGATCAGGCTAGATGAACTTCTCTAAATGCCGCAATACGGACACCTCGCGAGGCTGACGCCGCGCTGCCGCACCGACCGCTCCGGGGCGGTCGGGTCACGGTGCCACCCGGCCGTTCGCGTTGAAGGCGGCGTACGTGAGGGGCATGAGCCTGGCCCACTCCGCCTCCATGCGCTCGCCCACCATCTCGATCTCGCGCTGCGGGAAGGACGGGACCTTGGCCAGCTCGTGCTGGGTGCGCAGGCCGAGGAAGTGCATCAGCGAGCGGGCGTTGCACGTGGCGTACATCGAGGAGAACAGGCCGACCGGGAGGACCGAGCGGGCCACCTCGCGGGCCACCCCGGCGGCGAGCATCTCCTGGTACGCCTCGTACGCCTGCCGGTAGGAGTCCTCCATGACGCGGCCGACGAGCTCCTGCTGGGCCTGGGTGCCCTCCACGAAGACGTACTTGCCGGGGCGGCCCTCCTGCACGAGCTTGCGGGACTCGTCCGGGACGTAGAAGACGGGCTGGAGCTCCCGGTAGCGGCCACTCTCCTCGTTGTACGACCAGCCCACGCGGTGCCGCATGAACTCGCGGAAGACGAAGATCGGGGCGCTGATGAAGAAGGTCATCGAGTTGTGCTCGAAGGGGCTGCCGTGCCGGTCCCGCATCAGGTAGTTGATCAGGCCCCTGGAGCGCTCCGGGTCCTTCTTCAGCTCGTCCAGGGACTGCTCTCCGGCGGTGGAGACACGGGCGGCCCACAGCACGTCGGAGTCGGCCGCGCTGTGCTTGACCAGTTCCACGGTGACATCGCTGC
The DNA here is from genome assembly GCF_042792555.1 of Streptomyces sp. NPDC056628. Taxonomy (NCBI): domain Bacteria; kingdom Bacillati; phylum Actinomycetota; class Actinomycetes; order Kitasatosporales; family Streptomycetaceae; genus Streptomyces; species Streptomyces sp. NPDC056628. Next base: position 3,979 of record NZ_JBHTWG010000018.1, read on the forward strand.
GGAAGCTGGGTTTGAGGTCGGCGGCGGGGGTGTCGGTCACGGCTGGGGAGGTCCTTCCATCACGTCTTCGGGCGGCGCCCACTCTACGGCCCGGCTCCGACAACGGGGCGATCGGTGCCGGGTCACGACATACGTCGGCGAATTTCTGTGAATTCGGTGAAACCGGGCACCAATTGGAGCGTTCGTCCGTCTGCCCTCATGACGTTCACCCCCTTCGCCCCCCGAGAGGAGACGACCTCCCGATGCTCCGCCGGCGCGAGCCCGTTCCCTTCGCCTTCGTCGCCGAGGCCGACCGGTTCCGCAGCAATGTCACTCCCCCGCCCCGTGAGCGGGCCTCGCTCGGGCAGCTGGCTGGGCGCGCGCTGCTCGGTCTCACCCTCGTCGCCGGTCTCGTCGGCTCGCTGGTGATCGGTACGCCGGCCCTGTCGACCGACACCGGCGACGGCACCCAGCAGTCGCTGGCGTCCGACGGGCGCTGACCCCTTCGGGCCCCCAAGGGTGGTGAGTGGTCAGCCGGCTCGGTAGCCTCACCGGGCACAGCCCATGCATGGATTGAGTGAGGACCAGCCGTGCCCCTGCCCTTCCTGACGGCCGACCGCGCGTTCGAGGCAGCCGACGACGTCGCGCTGCCCTTCGACGACCACGAGCGCTGGCGGCGGCCCTACCGTCCCGGGCCGTGGCGGGTGGGCGCGGCCGCGCTGTGGCTGCTGCTCGCCTCCTACGTGCTGTTCGCCGCGGTCATCATCGCGCTGACCGGCACCCTGGCCGCGGCCGCCTCCGTGTTCGGCGTCGCGCTGGTCGTCATCGCCGGGGCGCTGCGCATGCTGCGCATCGGCGTGTGGGTGAGCTCCCAGGGACTGCGTCACGTCCGGTTCCTCACCACCCGTACGGTGCCCTGGCAGCAGGTCGCCGCCGTGCGGACGGTGCAGCAGCCGGTGCGCTGGCTGGGGCTGCCCCGGACCGTGCAGGGGCAGGCGCTGCTGCTCGTACGCCAGGGCCGTGGAGCGGATGACATGCCCGTGCTGATGACCACGCACAGCGCGGACTTCCTCGCCCGTCTCGCCGCGTTCGACCGGGCCACCGACGCCGTCGAGGCGTGGGCCGCGGAGAACGCGCGCGGCTGAGCCGGAGTACGCGTGAGGGGCCGGTCCACGGTGGTGGGCCGGCCCCTCACGCATACGGGTCAGACGTCGGCGGTCCGGCCGTCGTGCAGGGCGATGGCGCGCTGCATGGCCTTGCGGGCCCGCGGGGTGTCACGGGCGTCGTGGTAGGCGACGGCCAGGCGGAACCAGTTGCGCCAGTCGTCGGGCGCGGCCTCGGTCTCGGCCTTGCGCCGGGCGAAGACCTCGTCGGCGGAGTCGCGGTCGATACGGCCGCTGGGCGTGCGCCGCAGCTCGTCGCGGGGCAGGCCGCCCTCGGCGTCGAGCTGGGCGGCCAGCGCGTTGGCCCGGCGGACGAACTGGGTGTTCTTCCACAGGAACCACACGCCGATGACCGGCAGGATCAGCACGGCCACACCGAAGGTGACCGTGAGGACGGTGCCGGACTGGATGAGCATGACGCCCCGGCTGCCGACCAGGACGAAGTAGACGACCAGAACGGCGGCCGTCACGGCGTAGGAGATCTTCGCGCGCATCAGTGGGGTCTCGTGTCAGCTCAGGTCCAGGAAGTGCTCCAGGCCGAAGGTCAGGCCCGGAGTGGTCACCACCCGCCGCGCGCCGAGCAGGATGCCCGGCATGAAGCTGCTGTGGTGCAGGGAGTCGTGGCGGACGGTGAGGGTCTCGCCCTCGCCGCCGAGGAGGACCTCCTGGTGGGCGAGCAGGCCGCGCAGCCGGACCGCGTGGACCGGCACCCCGTCGACGCTGGCGCCGCGGGCGCCCTCCAGGGCGGTCTCCGTGGCGTCCGGCGCCGGTGCCGTGCCCGCCGCCCGGCGTGCCTCGGCGATGAGCTGAGCGGTGCGGGTGGCGGTGCCGGAGGGGGCGTCGACCTTCTTCGGGTGGTGCAGTTCGACGACCTCGACGGACTCGAAGTAGGGCGCTGCGATCTGCGCGAACTTCATCGTCAGGACGGCGCCGATGGAGAAGTTCGGCGCGATGAGCACACCCGTCTTCGGGGAGGCGTCGAGCCAGCCGCGGAGCTGCGCGAGACGGTCGTCGGTCCAGCCGGTCGTCCCGACGACAGCGTGGATGCCATGGCCGACGCAGTACTCCAGGTTGGCCATCACCGAGTCCGGCGTGGTCAGTTCGACGGCCACCTGGGCGCCCGTCTCCGCCAGGGTCTCCAGCTTGTCGCCCCGGCTCAGGGCGGCGACCAGCTCCATGTCCTCGGCGGCCTCGACCGCCCGTACCGCCTCGGAGCCGATCCGGCCCTTGGCGCCGAGGACCGCCACGCGCAGCTTGCTCATCTCTTGTGCTTCCTTCAACCGGGGATGGTCAGGCGACGGCGTCGTGCAGCCGGGACGCCTGCTTGTCCTTGAGCGGGCCGATGACCGACAGCGAGGGCCGTGCGCCCAGGATGTCGCGGGCGACCGCGCGCACGTCGTCGGGGGTCACGGCCGCGATGTGGGACAGCATGTCGTCGACGGACATCTGCTCGCCCCAGCACAGCTCGCTCTTGCCGATACGGTTCATCAGCGCGCCGGTGTCCTCCAGGCCGAGGACCGTGGAGCCGCGGAGCTGGCCGATGGCGCGGTCGATCTCGTCGTCGGACAGGCCGTGCTCGGCGACCTGGTCGAGCTCGTCCCGGCAGATCTTCAGCACGTCGTGGACCTGCGAGGGACGGCAGCCCGCGTACACCCCGAACAGACCGCAGTCGGCGAAGCCGGAGGTGTACGAGTACACGCTGTAGGCCAGGCCGCGCTTCTCGCGGACCTCCTGGAAGAGACGGGATGACATGCCGCCGCCCAGGGCGGTGTTGAGGACGCCGAGCGCCCAGCGGCGCTCGTCGGTGCGGGCCAGGCCGGGCATGCCGAGGACGACGTGCGCCTGCTCGGTCTTGCGGCCGATCAGATCGACGCGGCCGGCCGCCCGGATGGTGCGCCGTCCGTCGCGCGGGGCGACGGGGACCGCCGCCGGGTCCTTGAAGGCGCCCGCCTTCTCGAACGCGGCACGGACCTGCCGGACGACCTTCTGGTGGTCGACGTTGCCCGCTGCGGCCACGACCAGGTGCGTCGGGTCGTAGTGCTTCTTGTAGAAGCGGCGGACACGGTCCGCGGTGAGCGCGTTGACGGTGTCCACGGTGCCGAGGACGGGACGGCCGAGGGGGTTGTCGCCGAACATGGTGTGCGCGAACAGGTCGTGCACACAGTCGCCCGGGTCGTCCTCGGTCATGGCGATCTCCTCGAGGATCGCGCCGCGCTCGACGTCGACGTCCTCCTCGCGGATCAGCGAGCCGGTCAGCATGTCGCAGACGACGTCGATGGCGAGCGGCAGGTCGGTGTCGAGCACGCGCGCGTAATAGCACGTGTACTCCTTCGCCGTGAAGGCGTTCATCTCGCCGCCCACCGCGTCGACCGCGGCGGAGATGTCCAGGGCGGACCTGCGGGCCGTGCCCTTGAACAGCAGGTGTTCCAGGTAGTGCGTGGCGCCGTTCAGCGCGGGCGTCTCGTCCCGGGAGCCCACGTGGGCCCAGATGCCGAAGGTCGCCGAGCGGACCGAGGGCAGGGTCTCGGTGACGATGCGCAGACCACCGGGGAGGGTGGTCTTGCGGACCGTGCCGATGCCGTTCCGGCCCTTGATCAGGGTTTGGGTACGGGCGACGGCCCGCGCCTCCGAGGAGGTGCGGGCCGTCGCCGTGGAGCTGATCGACGTCACTTGTCGGCGTCGTCCTTCTGGTCGGCGGAGTCCTCTTCGCCCTCAACCACGGGGACGAGGGAGAGCTTGCCGCGGGAGTCGATCTCGGCGATCTCGACCTGGACCTTCTGGCCCACGCCGAGGACGTCCTCGACGTTCTCCACGCGCTTGCCGCCGGCGAGCTTGCGGATCTGCGAGATGTGCAGCAGACCGTCCTTGCCGGGCAGCAGCGAGACGAACGCGCCGAAGGTCGTCGTCTTCACGACGGTGCCCAGGTAGCGCTCGCCGACCTCCGGCATGGTCGGGTTGGCGATGCTGTTGATCGTGGCGCGGGCGGCCTCGGCGGCCGGGCCGTCGGCGGCACCGATGTAGATGGTGCCGTCGTCCTCGATCGTGATCTCGGCGCCGGTGTCCTCCTGGATCTGGTTGATCATCTTGCCCTTGGGGCCGATGACCTCGCCGATCTTGTCGACCGGGATCTTCACGGTGATGATCCGCGGCGCGTTCGGGGACATCTCGTCCGGCGTGTCGATCGCTTCCATCATCACGTCGAGGATGTGGAGGCGGGCGTCACGGGCCTGCTTCAGGGCGGCGGCCAGGACGGAGGCCGGGATGCCGTCCAGCTTGGTGTCGAGCTGGAGGGCGGTCACGAACTCCTTGGTGCCGGCGACCTTGAAGTCCATGTCGCCGAAGGCGTCCTCCGCACCGAGGATGTCGGTGAGGGTGACGTAGTGCGTCTCGCCCTCGATCTCCTGGGAGATCAGGCCCATGGCGATACCGGCGACGGGGGCCTTCAGCGGCACACCGGCGTTCAGCAGCGACATGGTGGAGGCGCAGACCGAGCCCATGGACGTCGAGCCGTTGGAGCTCAGCGCCTCGGAGACCTGGCGGATCGCGTAGGGGAACTCCTCGCGGGTCGGCAGGACCGGCACGACGGCGCGCTCGGCGAGGGCGCCGTGGCCGATCTCGCGGCGCTTCGGGGAGCCGACCCGGCCGGTCTCACCGGTGGAGTAGGGCGGGAAGTTGTAGTTGTGCATGTAGCGCTTGCGGGTCACCGGGGAGAGGGTGTCCAGCTGCTGCTCCATGCGGAGCATGTTGAGGGTGGTGACGCCCAGGATCTGGGTCTCGCCACGCTCGAACACCGCGGAGCCGTGCACGCGCGGGATGGCCTCGACCTCGGCGGCGAGCGTACGGATGTCCGTGAGGCCACGGCCGTCGATACGCTTCTTCTCCTTGATCACGCGCTCGCGGACGAGCTGCTTGGTCAGGGCGCGGTACGCGGCGGAGATCTCCTTCTCGCGGCCCTCGAACTCCGGGAGGAGCTTCTCGGCGGCGAGCGCCTTGACGCGGTCCAGCTCGGCCTCGCGCTCCTGCTTGCCGGGGATGGTCAGCGCGGCGGCGAGCTCCGGCTTCACGGCGGCGGCGAGGGCCTCGAGGACGTCGTCCTGGTAGTCCAGGAAGATCGGGAACTCGGCGGTCGGCTTGGCGGCCTTCGCGGCGAGGTCGGCCTGGGCCTTGCACAGGACCTTGATGAAGGGCTTCGCGGCCTCGAGACCGGCGGCGACGACCTCCTCGGTCGGCGCCTCGGCGCCGCCCTTGACCAGCTGGATGGTCTTCTCGGTGGCCTCGGCCTCGACCATCATGATCGCGACGTCGCCGTCCTCCAGGGTGCGGCCCGCGACGACCATGTCGAAGACGGCGTCCTCGAGCTCGGTGTGCGTGGGGAAGGCGACCCACTGGCCGTTGATCAGCGCGACGCGGACGCCGCCGATCGGGCCGGAGAAGGGCAGGCCGGCCAGCTGCGTCGACGCGGACGCGGCGTTGATCGCCACGACGTCGTACAGGTGGTCGGGGTTGAGCGCCAGGATCGTGGCGACGACCTGGATCTCGTTGCGCAGGCCCTTCTTGAAGGAGGGGCGCAGCGGGCGGTCGATCAGGCGGCAGGTGAGGATGGCGTCCTCGGAGGGACGGCCCTCACGGCGGAAGAAGCTGCCGGGGATCTTGCCGGCCGCGTACATCCGCTCCTCGACGTCCACCGTGAGGGGGAAGAAGTCGAGCTGGTCCTTGGGGTTCTTGGAGGCGGTGGTGGCCGACAGCACCATGGTGTCGTCGTCCAGGTACGCCACGGCGGAACCGGCGGCCTGCTTGGCCAGGCGGCCCGTCTCGAAGCGAATGGTGCGGGTGCCGAAGGAGCCGTTGTCGATGACGGCCTCGGCGTAGTGGGTCTCGTTCTCCACTAGCGTTTTCTCCGTTACTTGTCGTCTTTCGTCCGCCGACTGCCCGTGTGGCAGGGGGACGGTGGCGGAGAAGCGCTCCGTGCGGTGCGGGCCGGTCTTCGATCGAAGCACCCGGGGATCGCTTCCCCCGGGGGCCACTACCGAGGACCGGCGGCGGCTAGGCGCGCTTCTCCTCGTGTCGGTGGACCACTTGGTTTCCGTGTTCCACGTCATGCGTTGTGCTACCACACTACAAAGCGTGAGTGACAGTCCGCATGTTTCCGCACGTGCGGGCGGTTTCCCGCATGTACGGCAAAGGGAGCGGCCCCCGATTCACGGGAACCGCTCCCCTCATGGCGTCCTACTTGGCGCCCGCCGCACCGCGGCGGATGCCGAGGCGGTCGACCAGCGTACGGAAGCGCTGGATGTCCTTCTTGGCCAGGTACTGCAGAAGGCGGCGACGCTGACCGACCAGGATCAGCAGACCACGACGGGAGTGGTGGTCGTGCTTGTGGGTCTTGAGGTGCTCGGTCAGGTCGGAGATCCGACGGGAGAGCATGGCGACCTGGACCTCGGGGGAGCCGGTGTCGCCCTCCTTCTGGCCGAACTCGCTGATGATCTGCTTCTTCGTAGCGGCGTCGAGCGGCACGCGTACTCCTTGGGTGTCTTCTGTTGCCACCGAGTGCCCCTGGTCTGCATCTCAGGGGAGCTTCCGTGACTCGGGAGGCGGGGATCCGCTGGGCGCTGCCCCCAGGTGGACCGGGGGCGCGTACACAAACGGCCGTCACACAGCGTACCAGCACCGGGGCACACCCCCGGACGGAGGCCGCCCCGGTGGGAACGGCGTCAGAATCCGCCGCGGACCTCGGCGTACACGTCGAGGACGGCCAGGCAGATCGGCACCAGGGACAGCAGCACCATCGAGTCGGCGAGGTCCAGCATGCGGCCCCAGAAGGGGGACAGACCCTTCTGCGGGACGATCAGGGCGATCGCGATGAGCAGCAGCACGCCCGCGCCGACGGAGGCGCCGAGCCACAGGGTGCGCACGTCGACCGGTCCGGAGTTGCCCTGGAGCAGGTCCATGATGATGTCGGCCGGCGGGGAGATCGCGAGACCGAGGACCAGCAGGGCCAGGGTGACGATACCGGCCACGAACAGGCAGGTCACCTGTGCGGTGTAGCGGAAGAGCCGGGCGCGCAGCATCGCCGCGAGGCCGGTGCACAGGGCGAGCAGCTGGGCCCAGCCGCTGTCGCTGAAGCCGAGCACCGCGCCGGCCGAGCCGACGATGACCGCGGCGCAGCCGCCGACCAGGCCGAGCAGGAGCTCGTGGCCGCGGCTGGTCTGGGTCACGATGCGCTGGACGTCGACGGCCTCCAGGTCGCCGTCGCGGCCCTCGCGGCGGGCGCGGGCCAGGTCCTCGGGGTTGCGGAAGCCGATGGGGAGCTTGGCGAAGCGGGCCGACCAGCCGGGCAGGAAGCCGACGACGGCGAGGGCGACGACGGCGGTGCCGGCGGCGATCTCGCGGGGCTCGGCCTCGGTGAGCACACCGCAGAACACGGCGAGGGTGCCGATCGCGGAGGCGAGCGCGGCGGCCACGAACGGGGCGTCGCCCTGCGGCAGCAGCATGATCAGGACGACGGAGAACAGGAGTACGGCGACGCAGCCGACCAGGAACTGGACGCGTCCGGGGCCGTCTCCCGCGTCCTGCGGGATGGCGCCGGAGCCGGCGATCAGCGCGTGCGGCAGCGCCGAGATGCCGAGGGCGACGGCGGAGCCGCGGTCGTCGTAGACGCGGGCCCGGACGCCGGCGAGGGCGGTCAGGGCGAGCGCGGTGACTCCGGCGAGGATGCCCTGCAGTCCGTGCATGTCGTGCCGGACCGGGTCGGCGAACCAGAACACGAAGCCGAGCATGACCAGCAGCAGGGACCCGGCGACGAGACCGGCGAGCCGCATCAGGTTGTCGTTCCAGCTGCGCAGGTCCTGCTTGACGGCGGCGGCGATGGCGTCGACCACGTCGTCGTGCACGGCCGGCGGCAGCGAGTCCGCGAAGGTGCGCAGCAGCAGCACCTCGCCGTCCCTGACCCGGTGCTCCAGCAACGAACGGCTGGCGTCGAGCACCTGTCCCTCGCGGGTGACGAGGTGGTAACCCGAGGGGCTGGTGTCCGACTGGACCAGGCCCGAGAGCCTCACGATCTCGGGAAAGAGATCCTGGATCGGCAGGTCCTCGGGCAGCGCGACGTCGACACGGCTGTCCGGTGCCGCGATGGTGATTCGGCAGAAACCTGTCGAAGTCCCCGTGCTCACCTGGTGTTCCCCCTGCTAGACAAGGCTTCCTCGCGTCGCTCGTACGACGCGGTTGGCCACCCTATCCGTTGGGGCACCTGCCTCAGGAGCTACCTCCCGCATTCCTCCCAGGATTTGCGCCGCATCTCCATCCTCCTGGCTCCCTGGCCCCCTGCCCGCATCAGTAGGATCGACGCCTACGCGAACGACGCCTACGCGAAAAGAACGTCGCGGTACACGGGGGCGTCAATGCCAGGACGTATCAATCGCGAAGGATGAGTGCATCGGTGAGCGTCGTCATCATCAAGCGACCACCGCGGACAGTGCCCCCGGCCGTCCCGGACGGCGAGGTCAAACTCGAGACGCCGCCCGAGATTCCGCGCGAGGGCGACGAGAGCATGCTGATGAACCTGCTGCCCATGATGGGCATGCTGGGTTCGGTCGGCTTCTTCTTCATGCCCAACCTGCCCTCGTACATGAGGGTGGTCGGTGGTCTGATGCTGGCCTCGACGGTGGCCATGGCCATAGCCCAGTTCGCCAAGTCGCGGCAGGGCGGCGGCGCGGGCATGGCGCAGGACCGGCGTGACTACTTCCGCTACCTGGAGCAGGTCCGCAAGGACGTGCACAAGACCGCCGAACTCCAGCGGCAGAGCCAGCTGTTCCAGCATCCGGACCCGGAACAGCTGTGGGCGGTGGCGGCCGACAGCAGGCGGCTGTGGGAACGGCGCCCGACCGACGGCGACTTCGCCTCCGTGCGCGTCGGCCGCGGTGTCCAGCAGCTCAACACCCCGCTGGTGGCGCCCGAGACGGCGCCGAAGGAGGAGCTGGAGCCGCTGACGGCGGCGGCCATGAAGGCGTTCCTGGACGCGCACGGCAGCCTGTCCGACCTGCCCGTCGCGATCTCGCTGCGCGCCTTCTACCACGTGACGATCTGCGGCGAGACCGAGACGGTCTACGGCAACGCCCGCGCGACCCTGGCCCAGTTGGCGACTCTGCACTCCCCCGAGGACATGATGATCGCCGTCGTGGCGCATCCGTCCTCCGTGGAGGAGTGGGACTGGATCAAGTGGCTGCCGCACAGCCAGCACCCGAAGGCCAAGGACGGCGCCGGTTCGACCCGGCTCCTCTTCGACGACCTCGGTGAGCTGGAGGAGTCGCTGGCGGACCAACTGGGCGACCGGCCGCGCTGGAACCGCGAGGCGAACCCCGTCTACGACCAGCCGCACCTGATCGTCATCCTCGACGGCGGCACCGTGCCCCCGGACTCCGAGCTGGCCAGCAGCGAGGGCCTGCAGGGCGTCACCTTCCTGGAGATCGCCCCCGGCGAGCTGGAGGAGGAGCTGCGGGCCGGCCTCACGGCGTACGTGAAGCCGAAGCGGATGCAGCTGTTCGTCGGCCACGAGTCCGCGTACAGCGGCAGGCCGGACATCCTCAACGTGGCGCAGGCCGAGTCCCTGGCCCGCCAGCTCGCCCCGTTCCGGGTGGGCTCGGCGGAGGAGGGCGAGCCGCTGCTGTCCAACCTGGACTTCACCGACCTGATGGGCATCGGCGACGCCGGTACGGTCGACGTCTCGCGCACCTGGCGGCCGCGCACCCTGCACGAGCGGCTGCGGGTGCCGATCGGCGTCGGGGAGAACGGCGAGCCGGTCATGCTCGACCTCAAGGAGGCCTCCCAGGAGGGCATGGGCCCGCACGGCCTGTGTGTCGGCGCCACCGGTTCCGGCAAGTCCGAGGTGCTGCGCACGCTCGTGCTCGGTCTCGCGGTCACGCACTCCTCGGAGACCCTGAACTTCATCCTCGCGGACTTCAAGGGCGGCGCGACCTTCGCCGGGATGGCGGACATGCCGCACACCGCGGCCGTCATCACCAACCTGGCCGACGACCTCACCCTGGTCGACCGCATGCGCGACTCGATCATGGGTGAGACGCAGCGCCGCCAGGAGCTGCTGCGCTCGGCGGGCAACTACGCCAACCTGCACGACTACGAGAAGGCTCGGGCCGCGGGTGCCGCCCTGGAGCCGCTGGCCTCGCTGGTGATCGTGCTCGACGAGTTCTCCGAACTCCTCACCGCCAAGCCCGACTTCATCGACATGTTCATCCAGATCGGCCGGATCGGCCGGTCGCTGGGCATCCACCTGCTGCTGGCGTCGCAGCGCCTGGAGGAGGGCAAGCTCCGCGGTCTGGACACCTATCTGTCGTACCGGATCGGTCTGCGGACGTTCTCCGCCGCCGAGTCCCGTACGGCGATCGGTGTGCCGGACGCCTACCACCTGCCGTCGATCCCCGGCTCCGGCTACCTGCGCTACGACACCGACACGATGGTCCGCTTCAAGGCCGCGTACGTGTCCGGGCCGTACCACGGCGAGGGCCCGTCGCGGGTGAGCCGTTCGACGCAGCTGCGGCCCGCCCTGTTCACGGCGGAGCAGGTGGCGCTGCCCCCGCAGCCGGTCGTGGAGGAGCCGGAGCCCGAGAGCCGCGTGGACGACGCGCTGGCCGACACCGTCCTCGACGTCCTGGTCAGCCGCATGGTCAACCAGGGTCCGCCCGCCCACCAGGTGTGGCTGCCCCCGCTGGAGGAGGCGCCGTCGCTGGAGCAGTTGCTCCCGCAGCTCGCCGTCACTCAGGAACGCGGTCTGACCGCACCCGACTACACGGCCCTGGGCCGGCTGAACGTGCCGGTCGGCCTGGTCGACAAGCCGTTCGAGCAGCGGCGTGACGTGCTGTACCGGGACTTCTCCGGCGGTGCCGGTCACGGCCTGTTCGTGGGTGGCCCGCAGTCCGGCAAGTCGACCCTGCTGCGCACGCTGATCTCGTCCTTCGCGCTCACCCACACGCCGTCCGAAGTGCAGTTCTACTGCCTGGACTTCGGCGGTGGCGGCCTGATCTCCATGGACGGGCTGGCGCACGTCGGCGGCGTCGCCAACCGTCTGGACGCCGAGAAGGTGCGCCGTACGGTCAGCGAGGTCGAGGGCATCCTCAACGCCCGCGAGGAGTACTTCCGCGCCCACAACGTCGACTCGATCGCCACGTTCCGTCAGCGCCGGGCCTCGGGTCAGCTGCCCGACCAGCCCTGGGGCGACGTGTTCCTGGTCATCGACGGCTGGGCCACGTTCAAGACGGACTACGAGCAGCTGGAGTCGACCGTCACCGAGATCGCGACGCGCGGCCTCGGCTTCGGCGTGCACGTCGTCCTCACCGCGAGCCGATACACCGAGGTCCGGCCCGCCCTCAAGGACATGCTCCAGAACCGCATCGAGCTGCGGCTCGGTGACCCGACCGAGTCCGAGATCGACCGCAAGGTCGCGCAGAACGTCCCGGCGACCGTGCCGGGCCGCGGTCTGACCCAGGACAAGCTGCACTTCATGGCGGGTCTGCCGCGCGTCGACGGCTCCTCGGAGACGGAGGACCTGTCCGAGGCCACGTCCATCCTGATCCGGGGCATCAACGACAACTGGCAGGGCAGCCAAGCCCCGGCGGTGCGCCTGCTGCCCACGATGATGCCGGCGGACCGGCTGCCCAAGGGCTTCGAGCACCCGGACCGCGGTGTGGCCATCGGCATCGACGAGTCGTCGCTGTCGCCGGTCTTCGTCGACTTCGAGACCGACCCGCTGTTCATCGTGTTCGGTGAGAGCGAGTCCGGTAAGTCCGCGATGCTGCGGCTGCTCATCAAGCAGATCACCGAGCGGTACACGCCGGAGCAGGCGAAGATCGTCGTGGGTGACTACCGGCGCGCCCACCTGGAGGGCGTGCCCGAGTCGCACCTGTCGCGCTACTGCGCGGCGGCGCCGGCCCTGACGGAGACGCTGGAGGGTCTGGCCGGTTCGATGCACCGCCGGATGCCCGGCCCGGACGTCACGCCCGAGCAGCTGCGCAACCGCAGCTGGTACAGCAGCCCGGACGCGTTCGTCATCGTCGACGACTACGACCTGGTGGCGACCGGCGTGAACCCGCTGGCACCGCTGCTGGAGTACCTGCCGTTCGCCCGCGACATCGGTCTGCGCGTGATCATCGCGCGGGCGTCGGGCGGTGCCAGCCGATCGCTGTACGAGCCGGTGATGCAGCGGATGCGGGAGCTCGGCGCCCAGGGCGTCGTGCTCTCCGGCGACCGGTCCGAGGGCGCGCTCCTCGGCAACATCACGGCGACCCAGCTGCCGCCGGGACGTGGCTACTTCCACACCCGCCGGCGTGGTGGGCAGCTGATCCAGACGGGGTGGCTGCCGAACCGGTTCTGAGCGGGGGCTGTCGGCTTTTTCGGTGGGGCGGTACCCGAGCAGGGTGCCGCCCCTCCGCCGTTGCGGGGGCTGGGTCTGTGGCCGGTGCCCCGGTTATGGTGGCGGTGGGACAGAAATGCCGAGCCACGGGGGGCAGTTGTGTCATCGGACTACATGGACTCCGATCCCGCGGTCCTCAAGAGCGAGGGCTACACGATGTTCAGCGTCGGCGTGGACTTCGCGAAGGCCGTGAAGGAGCTCCAGACGGGGCTGACCGCGCTGGAGAAGGGCGACACCCCGCCCTGGGGCGACGACGACATCGGCGAGAAGTTCGGCGTCGTCTACGAGGGCCTGCGCGACGGCATGTACGAGTCGATGGGCAGCCTCGCGGAACGCGTCGCCGGGATGGGCGTCGCCTTCACCAAGATGGGCCTGGCCCACGAGAAGAACGAGGCCGAGCAGGACGCCATCTGGCGCGACACGATGGCGGACTACGACGGCCAGGTGAAGGTGCCGTCGGGGGTGGCGCAGGGACAGCTGCACACGCGGCCGTCGAACTGAGCACTGCCCCCGCCGTTCGCGGCGGACCACCCGCCCGGGGGACGAGTACGCGACCGCCATGTGGGGGACCCCCGGCGTCAGTAGGGTGAGAGCCGTACGTCGTTCGCACGTCAGGAAGAGGCCCAGCGGCATGACCGAGGCACGCACCAACGAGGCCGGGACCGCGGCCGAGGACACCAAGGCGCGCAAGGAGCGGGAGCGGGACGAGTTGTACGCCCTCGACATCTCCGGCGTCGAGTGGCACTGCGCGCCCGGCACCGAGCAGGACGAGGAGCGCGTGGAGATCGCGCACCTGCCGAACGGCGCGGTCGCCATGCGGTCCTCGCTGGACCCCGGCACCGTGCTGCGCTACACCGAGGCGGAGTGGGAGGCGTTCGTCCTGGGCGCGCGCGACGGCGAGTTCGACCTGGAGCCGGCGCCGAGGGGCGGCGAGGCGGGCGCGTAGCGGCGCGGTTCGGCTACGGGGGCGGGGGCGGGGATGCCCGTGTCCCGGGGATGCGGCGGAGCGGGGGCGTAGCGGGCTGGCTCGGCTACGGGGGCGGGGGTGTCCGTGTCCCCGGGGTGCGGCGGAGCGGGCGCGTAGTGGGCTGGCTCGGCTACGGGGGTGGGGGTGCCCCCCGGGTCGCGGTCGTGCCGTTCGCATCGCCCACCGTCGTGTTCGGCGCCGGCCAGGCACCCTAAGATCGGGGCCGTATCGATTGCGGCCGCGACGGCGGAGGACGGGGACCCATGACCGGCTCGACCGAGGACTACGCACCGCACCCGCACATAGGCGGCCGTACGGCGGTGTTGCGCGCGCTCGCCGCGTGGCGGGCGGCGGCGCCCGGCGCCCCGCGCGTGGTCGTGCTCACCGGGGACGCGGGCAGCGGGCGTTCGCGACTGCTCACCGGGTTCCTCATGCTGTGCGAGCCGGAGTACCGCAAGGGGCTGCCGCTGGACGCGATGGACCCGTCGACGGTGCCGCCGGAGCTTCCCGCGCCCGCGGTGCCGAGCGCCGAGGGGCTGACCGCGGCCCAGGTCCTGTGGCTGATCGCCGACCACTTCGAGCTGAGCGCCACCGGCGTCGAGGGCGTGTACGCCGAACTGGCCGCGCTGGCGGAGCCGGTGACCGTCGTCGTCCCGGACGTGGACCGGGCGGGTCCGGTGCGGACCGCCGACGAACCGGCCCGGCTCGTCCGGGAGGTGCTGGCCCCGCTGGCCGCCACCGAGACCGTACGGCTGATGGCCGAGGTGCCGCGTCCGCTGGCCGCCGCGCTGGTCGACGGGCTGCCGCCGGGCACCGCGCAGATCATCGACCTCGACGCACCCGAGTGGGCCGACCCGGACCTCCTGGTGCGGTACGCACAGGCCGCGCTGAACCCGGAGTTCGGCGCACCGGAGCTGCCGTTCACCGTGGACCCGGCCACCCGTCTCGCGCTGGGGGCGGCGATCGGGCGGCGGGCCGGCAGTCCCCTGGTCGTCCAACTCACCGTCAACTGCGTCCTCATGGCGCCGGAGGGCTTCGACCCGGCCGACGAACGGTTCCTGCCGACATCGGTCGGCGCGGCCCTCGACCTGCACGCCAGGCGACTCGGCACCGATTCGCAGACGCTGCGGCTGCTACTGGCGCCGCTCGCGCTGGCCGAGGCGGACGGGGTACCCGTCCAGCTCTGGTCACGGCTGGCGAGCGCCGTCGCCGGGCACGACATGAGCCCGGCCATCGCGGGCGGCATGCTGCTGGCGGGGCCGTTCGTGCAGCCGGAGGAGGTGCCGGCCGCATCGGAGGAGGAGGGTGCGGAGAGCGACGGAGCGGACGGGGGGCGCACGCTGCTGCGGCTGATGCATCCGGCGCTCGCCGAGGAGATCCGCGCCGGTCTGCCGAACATCGTGGCCGCCCAGACGCAGATCGCCATGGCCCTGCTGGAGGCGGTGCCGGACCAGGACTGGGGCAAGGCCGACCCGTACGTCCGCGACCACATCGCGAGCCACACGCTGGAGGCCGGGCTGCTGCCCCAACTCCTCACGGACCCGGGGCTCTTCGTGCACGCCGATCCGGTGCCGCTGCGGGCCGCCGTCGAGGCCGTACCGCTGGAGCAGTTGGGCGCGCCGGCGCGGACGTATCTGCGGACGGCTCCCCTGCTGACCCGCACCCAGGCGCCCGCCCTGCTGCGGGCGGCCCTCCTGGAGACCGCGTTCGTCGAGGACGGCCTGCCCGAGTACGCCGAGGCCATCCACGGACGGCTCGGCCTGGACCTGCCCTGGCAGACGCTGTGGAGCCTGCCGGTGGCCGGAGTGAGCGCGGTGACGGTGGGCAGTCTGCCGGGCACGGAGGGGGCTGCCGCCACGCCGGTCGCCGTCCTGGTCGTGCCGCCGGGCACACCGGGGGCGCGGCCCGTCGGCGCCGGCACGGATGGCGGGGAGCCGGGGGCCTCCGTACTCGTCCACGGCCTGGTACAGCCCGGTCTCCTGGACGACGTCGACCTCGACCTCGACCGGATCGTTCGCCCGTCCGAGGAGGAACGGGCCGCCGCGCCGCTCGGCCTGAGCCGTGGCGGGGACTACCTGCGGGTCTGGAACCGGGCGGACCAGGAGGTGGTGGCCGCGCTGATCTCGGACACGCCCTTCACGGCCGCCGACCTGTCCCCCGACGGCGTCCTGCTCGTGGCAACGGAGCGGGGGGCGAAGGCCCTCAGGATCCGGGCGGCAGGCGCGGAGATAGCCTCGTAGGCACGACGTACGACCGACGAGCGCGGCCCAGCCCGTCCTTCCTCTCCCAAAGCACCGAACAGACCGATCGAAGGAGCCTCCCCGTGACCAGCCAGGAGCAGGCGCTCGCCGTCGCCGACCGTTGGCTCAACCCGGAAGGGTCGACGGAGCCGCGCCGCGAGGTCCGGATGCAGGAGTTCGACCTGGGCTGGGTCGTGTGGGCGGCACCCGCGGCGCCCGAGCGGGACCCGGAGACCGGGGAGCGGCGGCCGCCCTCCGAGATCGGTGCCTCGTGCGGGGTCGTGGACCGCCGCACCGGCGAACTGACGGTCTGGCCGTCGGTGCCGGTCGAGGAGGTCGTGCGGATGTACCGGGAGAAGCACGGGGGCGCGGGCGCTGCCGGTGCCTCCCGTGGTGGCGAGCGTCCGGTGACCGGTCCCGGGAACACGGCCGTCTTCACGTACGTCGACCCCGCGAACGGTGAGGAGACCACCCTCTTCCGCACCTCCGCCCCGGGGCAGCCCCCCGCCGAGTACCAGGCGTGGTCCGAGCTGCGGCGCATGCAGGTGCCCGTCGAGAACGTGGTCGCCGTCCACACGGACCTGCGCCCCAGCCTGCTGCCCGGCGGCTACACCGCCGAGCTCCTCAACACCTTCCGCAACGCCCAGCTGTCCTGCTCCCAGACATACGGTGCCCGTGCCGAGACGCGGGCCGAGGGCATCGCGGCGCTGGTCGAGCAGGTCGAGACGACGCACCGGATCGCCGGCCAGCAGCCGCCGCCCCGCCCGCACCGCGTGCCGGTGCCGACGCAGGTGACGCCCGCCGCGCCGATGTCCGACGAGGAGCTCGGCCGCCATCTCGTCGAGGTGTTCGGCGGGGAGGGCGTACGCCGCTACGCCGCCGAGGACGTCGAGGGCAGCGCCCTCCCGGAGACCGCCGTGTCGACGCTGACCTCGGCCGGGCTGCCCGACGACCTGCCGCTCTTCTTCACGGCCGACCGGCCCGAAGCGCCCCCGGCCGGCGGCCTGTTCACGGACGTCTCGACCAATCTGCGCGAGCGGCGCAGCCCGGCCGGCGAGGAGAAGATCGCCGCCCTGTCCTACCTGGTCCGCGTCGGCTTCGACGGGGTCGCGGTCATCGCGGTGCAGTGCCTGCCCGGCAGCGGCCAGCCGGACGGCCTGGGCGCGCTCTGGGCGGTGGACCCGGTCACCGCGACGGCCCGCTACGTCAACGTCTCGACCGCCGCGTTCGCCCGATCCCTGGCCCTTCTCGCTACGGCACGGCAGCGGATGCGCGGCCTGGACGCCGTCGAGGCGGGCGCCGAAGTGGCCTCACTGCAGGAGCAGTTGGTGGCGGTGGACGCGTCGGCACTCACGGATCCGGACGCGTGGTGGTCGCTGGTGGTCGAGCAGATGTGGCACGGGTTGTTCTGACGGTCGGCGGATCGGCGGTGGACTTGGGGGCATGTCCGACTCGGCTCCGGGCTCTGCTGCAGAACTACACGCTGCATGCTGGCCTCGGCGGGGAGCCGTATCGAGCGCACTGCGATCAGAGACGACCTGGAGTCCACGCTGGCCGACGCCGACTCCGTGGGCACCGCCGTCTGGATGAGTGCACTGCGATCGACCGACTGACTGATGTCCATGCCGGCCGGGCCATGACCTTGGTTGTTCGGTGCGCGGCGGCGACGGGTGGGAACGGCCGCACGAAACCGTCAGTACAGCGAGAAGCCCCCACTGTGCCGGCCCCCGCCCGGCTTCTGGCCGCCCGGTTCCGCGGGCCTGCCCTGGGTGTCCTTCTGACCGGCGTCAGTGCCACCCTGCAATGGCTCGCCGTGCCGGAGACGGTCGCGCTCCTCCTCGGGCAATGACTCCCACTGGCCGCGCAGCGACGCCAGCCCCCCGCTGCCGAAGGCCCGGGCGAACGCAGGGTCGTCCAGGGCGTCGCGCAGGGCCAGCCGGCCGGACAGCATCCGCTTGGCGGCCTCCTGTAGGTCCTTGCTCACGTTGTCGGTCTGCGACAGCTTGCGCAGCGCGGAGTTCAGGGACTTGATCTGCTCGGGTTCGAGTGCCTCGTCGAGCACACCGCGCTCGGGCGACGCGCCCTGCGGGTTCGATGAGTTGTCGGGCTGCCGTGCCATGTCGCATCTCCTCGCTGTTCCGGTCCGCTCGTCGGCCCCCGCAGTATCTCGTGATCTCGTGCGGGATGTTCCGGGGGACCGCATGGCTGCCGCGGTGGCCACCCCAACCGTACGGCCACCGCCACAAGCAGCCGTACGGCCCTCCACAACAGCCTCACATGCGGACACAGCTGTCCCACGGCGCCGAACAGCGGTACCCACCCGACCCGCCCAGGACGACGGGCCGCTCGGCGATGCGATCAGGGCAGCGCGTTGCCCAGCGTCGCGCCGACCGCGCCCACGATGGTCGTCATGAGCGCCCAGCGGGTGCGTCCGCGCCGGGCCAGTTCCACACCGGGGGTGGCCGAGGCGAGGCCTATCGCGTAGGCCACGGTCCAGGCTCCGGCCTCCGTACCGCCGTTCAGCCGCCCCACGATCGCGAAGAGGCATGCCACCGCGACCAGCGCTCCTATGGCCATGAGGCCGCCCCGAGCGCTCCGCGCCTGCTGCGAGCGCTCGCTCGGCGTGCTCGGCTCCGATGGCCTCTGAGGACGCGCCCGCGGTTCCTCCACGTCGTCCCGCACCAGACTGTCCGCGCCGCGTTCCGCCAGCATTTGTTCCCCATCACGCGTCGTCATGTGCAGGCAGCGTAGCGCCCGCAGGGCCGTGCGCGAACGGCGGGCGAGTCCCGTGGGTGGGAGCGCAGACGGCCATCGACTGTCGCTCAACGGCAGGCGTCAGCCTGGCTGTTCAGGCGCGATCTTGCTGAGGGGGGTGCGGGGGGCGGTGGACCGCCGATCGCCCCAAGAGCAGGGGCACCTCGAGGAAGGGTGTGAAGCGTTCGGCACGGAATCGCGGCGACTCCGGCCGAGTGGTCCCGTCAACAGCTCCGTCCTGAAACGGACTTGTGACAGCACCACCCTGAGTCGGTTCGCCGGTGATTCCGTAAACTTTGCGGACGGCTGTACTCCTGTGTGATTTCCCTGGACGGGTGAGGGAGTTGTACGGCCGTTCGGTCTGACGGGGGTGCTTTCTGCTGTGTCGATGATGCTGCCGGACGAACTCGAGTGGGTGCTCGAGATGCTGGGCTACCGATGGCCCACAGCGGACGAGGACAAGCTCAGAGACTGTGCCGAGGTGTGGCGGCAGTTCGGCGAGAAGGTCAACGAGCTGCACGGCACGGCGAACGGCGCCGCCCGTCAGGTCACCGCACACAACGCCGGTGAGTCGATCGACAAGTTCGTCAAGACGTACGAGAAGTTCGACGGCGGTGGCGGCGGCGGGGACGGTTACCTCCGCAACGCCGCCGAGGCCGCATTTCTCATCGCAAACGTGCTGGAGGCGTGCGCCTACCTCGTCGAGTTCGCCAAATGGGCGGTCATCGCCCAGCTGATCGCCCTGGTCATCGAGATCATCGCCGCGCACGCCGCCGCTCCCTTCACCTTCGGCCTGTCCGAGGTCGCCGGCCTCGGCGCCACCCAGGTGACCCGTCTCATCGTCCGCCGCCTCCTCGACGAGCTGAAGCAAGCGCTGCTCGAGGCGATCGTGGAGACGATGAAGGAACCCGCCATCTCGGCGATCGAGGCGATCATCACCGACCTCGTCCGCCAGACGGTGAACGTCGGCTTCGGCGCTCAGGAGGGCTACGACGTCGGTGCCACCCTCAAGGCCGGTGGTACGGCGGGACTGGACGCGCTCAAGCAGAGCCCGCAGACGTTCGCCGAGGGCGTCCGCGACAGCCTGGGCCAGAAGGCCGGCAGCCGGGCCCGCCATGCGATCGACAGCCGCATCGACGGCTACGACGGAACGTCGGGGCTGCCCGACGGCGACGTCGGCAGCGACCCCGGTTCGGACAGCAACTCCAGGTCGTCCTCGTCCTCCGACTCCCCGTCCCCCAACTCCTCGTCGTCCAACTCGGACAGCAACTCCGGTAGTTCCAACTCGGATGCGAACGGGTCGGACTCCTCGACGACCACGCGTTCGGGCAACGGCACCAACCTGCCCGGCACGAACATAGGCAACGGCATATCCGCCGACACCGGCGGCAACAACATCGGCGGACCCGATGTGGGCTTGGGCCCCGACTCCGGTTCCGGGCCGGGTTCGGACTCCAGCGGTCCGTCCACGTCGGACACCCCGTTCTCGCGGCCGACACAGGCGCCGTCGGACTCGTCCCTGTCCGACTTCGACGACCCCTCGCCGGGCAGCCGCTCGCCCATCGGCTCCGACAGCCCCACCGGCTCCTCCGGCACGCCGAGCACGTCGGGCCCGTCCCACACCGGCGGTGGCTCCCCCGTATCCGGGCTGTCTTCCCCGTCGCCGCAGTCCGCGCCCACGCACGCGTCGTCCAGCAGTCCGTCCTCCTCGCCGACGGGCGGCTCGATCGGCACTCAGATCGACAGCCTTGCGGCCACCACACCCACGCAGTCCAACGCCGCGCCGACACCGACGGCCGGCGACGCCTCCCCGACCGGCTCCGGAGGCCGTCCGGACGGTGGCTCGGGCATCCCGACGTCTCCCACGGCAGCCGCCCCGGCCGGCACGGCTCCTGCCGCGAGCCACAGTTCGGGCGGGCCATCGGGCGGCGGTACGTCTCCCACGAGCCCGCACGCCAACTCGGGTCCGGCGAGGAATCCTTCCGCCAGCACGCCCGGCACGGCGCCCACCGCCGGGACGGGACCGGCCTCCACCCCCCGCACCACCGGACCCACGGTGCCTCGAAGCACACCCGCTGCGGACGGCCGCGTCCCCGGAACCGGGGACAGCCGTACGCCGGGCACGCCCGACAACCGAATACCGGCGCAGCGCCCCGGAGGCACCCCCACGGGAGACGCCGGCACCACACCACGAAACACCCCGGGCACGCCACCCGGCGACCGCCCCGCGCCACGCGGCAACCCCACCACCCCCGGGGACGGCAACACGCCCCGGCCCCGCTCGACCACGCCGACACCGAACGACGGCACGCCGTCCCGCACCAACCCGAGTACGACGCCGAACGACAACTCGACGCCCCGGAACACCCCCGGTGCGAGGCCGAACGACAACTCAACGCCCCGCAACAACCCCAGCACGACACCGGGCGACAACTCGACCTCCCGCAACAACCCCGGTACGACGCCGAACGACCGCAGCGACCGTACGGCACCCCGCACCACCACCCCCGGCAACCCGAGCACGACCCCCCGGGGCGACAGCACCCCTCCGCGCAGCACCCCGGACCAGCCCGGCAGCAGCCGTACCCCCACACCGGGCCAGAACGCCGCCCAGTCGACGCCGCCCGCCTCAAGTAGGCCCACCACGTCGCCGTCCACGCCGACACCAGGCGGCAGCACCCCCCACTCCCCGTCGACGTCACCGGGGGCCACCACGCACAACCCGACGTCTCAGGGAACGCCCGGTACGGCGAACCAGCCAGGCACCGGCACCCCGTCCCGCCCGCCCCAGCAGCCCGCGGGCAGCACGCCGAACCAGCCCGGCACCCAGACGCCGTCACACACCCAGCAGCCCCCGGCGAGCACCCCGAACCACCACCAGCAGCAGCCGCAGGTCACGCCGGTCCCGATCCACCACGTGACCACCACGCCGAGCGGACAGCCCACTCCCTCCGCGCCCCACAACAACCCGGATTCGGGCCCGACCACGCCCGACCGGCAGAGCACCCCCGACACTCCGAAGCCGAGGGACGTCTCGACCCCGGCCTCGGAGACGCGCAACACGAACCCCCCAGGTGGCGTGACCGATCCCACCCGGGCCGAACAGGACGCCCTGGAGAACTCGGTCCCCCGGGACGAGAACGGCGACCCGACCCGTCCGCCGGACCCGGCCGACGGCCCCTGGGTGCAGCGCATCAACGGCGAGGGTCCGGACGCGCCGGGCCGGAGCAACAACTGCGTCGACACGGCCCTGTCCACGGTCGACACCTACGCGGGCAACCCCACGGCTGCCGGCGCCCGTACCCCCGACCTGGACGCGGACGGCAACCCTTCGGACCGCGGTGAGAGGGGTGGCCGCGACCGCATCGAGAACACGCTCGGTGCCCGCTTCAGCGACATGGGCAACGGCCACGACGCCTTCAATCGCCTGGAGAACACCCTCCGCGACAGCGGCCACGGCTCCCAGGCCGTCATCATCACGCAGGACGCCAACGGCCGCGCCCACGCGTGGAACGCCGTCAACCACAACGGCAAGATCACCTACATCGACGCCCAGACGGGCCAGCAGAGCCGAAACCCGCTCCACAGCGGCGACCACGGCGTCTTCGCCATCCCCCTGGACTCGAACCGCCAGCCGGTCACGCCCAAAGGAACCGTCGACGCCGATCAGTCCGCGCCGGACTCCGACCGTCGGACTCCCGAAACAGCCGATCATCCTGACCGTCGACCAGCCGCGGAACCGGCGGGGGCTCCAGACGAATCGAATTCCGGCAACGCCGAAAACAAAGATCATCCGAGGGACGATCCGCAGCGCAGGGAACATGATCGGCTAACCGAGCCGGAGACTGTCGACTCAACGCACTACGGCATGGCCCCTATGCCGGATCAGCAGAACCTGCGACAGACGAACGACGTTCGCCAGCTCAACCTGGATCCGGTGCACCAGCACCTGAACCGTTGGCTCGATCCAATCCCGAACGAGAACGGCAACGGCACACGGATTCCACTCGTCGAAGCACTCAATTCTTGCAGTCCACCCCGCCCCGACGACCCAAACCACAAACCAAGTATTCTGCGGCACGATGATCTGGCGAGGATTCTCCCGGGTTTCGCAGACATGCACCCGGGGGAACGCGGAGCAGTAGTCGCATCGCTGGCCCGCCTCAGCTTGAATTTTCACGAGTCGCATGCAGCGGGTGCCAGCCCTGAGCCACAGGCCGATTATCCGAGTCGAGGCCCCGAGAAGCACGCTAAAGCTAACTGGGTACCGGCGCGGCGGGACGAAGAAACCACGAAAGCTCTCAAAGAGCAGCTGGGCGGAATCGCTGCGAGCCTCGAGGCTTCAGGAGTACATCGCCCAGACTTCACGGGGCGCAACTACGCAGCCGTCGAGGTCTATGATCCAGTCAGCAAGCAAATTAGCTATGTTGTTGACAGCTCTTACCCGGGAAGCGACAACAAGCACTCCGAAAAAAATATTCTAGATTACCTTGATACACTCAACCAGCAGCGCGACGAAAATTTCCGCTATGAGCCACTCAGTATGTACACCGACCGTGAACCATGTGGCCATGGTTCAGGCTACGCAAATTGCGCCCGACTGCTTTCGCAAACCATGCCAGGGGTCGACGTTTTCTATGGCACGGGATACCGAAAGGAGGCAGACATCGTGGACCCGAATGCACTCCCTAAGGGGACGACCTATAAGCGACAGTTTGAAGCCGACCTAATCAAGAATCTCAACAAGCTTGGCAAGGTTTGGATTAGAGCCATGGAGACTGGGGAGTTGCAGAAGAGCCCCACCACTTAGTTGCACCGAGATGTAGAGGATTACGCCAACATGCATGCTCCACTAGGCCCAAAGGAAGCGGTCGATCAGCTCCGCGCACGACTGAACCGCCTCCCTCCCACGAAGGGCTTCCTGTACCTGGATGGCCCTTCTGGCGCTGGAAAGAGCCGACTGCTCCGGGAGTTCGCCGATGCGACGCCCGGTGCCGTGCTCATCGATGCCGCGGGCTGTACCGCTGAGCAGATAGCAGATCGCGTAATGCGCGCCCTCGGTGTCCCTTACGAGGACAACCGATCCCTCTTCGCTCTGTACCTACAGGCAGAAGACCAGGACCTCAGTCACGTTGTGATCTTGACGAACACCCAGTGGGCCGGGACAACGCGGCACACAGATGAGCCCGAAGAAGTGGCCATCAGCGGTATCGTCAACGCGTTCGGCCTCAAGTCCGGAGACACCGGCATCAAGTTCATCGTCGAAATCGACAGTGAGGTGTACGACCTCAGCCGACGTTCGGACCGCATCGTCCTCGCGCCGGGGCCCGACACCACCAGGTGGTCCCCCGACTCGCTCCCACCACGCGTGCGCGCCGCCCTGACCGCTCTGGCCCTGTCGGAACGGCATCACGTGCGCTTCGACGAGTGGGAGGCCCTCTGCTCCGTGTTCGGCACCGACTTCGAAGAGGTGGAACTGCGGACCATCGCCGCGGAGTCGTCTCTCGTCACGGTCGCCCCCTCGGCACAGCCCGTCGGCTTCGCTCACGAACGCGACGCTCGGGCACTGCGCAGCGAGGTTCCCGCAGAGGCGTACCGGGCCTTCCAACACGCCATCACAGGGCGCCTCTTCGCCTGCACGGACGACGACCCGCTCATCTCCTATCTCGCCCATTCCCTTCCTGCCCATGCCGCAGCCGCCAACCGCTTCGACGAGTTGCTGGCAGATCCCCGGCTTCTGGCCAAGTGCACCCACCCCACGCTGCTCGACGCACTGCGGTTGGCGTTCCCCCACCGCATCCCCGCGGGCAGCACAGCCGCCGACTTGTATTACCTCCGCAATCTCGGTCTGGCGCCGTCCTCGCAGGCGGAGTGGGTGTCTTTGCTGCATCTCGTGGCACTCAGCCAGGGAGACACGGAACGCGCCGACGCCTTGGCCGAAGCTGCCGGTCCCCTGCCGTGGCGCACCGTATGGACCCACTGGCGAGCTCCCGGCCGCGTCCGCCCCTGTCCTCCCCAGATCGACGGCGTCACCGCGCTACGAGCCGCCCCGGATGGCAGCACCGTGACCAGCTCCACCAGGGACGGCCACGAACAAACCTGGGACGCGGCCACCGGCCGACTCCTGTCACGTACGGGAGAGTTGACGGGAGCCGAGGGATCAGTCGTCGAGGAAGCCACACCCACCTCGCCAACGCCCACTCCTTGGGAAGCCGAGACATCGTGGAACCTGGTTCGGGCGACAGCTGTAGGCAACCCGTCCACTCCCCGTGTGATCCAAGCACCCAAGGCTGACGAAGTCGCCTGTGCCGGGGATCTGATCGTGCTCGGCGGTAACCGAGGGCTCTATGCGATCGAGCTCAACCCTGACTACGTCGAAGACAGCCCACTGCCAGCACTCCCTGCCGTCACCTGGTACACGGAGGTAACCCCACGCCCGTACGACGAGGCCGCCTGCCGCCCCACCCGCGAGCTGGTACTCGACGTGTTCGACGCGGACATCGCCCCACTCCTGACCGAAGACAAGCTGCCCGCCGGCCTCACCCACGAGGCCACCCGCCTCTTCCTCACCGAAACCGGCTTCCCCGCCGTCAGCAACTTCCTCACCCTCAACACCCACAACCTCGCCGGCACCGGCTTCACCCAGCACACCTGGGAAGGCACCAAAGACTTCGAAACACCCATCGGAGAAGGCCCCTTCTACGAACTCGGCACCTGGATCGGCGGCATCCTCCTCCTCGACGGCCCCACCGGCCGCGTACTGCGACAATCACGCAAAAACGCGGTCGACGGCGACCGGCCCGGCGACCCCCTCGCCGGCACATCCCTGGCCCAGTTCACCGCCATGGTGTGCCTCCAGTGGAAGTACATGATGGCGTACGTGACGGACGGCGGCCTCGACGGAGACGACCTCATCGAAGAACTGAAAACCTGGCTCGCCGGCATCGACCCCGCAGCGGCAGCCACCCGCAACTGGGGACACGTCACAGAGACAGACGAATTCATCTACTTGTAGGCAGCCAAGAGGCATGGCGGGGCGCTCGGTTTGTCACCGCTCGCCATACTGCTTCCTGGTCACAACTGAGAGACCCGACCCTGTACTCATGAGTACCACCCCGTACCAGGACGCCGTCCCAGTCGAACTCGCACTGAACCGTGCGCTGCGGTGGATCGATCGACCTCGCGACACCAGCGCCTGGATGTGGATCGGCGGGCGGGCGGGCAGCGGCAGAACGGCGCTGCTGCGCGAAGTCGTCGCCCGCCACCCTGCCGCGGTGTACGTCGACTGCGCCGACAGGTCCGCGGAGGAGGTGGCCCGGGGCGTGGCGGCGGCCCTTGGCGTCCCCGCCACGGACTCGTTCAAGGGCAACTTCGCCACCGTCGCCGGTCAGATCACCAACGACCCCGTGGTCATCCTCGCCAACACGCAGTGGGCCGGGCGGCTGCATACCTCGCGTGAACCGGAACGTGTGCTCGGTCACGTGGCACGCGCGCTGATCGAGCACCATCGGCGCGGCCTGCGGATGCGCTTGCTGGTCGAGGTCGATGACGGTCCAGGCAGGGTCGCCGAGTGGCGGGGACGCCAACTGACGCTGGAGGGCGGCTTCAATCCCGGGCCCGCCCTTCTGCAACAGGACGACGAGGCGCCTCTGTCGTCCGCCCTTCGCGCGCTGGCCTTGGCCGAGCACCGATTCGTTCCCCTCACCGTATGGTCCGGTCTCTGTTCGGCCCTGGGCCGGGACATGCCCCCGAGGCCGAGCTCGACTCCCTGCTCGGCGATGCGGCGGCCGCGGAGTGGATCCACCGGACCGACGACGGGACCGGCACTCCGCTGGTCTCCCTCAAGCAGGAAGCAGCCGCCCGGCACTTGCGTGCGCAGATGCCCGCCGACGAGGCCAAGTCCAGCCACGCGCGCATCGTCACCACCCTGTCGGCCGCAGACGCTTCCGACGCCACGCGCTGGTACGCCGAGCGCGCCCTGGCCGGTCACGCCGCCGCAGCCGACCGGTTCGAGGCATTCCTCGAGGACACCGAGGCAGTCGCCAGGGTCGGATTCGCGACGCTCTTCGAGGCGTTCGAGGCCGCCTTCCACGGGCAGCCCATCACGCAGGGCACTGCGGCGGCCCGTCTCCACTACCTGGCACGCCGTGGTGGGCAGCCTTCGTCCCAGGGTGAGTGGCTGGCCCTGTTGCATCTGACCTTGATGCAGGCCGGATCGACGGAGAGAGCGGCCGCGGATCGGCTCCTGGCGGCGGCCGGACCCGTGGCCCTGCCTTGGCGGACGCTCTGGGCCCAAGGTGTCGGTGCCGACGCGTTCCGTACGGACGCCCTGGTCAAGCGGCCGATCGTCCGAACTCTCCGGATCGCGCACACCCCATCCGGTAACGTGGTCACAGCCCGCACCCGCCGCGACCACATCGGCACCTGGGGCCTGGCCACGGGCGCACCACGCCCCGAGCCCGGCGAGGCCACGAGCACGCCGGGTACGACGTCAGCGGATCAAGGGCCCCAAGGATGGCGGCCTGCCGGAGCCGCGGACGGCGCAGTGGATCTCCCCCGCATGCCCGAGTACGTTCGTCGGGGCGTACGCCTGGGAGATCACCTTGCTCTGGCCTCCACGGACGGAGTGTTCGTGGTCGAGATCAATCAGGGCGCAGGGCGGGAGGCCTCCTCCGGTCTCCTCAAGCGGCTGGTGAGCACGGGAACGACTCTCGCTCCGGCGGATCTGCCGGCCACGGCCCTGGCCCCCACGACCGATTGGCTGACGGACCTCTGGGACGTTACGGCGGTCAAGCGCTTCCCGCAGGAGACTCTGCCGTCCGCCCTCTCGGACGCCGGCGCGCGCCAGTTCCTCTCCTCGGTCGGCTTCCCCTGCGTCACGGGCTTCCTTGAACTGGACACCACCGGCCTCGCGGACACGGGCCTTCGCCCCGTCGCCGAGCCGACCGAGCAGGAACCCGCCTACTACTCGCTCGGCTGGTGGCAAGGCGCGCGTCTGCTCCTCGACGGTCACGACGGGAGGGTGCTGCAAGACGGTTCATCCGGGATCGAGGACGCGCTGGCCGGTAGCAGTCTCAGCCAGTTCGTCGCCATGGTCCGCCTCTACTACTGGTGGTTCGCCTCCGACTGGTCGATCGAGGACACGGAGTCGGACGTACGCCATTGGCTCGATCTCATCGACCCCGACGCGTACCGGACTCAGGGGTGGCAGAGAGTCTTCGAGGACTACAACTTCGAAGACCGAGTCTGACGGGCGGATCGGGGGTCGGTCGCACGCGGCGAGTTCGGGCCTCGCTCGCGATGACGGCATCCCCCTCAGGTGCCGCGACAGCAAGCCGTGTCGGTAACGTCATGGACCGCGTCACCACTCATGGAGGGGGAAACACGAGTGCCCGAGATCAGCGCTGAGCACTGGGCTCGTATCGAAGCCTGACGGGAGTTGCCCGCGGGCCAGCGGCGAGTGTTCTCCGTACTCGGCCCGGCGCTCAGTGGCAAGACCGCGTATCTGGGTGCTGTGCGGGACCGCTGGCCCAGCGCCACACTCATCGACTGCAGGGGTATGAGCGCCGACGCGGTGGCCACCCGCATGCGCGAGGAGTGCCGTGCCGCTCCCGTCGGGCGCCCCTGTGTCCTCCTCCTCGCCAATGTGCAGTACGCGGGTGAGACGGTGACGTCGACCGAACCGGCCCGTGTAGCGGAGGTTCTGGCTCCGGGGTTCCGACGGTTCCAAGGTCGTGAGGTCTGGGTCATGGCGGAGTACGACCCTGATCTCGTGAGATTTCGCCGTATCGCCGAGTACGAAGTCACCTTGCCGACACCTGCCTCGGCCGCGGAGACCGCCGGGGAGGAGCCGACCGCGGCCGGGTGGCTGGGCGCACTGGCCGATGCCGAGCTTCGTCAGGTGCCGGTGCCGGTCTGGCAGTTGCTGTGCTCCGCGCGCGGGGTGACCGCGGAGGCGCGCACGCTCCTCTCCTTCGCCGAGAAGCGCCCGGACGTCCTGGCCGTGGACGAAGACCGGTCATCGGTCGCGTTCCGGTCCGAAGCGTTTCGCCATGCATGGCGACGCAAGCAACCTTGGGATTCCGAGATCCAATCCCGCGCCGTCGACGCCTTCATGTCCTCGACGACGGACGGCGACGGACCGGGGCTCTGGTCGGAGCAGGGCCCTGTGAGGCGGTACGCCGCTCAGGCTCTTCCCCTGCATGCAGCCCTGGCCGGTGTTCTGCCCCAACTCCTGAACGACGGACGGCTGTTGGCCCAGTTCTCGGTCACCGCACTGCGTGCGGCCCTCGCCGTCGCCCACCCCGACGGTGTGCCGTACGGAAGTGTGGCCGCGATGCTGCACTATCTGGAGGTCCAAGGCGTCTCCCCCTCGTCACAGGGTGAGTGGGTGGCCTGGCTCCACCACGCCGCGCTCAGCTCGGGCCGCACCGAGCTGGCCGACGGACTACTGGCCGCGGGCGTTCCGTTGCCGTGGCAGACCACGTGGACCCACTGGCGCCCCGCCGGTATTTTCGGCCGCATCCAGGGCGACGTCGGGCGCGTCGATGGACTCGGCGTCGTAGTCGCGGAGTCGGGCCTGAACATCGTCACAGCACGAGACGCGACCACCGGCAAGATCGCTTACCCGAAATACCGGTCCTTCGCCAGGAATGGAGCCCGACGACCGGGGACCCTGTCGCGGCTCCGGTCGAGGTGCACGCCTCTCTGTCCGACGCCCCTCTCCCCTGGAGCAGCCCGCGACGCTCCGGAGGTCACGAGGCACCGGACGTCATTTTCGCCGAGCACACGGACAACGGCTGGAAGCGGGAGACGCACGCCGTACCTGAGCCGCCCTCCTGCCCCCAGGCCGTGACCAAGGGCCTCTACGTGACGGGCACTGGGTGCTCGCCGGCACCGCGGGCCTCTTCGCCGTATCCGTCGAAACCACGGCAAGCACCGCCCAGGACACCTACCCCAAGCGGCCCTTGATCGCCGCACACACCCGTTCCGCTCCCTGGCCGCTGCCCCGTCCGCGGCCGCCGCCCTACGCGGTGAAGGTTTGCGGGACTGGCTCGAGGAGACTTTCGGCGCAGGGACCTGTCACCAGCTCGCGGATGGACAGCTCCCGCACGGCCTCACGGATCCCGCCGCACGGGACTTCCTCGCCCGGACGGGTCTGCCGGAGATCAGGGACTTCCTGCACCTGGACATCACTCCGCGCGGGAACAGCCCCCTGGTCGAAGTGGCCTGGCCCGGCCAGGACCGACACCTGCCCCGGCAACGCCGCGCCAAGAGCGAAGCACCCAGCAGCGGCCCGTTCTACGAGCTCGGCATGTGGATGTACTCCAGACTCCTGCTCGACGGCAGCACCGGCCGGCTCTACCGGGACGGCACGGGCGGCTCCACCGACCCGATCGCCGGCAGCAGCCTCACCCAATTCTTCGCCATGGTCCGGCTGTACGACGAGTTCCGAAGAACCCACTTCCCCTACGTCACCGACCACAAAGACGCACAGGACAACCTCGCCAGGTGGTGCGAGCAGATCGACCGCCCCGCCTCCCAAGCCGAGACCTGGACGCTCATCCTCGAGGGCTACGACTTCGAGGACAGCACATGGGACCTGGCCTCCTACGGACTGGAATGGGTCTGAGCCGCAGTTCAAGAACCCCGACGGACCCGTCCGACGGCGACAGCGGCGGTGATTCGGAAGCGCGCAGTGCAGGCGCAAGCGCCCGCAGAGACGCGACCCGGGCAGCTCTACCAAGAAGAAGGACGACGTCGCCTTGCATGCTCCACTCGGCCCAAAGGAAGCCGTCGATCAGCTCCGCGCACGACTGAACCGCCTCCCTCCCACGAAGGGCTTCCTGTATCTGGATGGCCCTTCTGGCGCTGGAAAGAGCCGACTGCTCCGGGAGTTCGCCGACGCGACGCCCGGTGCCGTGCTCATCGACGCCGCAGGCTGTACCGCTGAGCAGATAGCAGATCGCGTAATGCGCGCCATCGGTGTCCCTTACGAGGACAACCGATCCCTCTTCGCTCTGTACCTACGAGCAGAAGACCAGGACCTCAGTCACGTCGTGATCTTG
Organism: Streptomyces sp. NPDC056628; assembly: GCF_042792555.1. Lineage (NCBI taxonomy): Bacteria > Bacillati > Actinomycetota > Actinomycetes > Kitasatosporales > Streptomycetaceae > Streptomyces > Streptomyces sp. NPDC056628. The sequence goes on from NZ_JBHTWG010000018.1 coordinate 34,569, forward strand.
ACGAACACCCAGTGGGCCGGGACAACGCGGCACACAGATGCACCCGAAGAAGTGGCCATCAGTGGCATCGTCAACGCGTTCGGCCTCAAGTCCGGAGACACTGGCATCAAGTTCATCGTCGAAATCGACAGTGAGGTGTACGGCCTCAGCCGGCGTTCGTACGAACTCGGCACCTGGATCGGCGGCATCCTCCTCCTCGACGGCCCCACCGGCCGCGTACTGCGACAATCACGCAAAAACGCGGTCGACGGCGACCGGCTCGGCGACCCCCTCGCCGGCACATCCCTGGCCCAGTTCACCGCCATGGTGTGCCTCCAGTGGAAGTACATGCTGGCCTACCACACGAGCGGCGGCCTCGACGGAGACGACCTCATCGAAGAACTCAAAACCTGGCTCGCCGGCATCGACCCCGCAGCAGCAGCCACCCGCAACTGGGGACACGTCACAGAGACCGAAGAGTTCGACTACCTGTACTGAAGCACGAACGACGACCGGGGAGACGCTCGAGGAAACCTGGGGGTCACTGCTGACGGCACCTCACAAGCGCCACATGATCGTGGCCTGGTGTGTAGCGCGAAGTACGGCGAGGCGTGGAGCGGGGGGAAGTTGACCCCTCACAGGGCCCTGCAGCAGGCGGAGAACTGGCTCACGACACCTCATCGGCTGCACCCGACGCCCGCGATTCGCGGTCTGGACGGTGCCGGCAGGACCGACTTGCTGCGGGAGCTCGCTGAGCGGTTGCCGAACGCCGTCTTCCTGGGCTGTCAGGGCCTGGATGCAATTGACATCGCCCGGCGCCTCCACCAGAACGGGGTGTCGCACACAGGGGGGCGATCCTTGCCTGCCGCCGCGCGGGCGATCACCCAGGCCGAGGTTGCCCCGCTGGCGAACGCGTACTGGGCCGACGGTTTCGTGACCTCCTACGAGCCAAGTCGGTTCACGCGGGACATGATCGGCCGCCTCCGCCGTTCCGCACGACCCCCGATCCGGTTCGTCATTGAACGCGAGGCGGATGAGCCATGGGTATTCCTGCCGTCTCAGCTGTGGTGCCGCGCCCCGCCGCACGGAACCGAAGCCCAGGAAAGCGACCCGTGGTCGCCAGAGACACTCACATGTGCTTGCGTGACGCTTGTCGATCCGCCGAAGCAGGGAGCCAAGGTCCGTGTTCTCTCCACACCCCTAACGTCTCGCCCGGGACCAGCTGATCGCCCAGATTCTGGACTGGTGGGGTGACGAGTCGTCGGCGAACACGCAGTTGGACGTCGTCAGCCTCACCGGTGGGGCGGCAGTCCTGGACGGAGTGCGCCGGCAGATCCCTGGGAGTGTGCTGGTCGATGCCACGGGGGCTGATGCGGAGAGCGTGCTCCGAAGTGCTCTCAGGGTCGTCGGGGTTCCTGAGGACGAGGCGCGGCCCTACGCCTGGGAGAGGGCCGCGCGCCGCCACGGCGCCGGCAAGCTGGTTCTGATCGCCCATGCCGGGCGGGCGGGGCTGACGCGCACGTCCGCGCAGCCACTGCTGATCCGTGACCACGCCGCGTCAACTCTCACCCTCGAAGGGCCGAGCGTGGTGCTCGACACGCGGCCGTCAGTTCTTGAGGCGTCGCCGCACAACAGGTTGTCACTCTGGCTGGATGACAACTCATCGGGCGCTGTTGCAGCGGTCTCCCAGTCCCTGGAGATCCGTGCGCTGGCTTTGTCGGAGCCGCGGCAGGTGCCCTGGGAGGTGTGGAGCGAACTGGCCCGGGCGGCGGGTGCGGAGGAGGCCGACGGGACGGAACTGCGCGCGCTGGCCGACCGATTCCCCGATGTGCTCACCGTGACCGGTGAAGAGGTCTCCTTCATCGACGAGGCGGTCGCTGAAGCCCTGCGCCGTGACACGTCGGCGGAGTTGAGTCAGCAAGTCAACAGCCACATGGTCGGCTGGCTGCGTGGGCTGGCGCCGCGGCTGCGCCACCCGGACGGCTGGGCCGCCTCCGGCCCCCTCGGCCGATACACCGCGCACGGTCTGGCCATGCACGCCGTACAGGCCGGCGAGTTCGACACACTCCTGCGTGACGGCGAGGTCATGGCCAACCTCCCGCAGTCCGCCCTCATAGACGCGGCACACTGTGCCCACGACGGCTCCGTCCCCGACACGAACGCCGCCGCAGACGCCGTCTACCTGCACATGTACGGGGTGACGCCTGCCGCGCAGGGTGAGTGGGCGTCCTGGCTGCACTTGATGGCGACGGCCCGCAACGACACCGACCTGGCCACCTCCATCGAGCAATCCGGAGTACGGCTTCCCTGGAAGGTGCGCTGGACCCACTGGCGCCCACCAGGCGGATACGACCCCAGCTACCTCAAGCCCGGCCCCGCATCGTCGCTGTTCGACGTGCGCTGGCACGAACGCCCCGCCATCCTCTCCAGCGCCTACGCCAATGGCATCCATGTCTGGGACGCCGAAACCGGCGACCTCCTGGCCGGGCCCTGGTACGGCGACAGCCTCCCCGACGAAGCCACCTCCGCACTCACCTGGCCCACAGCACCAGGCCAGGCCCCTCCCACCAACCGCAAGGAACTCCGTGCACTCGCCGCCACCGAGGAAGGCCCCGACGACGAGTTCCTCCCCGCCCTCCTACGCGTGGGCAGGCTGACCGTACTCGCCGGCCCGGACGGACTCTTCGCCGTGGAAGGCACGAGCCCCGCACCCCTGCCCGGACCACGCTCCTGGGCACCAAGACCGCAGCCGGGCCTGCCCGCCTCACCGACGCCTCCACCACCACGGCAGCCGACCTGCCGCAACTCTTCTCCAGCGCCCGCGTCCTGCGCACCCCACCCGAGTCCCTGCCACCAGGACTTACCGACAACACCGCCCGCCGCGTCCTCACCGACATCGGGCTCCCCGTCATGCAGGAAAAAGGCATCCGGCTGGAACCCGACTACGACAAGTTCCTGTTCGAACTGTCCTGGACCGAGGGCCTGCAACCCCCAGCGGAAACGGGCCCGTTCTTCCAGATCGGCCTCTGGTCAGGCGCCGAACTCGTCATCGACGGCCCCACCGGCCACATCCTGCGCATGCCCCGCAGCACCGACGAAAGCGGACTCGACGGCTACCTCGTCGCCACCGACCTCGACCGCTTCCTCGCCATGGTCACCTGGTGGATCACCGGCCACCGCATCCTCAACACCATCGAGAACCGCGACGAAGAACACCTCTTCCGCCAGCACATCGAAGACGCCGTCTGGATCATCGACAACGCCGGCTCCCAAGCCCAGATCTGGACCTACGCCCTCTACAACGACTGACACACCAGCCGCCTCCACACCGGAAGCCGCGTCGAGGACCCTGCCGCGAGACGTGAGGCGTGAGGCTGAGACACCGTATGGAACGGGTCCCGCCTCACGCCCCTTCGAGAAACGCCAGCCCGAACGCCAACGGCAAGGTGGCCACCGCGAGGACCAATTTCCGAGGACAGCACATGGGACCTGGCCTCCTACGGACTGGAGTCGGTCTGAGCCGCGCGATTGATGGTGCCACGAACTTCGACGCGTGGGATTCAGCACATTCCGCGCCGAAAACGCAGCGTCGCCGAACCGACCGCGCTGCCTCGGCTTCAGCCCTCGATGTGCGCCAGGTAGAGCATCAACGGCGTCGAAACGAGGGCGAGCCCGAGCGCCCCGAGCGCCATCCCCGTACGAATCTCCCGCTTGCCTCGGACGCCCAAATACGCTGCGACCAGGGGGATTACGCCCGTCAGCAAGTAGCTGAATCGCCAGCCCACATCGTTGGCAAGGAAGACCATGAGCCCCCAGCAGGCCGGGACGGACACGACACTCATATAGCACGATCGGGTTAGGAAACGCTCCAAGTCGTCCACCCCGCCGAAGAAACTCATCGAATCTGTCCTCGTCGTCTGCTAGACGGCCTGGTGGTCGTAACTGCTCGTGTTCACTTCAGGAAATCCGTCCGCCGCTGAGAAGCCGTTGACGGCTGCCGAGGCGGCCAGGGCGATCGCGCTCAGCGCCATCGCGAACCTGTCGAACGTCTTGGCGGCCTCTGCCCACATCTCCATGATGCGCACAGCCTGGGCGGCAGCCAACGCAAACATGCCCGCAGAGGCGACCTGCCCCCCGACCGGAATCGCGTTCACCGCCCACGCTGCGGCTAGGTTGACCATCCACACGACGAGCATGTCACAGAGCGTGACGAGGATCGCTTTGAGGGCTTCAGCGAGCTGGAAGGCCAGTTGTGCGGCCTGCGCGTAGCAGGTCCGCAGGGATTCGAAGGTCTCCTTGATCTGATCCAGCTTCTTGCTGAATTCATCGAAGTAGACCGTGGCGGCGTCCGCCGCATTGCCGTCCCAGCTGAGCCCGACGTTCTGGGTGCCCTTGCGCACGTTCGCAGCAACCGCATCGCAGAAAGAAGCGAGGTTGTTCCATACATCAGCGCAATCGTTGTACTTGTTCCAGTCCCCGAACACCCAGTTCGTGCACACGGCGAAGGGATCGAAGTCGAAGAGCAGTTTGGACGCCTCGACCGCCATGGCCGACGGACTGCCCAGGTCGAGTGCGCTACCAAGCGTCTTCTGAACGGGACTCATCTGGTATTCGTCCGCATGGCCCGACAAGTATTTGACGAGCGGGTTGTTGCTGTCCCCGTCCGGCGGCTTCAGCATGCCCGCTGCGTCACTGGCGTCCGAAAAGTCGTGCGGGCTTCCGCCGGATGTGCCGGCCGACACCTTGGAACCCGGATAAGTGGCATCGAGCTTGGCGGCCTCATCCCGGTCCGTGGCCCGATAGTAGGTGGCCGACTTCGCCAGTTCCTTCATGGAGGAGTCCAGCACGCCACGAACTTTGGCCAACGCCTTCTCGGCCTCGCTCACGTACCGGTCGTGATCTCCGGAGACAAGATCATAGAGGTCCCCTCCGCCCTTCTCGATCTGGGTATGGGTCCGCACGTAGGCCACGGCCTTCTCACCCCCCTCGGCGGCTCGCCCGATCAGCTTCGAAAAGCCGTCGATCGCGTCGGGATCCACATTGAAGTCCACAGTTCCCCCATCACCGCCTCAGCGGGCACGTCGGTCGTCCTGTCTCGGGGAGCCGGCCCAAAGCCACACGGCCTCCCGGACACTCAGTACAAGGACCAGCCACGTCCGTCGTGACGTGACTTCGCGTCCGACCGGTTCTCGGACGCGGCACGCCCCTCTTCATCCTTCCGCCGCTCCTGGAGCTGGTGCTCTCCCTCTGCGGCGAGCTCCTCACGCTCACTGTCGGACATGGCGGCCCACTTCTCAGCCAGTGGCGTCGACTGCTGGACGGCCTCCTCCGCATACACCGAGACATTGGCTGCTTCACGCAGCCCCATCCGCCCGGAGAGAACTTCCTGTGCCATTTCCTTGAGTGCCGGACCACCCAGACCTGAGGCCAGATGCTCAAGTGACTGCCGCAGGATCTTCGCCTGAGCAGGGTCCTGCTGCGTCATCTCCAGGAACTCGGACTCGTCTACGCGTTTCTCGGAGTCGTCATGGGCGCTGTCCAAGGGAACACCTCATCGGAGGTCGGCGGGTCTCGACCGGCGTGAATTTACCAATGCGCCTGCGAACCCTTCAACACACCGCGGGCGCCTACTCGCCTGCTTCGCCTCAACTCGGCTGACGAAAAACGGACATAGCCTCGGCAGAGAGGTGGAATGGCCCCGTGGAGAGTCGGCCACCGAACTCAGCACGTGGACTCTTGGGGACACACCATCACCCGAACTCGCTCCGCGCCCAGTCCTCCCCGACCCCCGAAGCGGCCGGAGGACTGGAGGGACGGGACGCACGGGGAGCTGCGGTGTGGGCAGCCGCCGCGGGCACGGCGGGCGGGTCGGCGGGTGATGCGGCGGCCGGAGTCGGGTCGCCGGATGCCTGCTCCCCAGCCGTCCCGCCATGCCCGCCCGTCCCGCCATGCCCGCCGGTCCCGCCATGCCCGCTCAGCGCGTCGACTCCCCGCTGCACGCGGTCACCGGCCGCGCCTGTGACCGCCTCCGTGCCACGGTCGATGTACGTATTCGGATCGAGGTAACCGGCGAGCGACGAGCCCTCTCCTCCCGTGACCTCGGTCTTCAGGCTGTCCAGGTACTCGCCGCCCGCCTTCTTGGCGACGTCGGCCGTCTCCCCGAGATCGATGCCGGAACGAGCGTCGAAGTAGGCCTCGATGCCCTGCTGGCCGACGTTCTGGGCCATGCCGACGGCGGCCTCGCGGGCCTTCTCCTTGGCCGCGTCGACGACCTTCTCCTGGACGATCTGCTTGACCTGCTCCTTGACGACCCGCTTGGCGACTTTCTTCAGGGCGTCCACGGTGGCGTGCTCCATGGCCTTCGTGACGGCCTCCATGACCTCCTTCTTGAGGCGGTCGAGCAGCTCGCGGACGATCACACGGGCGGCCTGGGTCGCGCCCATCGCCCCGAGCTCGGACAGCCCGAAGGTGAAGGGCGCCGCCGCCTGCGCCGCGATGATCTCGATGGCCAGGGCGATGAGCTGGGCGATGACGGAGAGCTTCGCGGTGAGGACCGCGATCGCGGCCGCGTCGAAGGCGAGGGCGATCACCTCGCACGCGATGCTCGCGTCGGGCAGGTATCTGTCCTCGCCGTTCGCGCCGGTGTAGGCGCCCCAGTCCTTGCTGAAGCCCTCGATGGCCGAGCCGACATTGCCGGCGACGACGGTACGGGCGAAGCCTTCGCCCTGCGCCTGGAACTTCTCGAGTTCCGCACCGAAGCCGCGCCAGGTCTCGGCGACCTGGTGGAGCGCCTCCTCGTCGGCCTCGGGCCAGTTGTAGCCCAGCAGGTCCAGCACCCAGACGAGCTCGCCGGGCAGAGTGAGCGACATGTGGAATCCCCCTGGTCCGCTCAGAGTTGACCGGCGATGCCACTCAGCAGGCCGCTGTTCGAGGTGTCGGAGGCGTCGTACGTGCGGGCGTTGTCCTGAAGTGTGCGCCCGATCTGCTGGAGCCGTGCGGCGAGACTGTCCATCGAGGCGAGGATTCCGTCCCGGATCGGCGTGTAGACCTCGCCGAAGACATCTCCGAAATCGGCGTCCGACCAAGGCTCTCCCAGACCTTCCAGAGAACTCTCCAGTTTTTTGGACGCCTTGGCGAAATCGGCTCCGAGGTCAGTGAAATTCTGGCCCTGCCGTCGCAGCACAGCCGTATCCACGTCGAATCCGCCGAACGTCATCGCATCTCCCCCGAACTCCCGGTGCAACACGTCATATTGCACGACAGGCCGGTAGCTTAGACTCCTCGCGCACGACCCGGAAAGTCGATGGGTCAAGAGATCGCCAAGTTGACCAAAGGACCCCCAAGTGGTGACGTCACCGCCGCATCACCCCAGCTCAGCCAGCCTCTGGACGGGACGGCTCATAGGGCTCGGAGCACTCCTCGCGGCTGTCGTCATCGCCGCGGTGGCGATTCCGGAACTGCGCGGTGAACTCGCGGGAGAGGGAACCGAGGGAACCCTCACGGTTTCTTCATGCGAGGCACACACGAAGACTCGTTACGGTACGCACCGACGTTCCACCGAACTCCGGTTCAACTGCGCCGGGACCTGGACCGCGCGGCACGGTGACACTTCGTACGAGGACGTGGAAGTGGACACTTCTTCGCGTTTCGAGACAGGTTCGAAGATTCCCGTGATACAGGTCGACGACACGTTCGAGCTTCCCCAGGACCGCGATGCCGGGGACGACGCGGCCGTCGTCGCGCTCTGTCTCTCCCTGCTGGCCGCGGGCGCCTACTGCCTGCTGACCGGCTTCGGTGCTCGCAACGGCATCGGCTTCGCCGCGTCCTGGCGACGCCTGCCGGCCGCCACCGTCACCGGCCCCCTGCTGGGCGGCCTCTTCGCCCTGGGTCTCCTGGCGGCGTTGATCTGCGCGCTCGTCCTGTGAAGCCCGAATCCGGGACCGCCCGCCCCGAACACGCGCTCTCGCCCGTGACCACCCCCGTAACCGCACCGTGAGGAACACCCCCATGGCACAAGTACAAGCGAGCTCCACCTCGTCGGGATCGAGCGCGGGCGGCCTCGGCCGGCTGATCGGCGTCGGCCTGATCCTGGTGAGCGTGATCCTCCTGGCCCTGGGCGCCTACCTCGGGCCGTACACGTACTCCACGTCCACCCCGGGCAAGCTCACGGTCGAGACCTGCACGGTCGACTACAAGCACCGCAGCGGTTCGTCCAGCACCTCGCGCAAGCGGACCAAGACCAGGTGGTGCTACGGCACGTTCACCGCCACCGACGGCTCCGTCAAGGACCTCAACGCCGAGTTGCGCAGCGACTCCCTGCACCAGCGGGGCGAGGTGATCGATGCCCTGAAGACCGGTGACACGTCCTACCAGCAGGACCACGGCTGGGTGGGTTCGATCGCGGTCGGCTGCGCGTGGTGGTTCGGCGCCCTGATCCCTCTCGCCCTCGGACTTCTGTGCACCACCACGGGCTTCGCCTTCGGCGGCGCCTCCGACTTCAACCGTGCCAAGCAGGCGGCGGGACAGGGTCTGCTCAGCACGGCCTACACACTGATCGCGGTGGGTGTGATCGGCGTCGGGATCAGCCTGCTGGTGATGTTCTTCGCGTAAGCGGAGCAGCACTCCGCCTGGGCGGGGAGAACCTCACTGGCCCCCGTACGGCGGCTGCTGGCCGTAGGGATTCTGCTGCTGGGGCTGGGGGGCCTGTCCGGGCGGGGGCGGATAGCCGGGGGCGGCGTTCTGCTGGTACGGGTTCGGCGGGTGCGCGTTCGGCTGATGCGCGTTCTGCGGGTACGGCTGCTGCCCCGGGGGCGGGTACGCCGGCTGCTGGGGCGGATAGCCCATCTGGGGATGGCCGTGGTGGCCGGAGCCGGCCTGACCAGGTCCGGAGGACCGGCGGCCGCGCACTACGGCGAAGACGATTCCAAGGCCGATCAGCACAACGAGGCCGACCATCAGGACGATTGCGCCCATGGAAGGTGTCCTTTCTCGATAGGTGGGGGGAACGGTGGGTGGCCGCCCCTCAGTGCCCAAGCCTGCCGCAGGACGCAACACGGCACATGGCGGGCGGCCCGGAATCAGCCGTGACGCACGTGACAGTCGCCGTTCACGAGGTACGGACAGTTCCTGTGCGGACGTCCTGCAGCGACGCCCCGATCTTCAGGTACTGCTGCACGCGACGCCTTGCACGCCTCCGCCCGCGCAGCACCACGACAACGGAGGTGATGGCGAGAACGACCGTCCCGGCGTCCCCTACCCCGAAGGTGGTCACGCCGAGGATCGGGATGGCGGCCAGGAGTGAGCGTAGGAAAATGTAGTTGGCGTGTGCCTCGACCGGAGAGGCGGGGTGGATCGCCCTCACGCATTCCGGGTCGGGAAGATCGTGATCAACACCGGGTACCGCGTCCGGTAGTTCCGCCGAGGGATCGGCGGTCACGAGCCAACCGGCGACGAAACGGCCGTCGTCCAGGACCAGTACGCCGACTCCCACCGACTTCGCGTACGCGACGTCACGGCCATCGCGGTACCAGTAGGCCGTTCCCCGCGCGCCCTTGAGGTCCTTGGCCAGGGGCACGTGGTTGACGATGTCATCCAGATAGAAGTGCAGAAGCAGGTCGTCGCCGTCCGTACTCGCCATGTGGACACGCGGTTTGAGGTGTGTGGTCACCCGGCTGGTTGGCGGGCGCTCGTCGATGGCCACTCCCACCCCGGTGACACGGACCGGCAGAACGCGCAGCCGCTTCTTCTCGACACCGCGAGGAAGGTGCCCCACGGGATCTGAGCGCCATCTGCCGACCAGGGCCAACAACCAGCAGGCCGTGAGGTACATCGACGTCACCAGAATCGTCCCCGCGTCTGCGCGTCCGCCGATCTGCTCCTCGAGCCATTGCCTGTCGCCGATGAGGTAGCCGCTCTCCGGGGAGGAGGGCGCGAAGAGAACCCAGGTCTCCTCTCCCCGCAACGGCTCCCTCCTCGAGATCAGTCCCGTCTCGTAGGTCTCCGTACCTGTCTCGTACGGCACGGACACCCGCACGGTGGAGTCGTACTGCCGATTGCGCCCCGTCCCGATGCGTTCCGTCGACAGGACTTTCTCGATCTTGGTGGAGCGGATCGCGTGCCCGGCATCGAAGATCGTCCAGGCGGCGGGAGAGGGCGACAGCACAGCGTGGGCGACGAGAAAGGCGACCGCCGGCCAGCACATCGTCGCGAAGTTGACCCACGCGTTGCGTTGGTCGGCCCACCATCGCCTGCCGGCGCCGTCACCACGGCCCGAGACGGGGCGCCGGACGAGGAAGATGCTCGCGCCCGCAGCCACGGCGCCCACCATCAGGCACGCGAAGAGATCCCATCGGGGCGGGCGGAGGGAGGGATGAAGGAGGGCGATGGACACTGTGGCGGCGAGGGAGAGGCCCAGCAGGGTCAGGCAGCGGACCAGGGCGCTGGAGCCCACCGTCATCCGAACTCTTCTTCGAGACTGCGCTGCTCGCGCCCGAACGCCGTGTGCGGCCCTGTGGCTTCCTTCTTCTCCCGACGGCGCTCGGGGTCTTCCGGGGATTCGGGGCGATTGGCGAGTTCTCCGCCGGCGCCCGCCAGTCCGGCGGTGACGCCTCCGGCGGGGCCCTCGACGGCGAAGTCGGGATTCTCGCCGCGCCGTCCGTAGCGTGAGGCGTCCCAGTCCCTGGCCGTGGGGATGGCGTCCCTGTACCGCCCGGCGGCGCCGACGGTCGCCCCGCCGACCGCTCCGCCTGCCGCGTTGACCCCAAGGTTCTTCAGCCACGCGGGGTCTTCGGTCGTGGTGAGGGCGGTGTGCGCGTCCGTGGCGAGGCCTCCGGCCATATTGCCCACGGCGCCGCCCGCGGCGTTCTCGACGAGCGCCCCCGCCGCGTCGCCGAGTCTCGGGAACACACGGCGCGTGAGGGCACTTGCCGGCCCAGCGACGGGGGTGCCGACGGCGGCGGCGAGACCTCCCTGCCACGTCGATTCCCACACCTTGGCCGCGTCGACGTTCTCGCCGGAGAGGCCCGCGCCGAGTAGGGATCCGCCGGTGTTGCCGACCCAGTTCACGAAGAACCCGGCCGTCAATCGGCTCATCGTCCCGGCCTGCTGGTAAGCACGGATGGCCAGGGCGATCCGGCGCAGCAGCGCGCCCAGGCGGGCGGAGATGCGGACGGCCTGGGCGGCGAGGCGGGTGACGTTCGCGGCGGCGGCACCGCCTGCTACGCCGAAGCTGACGAACGACAGGGCGACACCGACGCCGATGGATACGCCGATCTCGGCGTAGATGGCGTGGATCTCTTCGTTGACGGCCTCGATCTCGTCGGCGACGGCGTCGAGTTGTGCGGCGATGTCGTCGTACTCCTCGACCGCGTCCTGGACGGCCGCCTTGAACTCACACCAGTGGTTCTTGAAGGCTTCTGCCGCCGGCCCTCGCCAGGTGTGGCCGACGGTGTCCTCTACGTTTCGGTCGAGAGCTTTGAGGAGACCGTCCGGGCCTGCGACATCCGACTTGAGCTGTCGCCAAGCCTTGGCGGCCTGTCGGAGTTCGGCCGGTCGGCCACCGGGGTTGATGAGCTCGAGGCCGAGTTCGATGAGCTCTTCCGTACCGGTCTCGTTGCCGCTCACTCGTGTGCTCCGGTGCTTTTACCGAAGAGCACAGCGACATCGCCGTCGGTGACTTCTGTGTTCTTGTTGACCTGTCGCAACGCCTCGGCGAGCGTGTCCAGGTGCTCGTGAACCGCTGCCATGGCGGCGGCTGCGGTGGTCGAGTACTCGATATAGGCGTTCCGGACTTCGTCCGACTCCGTCAGAAAGCCGAAGCCGTCGGAGATCGCCTCTTCTCCGGTCTCGTCCCGGAATTTCTTGAGATAGGCGCGCAGGTCGTACGCCTGTAACTCGAATTTCTTGGCGAGATTCCGACCCACGCCGTCTTCGTAGTACGCCGAATTGTCAGCCATGGCGCCCCCTGCTTCCCCTGTGCACGCTCACGCTCGTACTGATCTCAACGAGCGGTGACGGCACCGGTTTCGCACACACCGGCGCCCCGGGCGTGTCGCTACCCGGGGCGCGGGGAGGGGCGTTCCTGTCAGGAGTACGGGTTCGGGTTCTGCGGGCCCTGACCAGGGTGCGGCGGGTAGCCCTGACCGTGGGCTCCTGCATTGGGGTACGGCTGGTAGCCCGGCCCCTGGGCTGGAGTGCCGCCGCCGGAGCCGGGGCCGCCGTTGTTGCCACCGTTGCGGCGACTGCGGAGGACGGCGAGGAGGATGCCGCCGATGACCACAACTGCGGCGATGCCGCCGAAGAGGAGAATCGTGCCGGAGGACGACTTCTTCTTCTTTTTCTTGGCGTGGGTGGTGGTGCTGTCGCTGTGGTCCGACCCGGCCGCGGAATTCGCCGAGGTCGACGATCCCTTGAGGAGGGGGCCCTGCTTGGGCCCCTTGGGGATATCCATGGTGAGGGCGGTGCCGGGACGGGCGATGCCGTAGCCGAGTTCGCGGTCCGGGGCCTTCTTACCTTCATGCTGAAGGAACGACGCGGACTTGACCAGGCGATTGATGATTTGCCCTGCGGTCAGGTCGGGGTACTTGGAGCGGAGGAGGGCGACGATGGCTGATACGTAGGCGGTTGAGCCCGAAGTACCGTCAGCCACTACGTAGCCACTAGAACTGGTGGGGTCAGCCTGAGGGGTTTCAACACCAGGCGCTGCAACCGTTACGTTGCCAGTGTTTGATTTCGACCAGAAGTTGAGACCCTGATCCACAGCGGATACGGCGACCACACCCGGGAGAGCAGCAGGATAGTTGACGGTGCCAGCATCATTTCCCGCACCAGCCACTACCACTGCGTCATGATCTTGCGCGTACTCAATCGCCTTAGCGGCCTTGGACCCGGGATACGCGGAAGAGTCAACCAGCGACAAATTGATCACGGTAGCGCCATGATCCACCGCGTAGCGAACGCCATCGGCCCATTCTGACGTGGTGAGCTTGTCGCCCTTCCCACCAGTACGAATCGGCAAAATTTTTGCCTTCGGCGCAAGACCCATGACTCCCGATGCGCCATTCACTCCGTGACCGTGTCCGGCGATAAGGCTGGCCATACCGGTTCCATGCCCATCATCGTCCTTGTGTGGATCGCCGGCGTTGGTGAAGTCCTTTCCGGGCAGGACCTGACCCGTGAGATCGGGGTGACTAGCGTCAACCCCCGAGTCAATAACCGCGACCGTGACGCCTTCTCCCTGAGACGTCTTCCACACCTTCTCAGCGTCATAAACAGTCAGAGGCCATTGAGCGTCTCGCACCTGATCAGCTGATGCCATCGGCGCCGAGGTGAGGAGCAAGATGCCCGTCAACGCAACGACTCCAGTGGTGGACCGGACTCGCTTGACACCCATTCCCTTACTCCTCACTCAGCTTTGGCTACACGAGCCTGGATCGGCGGATGACGGCATGCCGTTCATTTCACTCTCGATGCATTCAACGGCTCGGGTCTCTTCGTCCACGACCAGGTGGTAGTCGCGGCGGCCACGCAGCTGTTCTCGTCCTCGGATTGCCGGTTGCGGCTAGCTCTAGCGCCGCGCTGGGGCCGCCGTGGCTGCCAGCGGACCTGCGCTTCGCCCGTGCACCCTCGGTCGCGACAATCACACTGCCGCGCAACTCACCAAGAACCTAGGCCCGTCGGCTTCGACTCCGCCTGGCCTACTGGGCCTGCTCCTGTGGCGCCCACAGGCACCGTGACCAGCCGCATCGCCGCCTATCACACCGACGGATTCAGCACGCTGCCGCACCCCGGGCGTGTCGCTGCCCGGGGCGCGAGGTGGGCGTTCCTGTCAGGAGTACGGGTTCGGGTTCTGCGGGCCCTGACCGGGGTGCGATGAGTAGCCCTGGCCCGCGGCAGCATCGGGATACGGCCGGTAACCCGGCGCCGGAGAGGGCGCACCGGCGCCAGGGCCGCCATTGTTGCCGCCGTTGCGGCGACTGCGGATTACTACGAAGGCGATAACGCCGATGACCACTACTGCGGCGATGCCGCCGACGAGCACGAGGTTGCTGGACGAGGGCTTTTTCTCGGCTTGAGTCGCAGAGTCCTTGCCCGGGGACGACTGGTTAGAGACAGAAGCTGCATCGAGCTGCCCCAGAGGGTTCTTCTTCGACCCGGCCGGGACGTCCATTGTGAGCGCAGAGTACGGTCGAACGATGCCGTAGCCGTACTTCTCGTCAGGCGCCTTCAAGCCTTCGTGGTGGGCGAACGTAGCCGTCTTGATCAGACGGTTGATCACCTGGCCTGCGCTGAGATCGGGGTACTTGGACCGAACTAGGGCGGCGGCGGCAGACACGTAAGCCGTGGCGTCTGAAGTGCCGCTTCCCACTCCGTACCCGTTAGACATCGTGGGGTTTGCGCCAACAATCTTGGCGCCTGGGGCAGTGAGCGTCAATCCTTTTCCGGTGTTTGAGTCGGCCCAGAGATTCGCCTTCTCATCTACGGCACCCACTGAAATAACACCAGGCAGGGCCGCCGGCTCACTTACAGCAGAGTACCCATCGTTTCCCGACCCGGCCACAACAACCACGTCGTGTTGTTGGGCATATGCGATAGCTTCTCGACCGGCGCTCAACGTCTTTCCGCCATCGTTAGCGATGGAAAGATTGATCACCTTCGCACCGTGATCTACCGCATATTTAACTGCCGCACCCCAGGTCTCGTCGAGATTCCTATCAGAATCCTTCCGCAGTGTACGCAGGGGCATAATTTTAGCTTTGGGTGCTAGACCGATCACACCCGAAGAGTTCCCCGCACCATGCCCGTGGCCAGCGATGAGACTGGCCATCTTAGTACCATGGCCGAGGACATCATCCTGGGCGTTTCCATCGCCAGTGAAGTCTTTGCCTTCAAGTACCTGACCCGTCAGATCAGGGTGACTGCCGTCGACGCCGGAATCAACGACGGCAACCGTGACACCGGCACCTTCGGACTCGGCCCAGACATCCTCTGCGGCGAAAGCATTCAACGCCCACTGTTGATCCCGGACATAATCAGCGAAAGCGGCTGGCGCTGCAGCGAAGAGCAAGGCCCCCGTCAGACTCACGACTCCCGCCGTGGACCAGACTCGTTTAAGACTCACTTCATGGCTCCTCACTCAACTCCGCCTGGCTACGCCAGCCCTCGTACGAGCGAGCCGCACGTACGTCGTGCGGCTCGCTCAGGTGGCTACTCGATGGTTCGCGGTACGTTCCGCTTCCGGTCTTCCTCCGAGATCCAGGTCTCTTCGTCCTCGACCAAGTAGTCGGGACGGTCTCCCTGGCTGTTGTCATCCTCAGGTCGCCGACCCTTGCGGCCACCCATACCACCAGCCATACCACCGGCCATGCCGCCGCGCCCAGTTCCGCCACGGCTACCGTGCAGGCCAGCGCCACCGCCGGCGCCCTTCCCGGCAATGCCCTTAGCCGCGCCAACTACACCGCCTCGAGCCTTTGCAAGAGCGCCACGACCGCTGCCAGCGCCAGCACCACGACCAGCTCCACCGGTCCCTGCGCCACCCATGCCGCCGATGCCAGCCCGGCCACCTGTGCCGCGCCCAGTCGCCGCGCCGCCACCGTTCATGCCGCCGCGACCACCGGTCATGCCGAGGCCACCCCGGCCAGTGGTGGCACCACGGCCGAACCCGGCACCGGTGCCGGACGGCACAACACCAGGCCCCTGAGCGCCACCAGCACCAAGGCCGCCGGCACCATTTCCCGCTCCGGGCCCTGACGTCGGGCCCGGACCAGTCAGACCAGGAGTGATGCTATCCACCTTTGTCTTCGTCGTCGGCGGTAGCTGCGTGCCCCCCGTGATGCCTTGGTCGCGGGGCACATTAGGGGCAGGCTTGACGCTGTTAGTCGGACCAGCGTTCCACGGCTTGGGCGGCGCTCCTACCGTTCCGGGCCGCGACGCACCCCCCGTACCAGGAGGTGTCACCGGCGGCGGGTACTCGATATCACGGTTCGGCTCCTTGACGGTGCCGTCAGGGTTCTGAACGACCCGGTTCCTCTGAAGGTTACCTGTGATGCGCATGTATTGAGCGCCCAAGTTTTCCATTACCGCGACGCCATTGAGCTGGGCCTCTCGACTCGCACCGATCTTGCCCTCATTGATTTCTGCCACCTCTTTGGCAGTCAGCTTTCGGTCCTTGAGGTCACTGGCAACGGCTTCACCGTTGTCCCACTGCCAGTCACTCAGGGCGTCGCCTAGCTTGGCCCAGCCGCTAGGCTCCTCAATCTCGTCCAGTTGCGCCTTGTACCTCCGCAGCTGAAAACCCGCGTCGGACATTTGGCCACTGTTGAGGTCGGCATGCCAGGCGGCGTTTCTGAGGCTCTGCGAAATTTCACGCGCCTTCTTTTCGAAACTCCGAGCTGCGTCGCCTTCCCAGTGTTCCAAGACGTTGTCGACCGCCTTGTCCAGAAGACCAGCGATACCGCCGCCTTCCCCGCCGGAGAGGATTTCATTCACTTTGCCCCAGTGGCGGCCGACCTCTTCGATCGCTCCCGGGTTTGTGCCCTCAAGCATTTGCTTGAGTTCTTTCAGTGAGTGCTCGATGAACTGCGTCCTGGTTTGCGGACGTCCAGGATCCGCAACGCATGTGTCGTTCACGATCTCAGGCTTGGGCAGATCTTTGTCGCCAGCCACTCTGAACTCCTCCCTATAATAGGTGATTCTCGACCGCTCTACTTTGCGTACGAGCCGCTCGAGCCCCCCGTGTCACCACCCATTTGGTGCTTGTTCGCGTACTCCTGCTCGGTGTACTTGTCCTTGACCTTGGAGGTGCTCGTACCGAACTTTTCGATCAGGCCGTGCAAGCCCTCAATGACTTTCTCAAGATCAGTCTTCATGGTCTTGTGAGCCGCATGCAGATCGCCCGCCTCCATAAAGAGGCAAGAGTTCCCGAACGCATCCATCGGGATCTCCGTGTTGTACCGCGACGTCTGCCCCGCCTTGTCCATGTCGTCCAGCAGCGTCCACAGCTTTCGGATGACCTCGTCCAGCGCGCTCAGGTCAACCCGCATCCCGTTACTCATACCCCGTTGTCCTCTCCCCTGTTGTCCAAGTCCTCGGCATCCCCGGATGCCTGCTCATCGCCCGGTCCGTCGGGTGCGCCAGTCCCGTACGGCTACGCCGCTGCCCGCGATCACCAGGGCCAGGGCCACCCCTGTGCCCAATACGTAGATGGCCGTGCGGCGTTCACGTTCCGCCTCGGTCTCGCCCATCGTCACAGCCATCGGGACGACACCGCCAGACCCGGCCTTCACCGGCGGGTCCGGTTCCGGGGTCGTGCCCGGGGTGGAGTCGTCCGAGAGGGCCGCCACAGGGTCGACGACGCCCCAGCCGATGAAGCCGTTGGGGCCGCGGCCCGGGCGCTGGGCGGTCTCCTCGATGCGGGTGGCGATCTGGGCCGCCTTCCACTCCGGGTGCTTCTCCTTCAGCAGGGCCGCCACGCCCGCCACGTACGGCGCCGCGAAGCTCGTGCCGTCAGCGGTGCACTGGCCGCCGCCCGGGACGGTGGAGACCATGCCGACGCCGGGTGCCGCCACGTCCACGAAGTCGCCGGACTGCGAGAAGAAGGCCCGCTCGTCGTTGCGGTCGGAGGCGCCGACCGCCAGGACGCCGTCGTACGCGGCCGGGTAGGTGTCGGCGAACTTGCCGTCCGCCCCGTCGTTGCCGGCCGCCGCGACGATCAGTGCGCCCTTCTGCACGGCGGAGGCGACGGCGGCGCGCAGTTCCCCGTCGTCCTCCTTGTTCGCGGTGTCCGAGGAGATGTTGATGACGTCGGCCCCGGCGGCGACCGCGGCACCGATGGCCTGGGACATCGTGCGGGAGTTGCCCTGCTTCTCCTCGCCGCCCGTGTAGCGGTAGGACAGGATGTCGGCGTCGGGGGCGAGGCCCACGAAGCCGGTGCCCTTCAGCGGGCGGGCGGCGATGATGCCCGCCACGCGTGTCCCGTGACCCTCGATGTCCCGGGTGGCGGAGCCGTCGACGTAGCTCTTGCCGCCGGCCACCGCGGCCGTCAGCTGCTGGTTCCGCTTGTCCACGCCCGTGTCGATCACCGCGACCTTGACGCCCTTGCCCGTGGAGTGCTCCCACAGCTGGTCCAGGAGGATCCGCTGGAGCGACCAGGGCGTGGACTTGATGACGTCGCCGCCGAACACGCACTCGGTGCTGGCCGACAGACCGAAGTCCGGGCCGCCGTCGGCCGCCGCCGTGGGGGCGAACGGCGTCGCGGTGACGCAGATACCCGTCACCGCGAGCACGCCGAGGACCCGCTTCAGTGCGCGGGTCCCACTCGTGCGGCTACGCGAACGGGCCTTGTGGCCCTCCACGTTCAGGCCCCTCATGTCCAGGTCCCCAGGGCTTCCTTGTCGACGGTGTCCCGGCCGACGGCGCGTGTCCCGCGCCGTCGGCCGATGTGAAGATTCGGCGGATTTACCGTGTGCAGTCCGGAAGATGGTGTGAACGCCCCCGAAGCAGAGGTCGGCCCAGCGGACGCCATGGCGTCGGCTGGGCCGAATCTCTTCATCCGATGTCCCCCGGTTCGCCGGCCGGCTCAGCCCCAGGTGGAGGCGTTGCTCTTCTCCGTGGCCTGGTAGTTCTCGGCGGCGCTCTGCAGGGCGGTGGAGATCTTCAGCAGGGTGGAGTGCAGGTCGGCGGCGGTCTGGTCCCACTCGCGCTGCTTGCGCTGGTACCCCTCCTGCGCCTCACCTTCCCAGGTGTTGGCGACGCGCTTGACGGCGGCCTCGAGGTCGTCCAGCTGCTGCTTGATGCGGCCGGCCGTCGACTTCACGTCGGTGGACGCGTTGGTGATGGTGGCGTAATTGACGAGGATCGACATCGTCATTCCCTTTCAGGAAGATGCGGAGGAAAGTCGCTGGAAAGAGGGAGGAGCGGACGCGTCCTGCCGGTGGACGGCACGACGCGCGAACCGGTACGGCTCGATCAGCCGAAGTCCGACATGATCTTGCTGATCTCGGAGTTCTGCTGCTCCTCGGACGCGGAGTAGTTGCTCCGCGTGGAGTCCACGGCTTCCTTGATGTCGTTGAGGATGTCGCTCATCTTCTTCGCGTCCGCGTTCCAGCGCTCCTGCAGCTGGCGGTAGGACTGGGCAGCCTGGCCCTTCCAGCCGCCCGCGATCTGGTCGATCACTCCGTTGAGGCGGCGGATCTCGCCCTGCAGCTGACCGTTGGCCGTGCTGATGTCGCTGGAGAGCTTGGTGAGTTCGTCCTCTGTTACCCGGAACTGGCCGGCCATGTGAACCTTCCCCCATGTCGTCGTTGGTCCGGGAAACCTGATGCCGTTGCCCGGAGCTGCTTCGCACGCTTGAGCGCTGCAAACACTCTATCGCCAGCCTGTCACTCATCCACAGGCTCGGCCAATCAGTTACACGCCTCACACACACGAGCGACGAAGCCGTGACCCGTGCGCCGTCCTACCTCAAATGGGTTGCCGCGAGGCGTTGTTGGGGCCGGCGGCCCGGCCCCCGTGTCCGTACCCGTGTCACTGGCTCTGCGGCTGCGCCGCGCTCGCCGTGTCGAGCGTCGGCCCCTTCGGGATGAACGTCGCCCATGTCTGCGGCACGATCGCCGGCTGGTTGAGGTCCTCGTAGCCCAGCCGGGTACGGGCCTTGTCCGTCTCGCTCGCCTCGCCCTGGGACGAGCCGCCGACCGACGCGGCCGGGTTCCGCGCCTCGCTGTCGTTGCCCTTGAGCAGGGAGTACCGCAGGCCCGTGTCCGTCAGCAGGTACGTGGCGCCGCCGCCCGCGGCCGTACCGGCGACCTCCTGGAACAGCAGCCCGGAGCCCGAGGAGACGTAGGCGCTCAGCGAGTCGGTGATGACCTTCTTGGGGTAGTCGGCCCCGGCCCAGGCCGCCAGGCTCGGCTTGCGGTCCGCCCCGAAGGTGCCCTTGTAGACGCTGCAGGAGGTCCTGATCGTCGCGCCGGTCGCCGTGTTGGCGCTGTTGGCCTGCCGGGGGACGATCTCGGGCCAGCCCTTGTCGGCGTAAAAACGGTCGGCACGACCGCCGTTGGCCTCGATGACGGCGCGGGTGTCGACCTTCAGGGCTCCGTTGTCGTCGCGGGCCACGAGCAGGGCGGCGACGAACGGCGAGACGGCCGCGACCTTGTCCTTCAGGACGATGTAGAACTGCTCGCCCTGGGCGTCACGGGCCCGCAGCACCTGGCCGATGGTGCCCGCCTCCGCGGGGAGCCCTTGCACGGCGGTCCGGCCGCCGGCGCCGGGCACGACGGGGAAGGTGATGTCCCCGCCGTCGTTGAGGGTGTTGAGCCATTCCTGGCTCACCGGCTGCGGGTCGGTGGTGGCGCTGCTGCCGATGACGGCGGACCGCAGCTGCTCCATGGAGGTCTCGTCGAGTCCGGCCTTCCCGCCGAGCAGGAAGCGGTTCCCCTTGCTGTCGACCAGGTACTCGGTCCTGGTCCTGGT
Organism: Streptomyces sp. NPDC056628; assembly: GCF_042792555.1. Classification (NCBI taxonomy): domain Bacteria; kingdom Bacillati; phylum Actinomycetota; class Actinomycetes; order Kitasatosporales; family Streptomycetaceae; genus Streptomyces; species Streptomyces sp. NPDC056628. Next base: position 55,011 of record NZ_JBHTWG010000018.1, read on the forward strand.
GTCGGTGACGTACAGGGCCTCGCGGGGGTCGACCTTCCCCGCGTTCTCCAGGGACTTGGCGTCGCTGTCGTCGAAGACGAAGACCGCGCGGTCGATGGCCGCCTTGGAGCCCGGCGCCGGACGCTCGCACACCGCCCAGGTCTTGGTCTTCTCGGCGTCCTCCTTGGAAGGGAGCCGGTCGGGCGCGTAGGGGATGCCGATGGTCGCACCGTGCCGGATGCCGCTCTTGTCGATCTCCTTGCCGGGGACCTCGAGCACGCTGCCCTTGCCCTTGTCGAGCAGCAGCTTCGCGGAGGCGTAGTTGAGGACCGGGTGGAGGACCTTCTCCACCTTGCTGTCCTTGGGGTTCGGGTCGAGGACCACGTACCGCGTGGTGGAGTCGCTGTCGACGATGATGTGCTCGCCGGGGGTGTCCCAGCCCTTGGGGGCGGTGGGCTTGATCACGCCCCACGCGATGAAGCCGATGACCAGGACCACTCCGACGGCGAGGCTCGGCATCACCGTGCGCACGGGGCGCGGGGCGCCTTCCTCCGAGCCGCCCGGCGACGGCGCCAGGAAGGCCGCGACGGTGCGCTTGCGAGCGAACGTGTAGGCGGCGAGCTCGTCCCGACGCTTTGCCATGGTCCCCGTATCTCCCGTTTGGTGATGCTTCGATCGCGCTCGAAAAGGCCGCAACGGCCGTGCAGGGACCTACTATGCCCTGCGCCGTGTGCCGACGATCCCTCAGGTGGGAACCGGCCCTCGCATCTTCACAGAGCTTCTCCACGGCTCTCCACCACGCGGGCGCGGCCCGTGGGAGGCTGGCCATTTGGGGCTGGAGTGTTGTCCGTTGGTTCGGGTGTCCCCATGTGTCGCCCGGCGTGCCGCAGCGGGTACCGTGAGCCACCCGCATGGATGGTGTGGGCCGATGAAGCCTCTGGCCCGGCGCCGGGATCCGGGACAGCGGTTCCCGCCCGCCCGACGGCCACTACTTCGCGAAAGGGATGTCCCGGGGGATGAGCAGCGCTACGAGCACTCGGCGCGGACGCCGCGCACCGCAGCAACCGGGAGGCCCGGACGGCAGACGTACGCCTGCCGCGCCTGCCGCTCCCTCCGCCGCCTCGCCGCGCACGCTGCCCCGCCCGGGCGGGCTCGGTCCGGTACGTCTGCAGCAGCTGATCCTGGTCGAGCTGGCCGCGGCCGTCATGGTGGCCGCCTGGGCCGCCGGAACGTCCTGGCTGCTGGCCCCGGCCGGTGCCGTGGCCGCGCTGCTGCTGCTCCTCGCGGTGCTGCGCCGCGGCCGCCGCCCCCTGCCGGAGTGGTACGAGACGACGCGCGCCCTGAGCCGGCGCCGGCGGGACGCCAAACTGCCCGTGCCGCCGGGGACGGACGCCATGCTGGTGCCCGTCGTCGAGTGCGACCCGGCCCTGCGGACGTACTCCTTCGTGTCCCGTGACGACCGCTCGATCGGAATGATCGGCGACGGCACGTTCCTGACGGCCGTGCTCTTCGTGCAGCCCGGCGACCAGCCGCTGCGCCCCGGAGCGGGCGAACGGCAGCTGCCGCTCAAGCTGATCCAGGACGCCCTGGAGGTCGACGGGATCCGGCTGGCCTCCGCGCAGGTCGTGCAGCACACCCAGCCGGCGCCCGCGCCGCACCTGCCGCCGCAGTCGCTCGCCGCGCGCTCCTACGGCCCGCTCCAGGCGCAGTCCGGTTCGCCCGCGCTGCGGCTGACCTGGGTTGCCCTCAAACTGGACCCGGAGCTGTGCCCGGAGGCGGTGAAGGCGCGCGGGGACGGGGTCCCGGGCGCGCAGCGCGCCCTGCTGCGGGTGGCGGACCAGCTGGCGAGCCGGCTGGCCGGCGCCGGCTTCAAGGCGACGATCCTCGACGAGACCGAACTGGTGCAGGCGCTCGCGACCTCCAGTTGCCTGAACCCGCGCTCCAACCAGCAGCACGGCCAGGACGGGCGCACCCAGCGCCGTACGGTCGAGGCGGTGCGCACCTGGCGGGTCGACGACCGGTGGCACACGACGTACTGGGTGTCCCGCTGGCCGCAGTTGGGCCCCGGCGGGGTGGCGCTGCCGGAGCTGGTGACGCGGTTCACCTCGCTGCCGGTGCTGGCCACGACGTTCAGCATGACCCTGAGCAAGGCCGGCAACCGGGGTGTCGCCCTCACCGGGCACATCCGTGTCACCGCGCGCGGCGACGACGAACTGGGCGAGGTGGGCAGGGAGTTGGAGCGGGCCGCGAGCGCCGCGAAGGTCGGTCTGGTCCGCCTCGACCGGGAGCAGGTCCCCGGAGCCCTCGCCACTCTGCCGCTCGGAGGTACCTACTGATGTCCCAGCCCGCTCCGACCATGCCCCCGGGACAGCAGGGCCGCACCCCCGGCACCCCGGCCCATGTTGCCTCCCCCACCGACACCGGCATGATCCCGATCATCCGGCAGCCGGAGGCGCCCCAGCGTCAACGGCGCATCTTCAGCCCGGGGTTCGGGCTGCGCGGCCCGCGCCGCAACCGTCATGTGGTGACCGTCGACGAGCTCGCGGCGATCAGCATGCCGATCGGTGACGACGGTGTGCTCATCGGCACCGATGCGGAGTCGCAGCCGGCGGTGCTCGGACTGGCCCGTCCCACGCCCTTCGACGTCGTGCTCGTGGGCGGTCTGTGGCTGGCCCAGGTGCTGGCGCTGCGGGCCGCCGCGACCGGGGCGCGCGTGGGTGTGGAGACCGGCCGCCCGCAGGCGTGGCAGCAGTTGGCCCAGGCGGCCGGCGGCGGTCAGCAGTGTGTGACGGTGTACCCGGTGGGCCGGGTGCCCGCGCAGGGCCCGTCCGTGTCCAGCCCGGTCGTGCTGATCCGGGACTGCGGTATCCGTCCGCCGCGTGGACGGGTGACGTCGGTGCCGTGGCAGTCCGTGGTGACGGTGCTGCCGTTCGTCAGCGAGCACGCTCCGCGCTGGCTGGCGCAGGCGCACCTCGTGGGCATCCAGCGCATCTCGCCGTACGAGACCGAGGCCGTGAAGGACACCCTGGGCATCCCGGAGGAGCACCTCCAGCATCTTCCGACGCTGCACGACGGCGTCGCGCTGTGGTGTACGCGCAAGCACCAGAAGTTCGTGATGACCGAGCCCACCGACGCGGAGACGGGGCTGCTCGGTGTGGCCCGCCGGATGGACTGAGCCGTCGTCGCCCCGGGCGCGGTGTGAACGGGGCGGATCCGCGGGCGACTTGTGCCGGGGTTCGCCGGCCGGGCGCCCCGGGGCTCGACCGTCGCACCGTCGGAGGCCCGGCCGTCACGTTCTTCGGGGGCTCGGCCATAGGGTCCCCCGGGGCCGGCGGCCGGCTTCCGGAGGCTCGGCGGTCAGGTCCCTCCGGGCCCGGGAACCCCTTCCGTCCACGGAGTCCGGGCTATAGCGTCCGCGCACATGGGGCCTTTTCCGTCCCGCCAAGCGAGTGATTAGGCTTCTGGTGGTGCGGTGACGATCGCAGTCGCGGGGGATTCGCCACTCGGTCCGCCCGGCCGCGACGACGACACGCTCAGCAGCAGTGGCTGACCAGGAGGCAAGCAGTGAACAGGGATCGGTCCGAGTACAACGGCGGGAGCCCTTCCTCGGACGGGGACGATCACGAGGTGGATCTGACGGGCGAGTTCGAGATCGTCTACACACCTCCCGCCTGGTACGCCCAGAGCACGCAGGGTGGCTCCCCGCCGAGCGGTCAGCAGGATGCCGAGCGGGCGGCACCACCCCCGCCGACCGGCCCACCCGTCGGAACGCCCGCGGGTCCGCCCGGCGTTCCGGCCGGCCCGGGCCCCGCACCGGCCCAGGGCACACCGGCCGCGCCGCAGCAGGGGCAGACCGCGGGTGGCTACGGCTTCCCCCAGCAGCAGTCCGTCCCGGGGGCCGTCCCGGCGTCCGGCGCCTACGGCTACCCGCAGCAGCAGCCCGGCCCGGCGGCACCGCAGCCGCAGCAGAGCCAGGACACCTCCGGCGGATTCGGCACGCCTCAGCCGAACACCCCCGCCGGCTACGGCTACCCCCAGCAGCCCACCACCCCCGCACCCCAGCAGACCCAGGACACCTCCGGCGGATTCGGCACGCCTCAGCCGAACACCCCCGCCGGCTACGGCTACCCTCAGCAGCCCGCCACGCCCGCACCCCAGCAGACCCAGGACACCTCCGGCGGGTTCCAGGCGCCGCAGCAGCCGACGCCCGTCCCGCCCGCGCCCGCGGCTCCCCCCGCCGCACCGGCCGCTCCCCCGGCCGCGCCCGGCTTCCCGGTGCTGCGCCCGGTCGACGAGAGCGCCCAGGCGCCCGCGGCACCCACGCCCGAACCGCCCGCCCCCGTACCCCCGGTGGCGGAGCAGCCCGAGGCGGAGCGGTCCGAGCCCGACCTCAATCACGCCGCCGCCGATGCCGAGGCGGCCCGCCTGTTCGGCGGCGACGACGAACCGGAAGCGGAGCAGAACGCCGAGCCGGAGGCCGACACCGCGTCAGGTGCGGCCGACGACTCCGCCCAGGCCGACGCCGACCCGCAGCCGCGGCCCGAGGCGCCCCCGGTTCAGCCCGAGCCGGCCGCGCGGCCCCAGGCCGACGCACAGCCCGAGGCAGCGCCCGCGACCCCGGGGGCGGCGCCCACCGCCGAGGCGGAAGCGCAGCCCACCACCCCCGAGCAGCCGCAGGCCCAGCCCGCCGCCCAGGCCCCGATGCCGCCGCACGCCGCCCAGCCCGGCGTCCCCACGCAGCCGCCCGCGGCTCCTGGTGCGCAGCCGCACGCCCAGCCCGCCGGACAGCAGCAGCCCGGCCAGCCGCTTCCGCCGCTGCCCCAGGGCTTCGTGCCCGCGCACCCCCAGCAGGGCGTGCCGCAGCAGGGCGTGCCGCAGCCGCAGGCCCAGGGCGCCCCGCAGGCTCCCGGCTACGGCTACCCGCAGCAGCCCGGACAGCCGCAGCCCCAGCCGCAGCAGCCCCCGGTCCAGGGCGGGTTCGGCCCGGCCCAGCCGCAGCCGGGCCAGCCCGGTCAGCCCGTGGACCCACGCCAGGCGCACCAGCCCGCCCAGCCGGGCCAGCCGCAGCAGCCGTACGGCTACCCGCAGCAGCCCGGACAGCCCCAGCCCCAGCCACAGGCGCCACAGCAGGCCCCACAGCCGGCTCAGCCGCAGCCGTACGGCTATCCGCAGCAGCCGGGTCAGCCCCAGCCGTACGGCTACCCGCAGCAGCCGGGTCAGCCCCAGCCGTACGGCTACCCGCAGCAGCCGGGTCAGCCGCAGCCCGGCTACGGCTACCCCCAGCAGCAGCCGGGCTACGGCTATCCCCAGCAGCCCGGTGGTCAGCCCGGCCAGCCCGGTCAGCCCGGTCAGCCGCAGCAGCCCGCCGCTCAGCAGCCCCCGGCCCAGCCGCAGCCGCAACCTCAGCCGCAGCCCCCGCAGACTCCCGCCGCCTACGGCAGCCAGGGCGGCTGGTCGGCTCCGCCCGGTCCGCAGGCCGGTCCGGGTGCCCCGCAGCAGCAGCAAGCCGCGCCCGGGACGCCGCTCGGTTACAACGCCGCCGTGGAACTGTCGTCCGACCGGCTGCTGCGCAACCAGCCGAAGGCGCGCAAGAACAACCAGGGTCCTTCCCGGTTCAAGCTCGGCGCCAAGAAGGAGCAGGCGGAGCGGGAGCGCAAGCTCGGTCTGATCCGGACGCCGGTGATGTCCTGCTACCGGATCGCGGTCATCAGCCTCAAGGGCGGTGTCGGCAAGACCACGACGACCATGTCGCTGGGCGCCACGCTGGCCACCGAGCGGCAGGACAAGATCCTGGCGATCGACGCCAACCCGGACGCCGGCACGCTCGGCCGACGGGTGCGGCGCGAGACGGGTGCGACGATCCGCGACCTGGTGCAGGCGATCCCGCAGCTCAACAGCTACATGGACATCCGCCGCTTCACCTCGCAGGCGCCCTCTGGTCTGGAGATCATCGCCAACGACGTGGACCCGGCCGTCTCCACCACGTTCAACGACCAGGACTACCGCAGCGCGCTGGACGTGCTGGGCCGGCAGTACCCGATCATCCTCACGGACTCGGGCACCGGTCTGCTCTACAGCGCCATGCGCGGTGTGCTGGACCTCGCCGACCAGCTGATCATCATCTCCACCCCGTCGGTGGACGGTGCGAGCAGCGCCTCGACGACGCTCGACTGGCTGTCGGCGAACGGCTTCGCGGATCTCGTGCAGCGGTCGGTCACCGTGATCTCCGGGGTCCGCGAGACAGGCAAGATGATCAAGGTGGACGACATCGTGGCGCACTTCGAGACCCGGTGCCGCGGTGTCGTGGTGATTCCGTTCGACGAGCACCTCGCCGCGGGTGCCGAGGTGGACCTCGACATGATGCGTCCCAGGACGCGCGAGGCGTACTTCGACCTCGCCGCCCTGATCGCCGAGGACATCGCACGGACCCAGCAGGGCTTCGGCAACCCGCACATGCAGTACCAGCACCCGCAGCAGCAGGGCTATCCGCAGCAGCAGCCCCCGCAGCCGTACGCCCAGCCCGGTGGCGCCCCGCAGCCCGGGCAGGGCTGGCAGCAGGTTCCGCAGCAGCCGGCGCCGGGGCAGGAGTGGCAGCAGCAGGCCCCGCCGCCGCAGGAACCGCAGCAAGGGCAGCAGGGGCAGCAGCAGGGCGTCGTCCCGCCCGGCTGGACCCAGCAGTAGCGGGGGCGAGCGCGCGACGGCGGAGGGCCGGCACCGTACGGGTGCCGGCCCTCCGCCGTGCGGTGTGCGGGTCCGGGTCAGGCGGGGCCGTCGGCTGCCGCGATCAGTTCCCGGCAGCGCTGCACGTCCCGGGCCATGGCCTCCAGGAGCGCGTCCAGCGAGTCGAACTTCTCCTGGCCGCGCACATAGGCGAGGAAGTCCACCGCCACGTGCAGCCCGTACAGGTCGAGTCCGACGCGGTCGATCGCGTACGCCTCCACCGTGCGCTCGGTGCCGTCGAACTGCGGGTTGGTGCCGACGGAGATCGCGGCGGGCATGACCTCGCCCTGGGCGTGCAGCCAGCCGGCGTAGACGCCGTCGGCGGGGATAGCGGTGTGCGGCAGGGTCTCCACGTTGGCGGTGGGGAAGCCGAGCTCGCGGCCGCGCTGGGCGCCCCGGACGACGACGCCCTCCACCCGGTGCGGGCGGCCCAGGATCTCGGCGGCTCCGGCGACGTCGCCCTCGGCGACCAGACGGCGGGTCAGGGTCGAGGAGAACGGCTCGCCGCCGCCCGCCTCACCGCTCACGTACAGGTCGACGACCTCGACCTCGTAGTCGTAGGTCTTGCCCTGCTCGGCGAGGAACTCGACGTTCCCGGCGGCGCGGTGCCCGAAGCGGAAGTTGGGGCCCTCGACGACCGCCTTGGCGTGCAGCTTGTCGACGAGGACCTTGACGACGAACTCGGCCGGCGACAGCTTCGAGAACTCGGTCGTGAACGGCAGGATCAGCACCGCGTCCACGCCCAGTTCGGCCATCAGCTCGGCGCGCCGGTGGTGCGGGGCGAGCAGGGGCGGGTGGCTGCCGGGGCGGACGACCTCGCTGGGGTGCGGGTCGAAGGTGACGACGACGGCCGGGACGCCCAGCTCCCGGGCCCGGTCCACGGCGTGCCGGATGATCAGCTGGTGTCCGCGGTGGACGCCGTCGTAGGAACCGATGGTGACGACGCTGCGCCCCCAGTCCTGGGGGATGTCCTCCAAGCCACGCCAGCGCTGCACTGTGCCTGCTCCTTGTCGCAAACTCGTCGAACCGGTGTCCGTCATTGCCCAAACGGTCTTACGCAGGTCTAAGGGTGCCATGCCGACGGTCCCCGGCCCGCATCGGCATAGGCGCTGTGACGGGGTGCACGTGCCGGCGCGGTGCTCAGACGGGGACCCGGACGCCTGCCAGGTTCTCGATCATGCGGCGGGTGCTGGGGCCGACGACGGCCGCCCAGTCCCGTGGGGTGCCGGCGAGCCAGCCGGCGACTCGCGCGGCGAAGCCGGGGACCTCCCGGGCGAGGTCGACCAGGCCCCGGTCGAAGCGGGCGGCGCCGTCCGGGGTGCGGACGAGCAGCAGCCCGGTGTGGTGGACGAGGTCGCGCAGGGCGTCGTCGGCCGCGCCGCCCGTCGTGCGTACGGCGGCGTGCAGCAGGGCGTCGAGGACGGCGGGCGCCTGTTCGTGGGTGAGCAGGAAGTCCAGGAGCTCCCGGCGCAGTGCGCGGGAGGCGGGGGTGCCGGGGGCGGCGAGCACGGTGGCGAGGGCGGCCCGCACCTGTTCCGGGCCGCCGTCGAGCAGACCGGTGACGAGCGGGAAGAGGACGGCTCGGGCACCGGGCCCGTGGTCGAGGCACCGGTCGACGTAGGCGGCGACGTCGGTGGCGGTCTCGGGGTGCCGCCGCACCGCGTCCCGGACGAGGCCGGCGACCTTGCGGGCGAGGCTGGGTGCGGTGACGTCGGCGAGGGAGCGGAGCACGGCGCCGGTGCCGGGCCGCTCCAGGCGGGCGCGGAAGGCTTCCAGGACCGGTTCGGGATGGGTGGCCAGGGCGGCGACGAGGGCGCTGGGCGGGAACTGCGGGTCGGCTGCCGCGAAGTGTGCGAGGGCCTGCGGGAGATGGCGGGCGCGGGTGCACGGGTCGCGGACGAGGAGGGCGAGGGCGCCGCCGTGCAGGGCGCTGTCGGCGGGGCGGGCGAGCAGCGCGAGGGCGGCGTAGCGCAGCAGCGCGCGGTCGGCCTCGGTGCGGACGTGGGGTGCGGCGCGCAGCCCGTGGGCGAGGGCGGCGACGCGCCGGGCGGGCCGTTCGTCGTGGGCCCAGCGGTCCACGGCCCGGCACAGTGCGGACGGCTCCTCCTCGGCGAGCGCGCCGAGGAGTTCGTCGGCGCGGGGGTGGGCGCTGGCGACGAGGGTCTCGGTGAGGTCGTCGAGGGCGCGGTGGCGGTGGGTGTGCAGCAGGGCCTGGGCGGCGAGGGCGACGGTCGCGTGCGGGGTGGCGGGCAGCGGGCGGTCGTCGTCGAACCAGCGGGTGAGCCGGGGCTGTACGGCGGTGGGGTCGGCGGCGAGGAGGCGGGCGACGGCGTCCAGGTAGCGGGGCGGCCGGGGTCCCTCGGCGTCGTCGAGGGGGCCGTCGGCCGGGACGAGGCGGCGCAGCAGGTCGAGGCGTTCGGTGTCCGGGAGGGGCAGCGCGGTCCAGAAGGCGGGGCCGAGGTCGGCGGGCGCGGGGTGCCCCTGCCGGCGCCAGGCCACGATCCGGTCGGCGGTCAGCCGCAGGACGTCCAGGTGGGGCGTGGCGTCGGGGACCCGCAGCAGGGTCTCGGTGAGCAGCCGGGCCGCCCACCAGTCGGTCCGGTCGGCGTCCAGCGCGTCGGACAGCCGCGCCAGCCGGTCGCCGAGCCGGCCGGTGCCGTGCAGGCGCGGGAGGTGCAGGAGGGCTTGGACGACGGGGCCGATGCGGTGGTGCGGTAAGGGCGCGGCGGTGGGGTCCGTGATGCCGGTGGGTCCGGGGCGCAGCAGCGCGCGCAGGGCCTCGTCGAGGTCGAGGTGGAGGCCCTGGAGCCAGTCGGCGAGTTCCTCGTGGGCGAAGCGGTAGCCGTCGCCGGCCGGGACGAGGAGTCCTTCGGTGAGGACGGCGCGGGCCCAGCCGGTGGTGCCGCCTAGCCACAGGGGGGCGGGGCCCCAGGGGAACACCGCTTCGAAGGCGGGCCGGTCCAGTTCGCCCCGGCCGGTGCCGAGGCTGCGCCGGGCGGCCTCGTGGACCTGGCCGGCGACCCGGGCGGCGAGACGGCGCACGGCGGTGCCCCGCAGGCCGTTCTCGGCGGCGAGGCGGACGGCGACGCGCAGGCACATCAGGTCGAGGTGGGCGGAGAGGACGTCGTGGCGGTCGGCCCGGTGGGGTGCGGGCGCGCCGGGCAGGGCGGCGCTCACGTCGGCGAGGAGGCGGAGGGTCAGGGGGTGGCGGGCGTCGGCGTCGGCGAGGGCGTCGTCGGGGATGCCGTGGCGGGCGCGGGCCTGCCGGGCCTCCTGCGGAGTGAGGTCGCCGAGGGCGAGGCACGGCGGCACGGGTCCCCGGGGCGGGTGGCCGGCGGGCGCGTGCAGCAGGTCCTCGGGGAATCCGGCGCCGGCGGTCTCCCAGTACTCGGTCCGGCTGGCCACCACCAGCCGGGCGCCGTGGTCGCGCAGCCACCGCGCGGTGGCGCCGGTCCAGTCGGCGAGGCGGTCCGCGGCGGCGGGCGGCATCTCCTCGGGGCCGTCGAGCAGGAGCAGCAGGGGGCGGCCCGCGGCGCGGGCGAGGCGGGCGAGGCGCTCCGGGGTGAGGTCGGCGGCGAGGTCGGCGTCGGCGGAGGCGGCCACGATGCGCGCGGCGCGGTCGAGCGCCCGGCGCGCGGCGTCGGCGACGGAGGTGTCGCCGCTCGCCAGGTCGGCGCCGCGCAGCCACAGGGTGGGCGCGGGGTCGGGGCCGTGGGCGCGCCGGGCGGCGAGTCCCGCGAGTTCCGTCGTACGGCCGCTGCCGGGCGGTCCGACCAGGCCGAGCACCGCGGCCGGGCTCGCGAGGAAGGCGTCGAACTCGGCGGTGACAGCGGCCCGTTGGACGGGGGCGGCCTGCGGCCCGGCCCCGGAGGGCGGAGCGTCCTGGGCGACCTGGGTGGCCGTCAGCTCCAGCACGCCGGCGAGGTTCAGGTCGGCCCCGTGGGCGGGCACCGTCGCGGCGTTGTCGGCGAGGAGGGCGGCGAGCGGGCCGTCCGGGGCGGGCCGCAGCGGTGCGGCGAGCACCGCGTCGCTGTGGGCGGACTGGAGGGCGGTGCCGAGGACGCCGAGGACGGTGCCGGTCGCGGCGTCGAGCACGGGTCCCCCGGCGGCGCCTCCGCCGAGCCGCAGCGCGTCCCGGCCCGCGGTGCCGATGGCGAGCTCCAGGACGCTGTCGAGGGCTTGGTAGCGGTCGGTCGCCGTGTAGGTGGCGGGCGTCGCGTCGAGCACGCGGGCCTGCCGCCAGCCGGCGGCCGGGATGTGCACGTAGGTCCCGGTTCCGCAGTGGTCCCGCACGGTCACCGGGAGCGGGTCGACGCCCAGCCCCTCGGTACGGACGAGGGCGAGGCCCCGCTCGGGCAGCGGGGTCACCGCGGCGGCGGTCACCACGCAGCTGCGGCTGCCTCCCGCGGTGTGCACGACGAGCCGTGACAGCCCGTCGACGACTTCGTGGGCGGTGACGACGGTGCCGTGGTGGTCGGCCAGGAAGCCGAGGCCGCGGGGCCGTCCGGCCGCGTCGTGGACGCGGACCAGGGCGTCGTCCCGGAGGCGGGGGCCCGATGTGTCGCCGTCGGGGCGCTCCGGGGCCGGGCGGCGGCGGGCGTGCCGGGGGCGGCCGTCGTCGTGGGGACGCGCGCGGCGTGCCCGGTGGGACGCGGTGGCCATGTCGGGCCGCTCCGCGCCGTCGGCACCCGTCCCCCGCGTCCCGTCCGTGTCCGCCGCCCGCGGGCCCCGTCCCGCCATCGTCGAACCTCCCCGCCCCGCACCCGCACGCTCATCGCCCCTGTCGCATCGACGGTAGGCCGCAAATGATCAGTGGGACAGGTCGCGTGCCGAACGCGCCCCCTTGCACACCCTCGGTTCACTCCGAGCGCCTGCCCGGACGGGTGAACAGGCGGGGGCCGGTGGATACACCCTAGGGGTGGGGGAACCGAGGGGGGACCGTGGAGCGGCGGGCAGAGGACGACCCCGTGACCGCCGCTCCACGGGCAGGCCCCCGTGCCGCCGTGCGGGCGCTCAGCCGAACACGGCGAGGCTCTTGGCCTTGCCCTTGTGCTCCTCGACGAGCGCGAGGAAGCGGCCCTCGGCGTCGAAGACCCCGACGGCTCCGGCACCGGTGTACTCGTCGGGCATGTCGAGGCGGACGCCGTTCGTGAGCAGCCGGGCACGCCGGGGGTCGATCTCCCAGCGGGGGAAGGCCGCCGTGGCGGCCTCGGCGATCGGCATGACCGTGAGCTCCTGCTGCAGTTGGTCCAGCGTCCGCGCGGCGTCCAGCTTGTACGGGCCGACGCGGGTGCGGCGCAGCGCGGTGAGGTGCCCGCCGACGCCCAGGTCGGCACCGAGGTCGCGGGCGAGGGCCCGGATGTAGGTGCCGGAGGAGCAGACGACCGAGACGACCAGGTCGAGGACGGGGGTCCCGTCGTCGGCGACGGCGTCGCGGAGGTCGTACACCGAGAAGGACGACACGGTGACCGGGCGGGCCGGGATCTCGAAGTCCTCGCCCTCGCGGGCCCGCTTGTAGGAGCGGACGCCGTCGATCTTGATGGCGCTGACCTTGGACGGGACCTGCATGATGTCGCCGGTCAGCTTGGCGATCCCGGCGTCCACGGCGTCGCGGGTGACCTTCGAGGCGTCGGTGGACCCGGTGATCTCGCCCTCGGCGTCGTCGGTGACCGTGGTCTGGCCCAGGCGGATCGTGCCCAGGTACTCCTTCTCGGTCAGGGCCAGATGACCGAGCAGCTTGGTCGCCTTCTCGACGCCGAGGACGAGCACGCCCGTGGCCATCGGGTCGAGGGTGCCGGCGTGCCCGACCCTGCGGGTGCGGGCGATGCCGCGCATCTTGGCGACCACGTCGTGCGACGTGAAGCCCGACGGCTTGTCGACGATGACAAGGCCGTCGGGCGTGGTGTTCTTCTGCGTCATTCCGCGGTGTCGCCGTCCGTCTCGTCCTCGGAGCCCGGCTTGCGGTACGGGTCCGCCTCACCGGCGTAGTTGGCGCCCGCCGACGCCTCGCGGACCTTCTCGTCGGACTGGCGCGCCTTGTCGAGGAGGTCCTCGATGGTCTTGGCGGTGTCCGGCAGGGCGTCGGCGACGAAGGTGAGGGTCGGGGTGAACTTCACCCCGGCGGCCCGGCCGACCTCGGACCGCAGGACGCCCTTGGCGCTCTCCAGACCGGCCGCCGCGGCCGCCCGCTCCTCGTCGTCGCCGTACACCGTGTAGAAGACGGTCGCCTCCCGCAGGTCCCCCGTGACGCGGGTGTCCGTGATGGTGACGTGCGAGCCGAGCCGCGGGTCCTTGATCCCGCGCTGCAGCTTCTGGGCCACCACCTCTCGGATGAGGTCCGCCAGCCTCTTGGCACGCGCGTTGTCGGCCACTGGTCCGTCTCCTTAAGTGCTTACGTCTTGCTTCAGTCTTCGTCGCTGTGGAGCCTGCGTCGAACCGAGAGCAGTTCCACCTCGGGGCGTCCGGCGACCAGCCGCTCGCAGCGGTCCAGTACGCCGGTGAGGTGTCCCATGTCCCCGGAGACCACCGCGAGGCCGATCTCCGCCCGGCGATGGAGTTCCTGGTGGTCCGTCTCGGCCACGCTCGCCGCGTACTTGCGCTGGAGCTCGGCCACGATGGGACGGACGAGGGAGCGTTTCTCCTTGAGCGAGTGGACGTCGCCGAGGAGCAGGTCGAAGGACAGAGTCCCCACATACATGTGTGTCCGGATGTCCCGCCGGTTCGGGGTACGGGCGCCAGGCTCGGCGCCGATACGGGAACCGTACACGCAACGGCCGGGGCCGATCGACGGAGTTTCCCTTCCGGGAACTCGCGCCGACCGGCCCCGATCGCGTGCTGGGATCAGACGCGCGGCTTCTCGCGCATCTCGTACGTCGCGATGACGTCGTCGACCTTGATGTCGTTGAAGTTGCCGAGGTTGATACCGCCCTCGTAGCCTTCGCGGATCTCGGTGACGTCGTCCTTGAAGCGACGCAGACCCTCGATGTTGAGGTTCTCCGCGATGACCTTGCCGTCGCGGACCAGGCGCGCCTTGGTGTTGCGCCTGACCTCGCCCGAGCGGACGAGGACACCGGCGATGTTGCCCAGCTTGGACGACTTGAAGACCTCGCGGATCTCCGCCGTACCGAGCTCGACCTCCTCGTACTCCGGCTTGAGCATGCCCTTGAGGGCCGCCTCGATCTCCTCGATCGCCTGGTAGATGACCGAGTAGTACCGGACGTCCACGCCCTCGCGCTCCGCCATCTGCTGCGCACGGCCGGCTGCCCGGACGTTGAAGCCGATGACGATGGCGTCGGAGCCCATGGCCAGGTCGATGTCGGACTCCGTGACCGCACCGACGCCGCGGTGCAGGACGCGGATGTCGACCTCTTCGCCGACGTCCAGCTGGAGCAGGGACGACTCGAGGGCCTCGACGGAACCAGACGCGTCACCCTTGATGATCAGGTTCAGCTGCTGGATCTCGCCGGCCTTGAGCACCTTGTCCAGGTCCTCCAGCGACACGCGGCGCGTGCGCTTGGCGAACGCGGCGTTGCGCTCGCGGGCTGCGCGCTTCTCCGCGATCTGGCGGGCCGTACGGTCCTCCTCGACCACGAGGAAGTTGTCACCGGCGCCCGGGACGTTGGTGAGGCCGAGGACCTGCACCGGCGTCGAGGGACCGGCCTCGGCGACGTTGTTGCCGTTGTCGTCGAGCATGGCGCGCACCCGGCCGTAGGCGTCGCCCACGACCATCGTGTCGCCGACCCGCAGCGTGCCGCGCTGGACGAGGACCGTCGCCACGGCACCGCGGCCGCGGTCGAGACGGGACTCGATCGAGATGCCCTGCGCGTCCTGGTTCGGGTTGGCCCGCAGGTCGAGCGAGGCGTCGGCGGTGAGGATCACGGCCTCCAGCAGGGAGTCGATGTGCAGACCCTGCTTGGCGGAGATGTCGACGAACATCGTGTCGCCGCCGTACTCCTCGGCCACCAGCCCGTACTCGGTGAGCTGACCGCGCACCTTGGTCGGGTCGGCGCCCTCGACGTCGATCTTGTTGACCGCGACGACGATCGGGACCTCGGCCGCCTTGGCGTGGTTGAGCGCCTCGACCGTCTGCGGCATGACGCCGTCGTTGGCCGCGACGACCAGGATCGCGATGTCGGTCGACTTCGCACCACGGGCACGCATGGCGGTGAACGCCTCGTGACCCGGGGTGTCGATGAAGGTGATCTTGCGCTCTTCGTCGTTGACCTCGGTCGCGACCTGGTAGGCACCGATGTGCTGGGTGATGCCGCCGGCCTCGCCCGCGATGACGTTCGTCTTGCGGATGGCGTCGAGCAGTCGGGTCTTGCCGTGGTCGACGTGACCCATGACGGTGACGACCGGCGGGCGGACCACCAGGTCCTCCTCGTCGCCCTCGTCCTCGCCGAACTCGATGTCGAAGGACTCGAGAAGCTCGCGGTCCTCCTCCTCGGGGCTGACGATCTGAACCGTGTAGTTCATCTCGCCGGCCAGGAGCTCCAGCGTCTCGTCGGAGACGGACTGGGTCGCGGTGACCATCTCGCCGAGGTTCATCATGACCGCGACGAGCGACGCCGGGTTGGCGTTGATCTTCTCCGCGAAGTCGGTGAGCGACGCACCGCGCGACAGGCGAATGGCTTCGCCGTTGCCGCGAGGCAGCATCACACCGCCGACCGACGGGGCCTGCATGGCCTCGTACTCCTGGCGCCTCTGCCGCTTCGACTTGCGGCCACGACGCGCGGGACCACCGGGACGGCCGAAGGCACCCTGCGTGCCACCGCGGCCACCGGGACCGCCGGGACGGCCACCGAAGCCGGGACGGCCACCGCCACCACCGGGACCACCGGGACGACCGGCGAAACCGCCGCCACCGCCACCGGGACCACCGGGACGACCGGCGAAGCCGCCGCCACCGCCACCCGGACGGCCGGCGAAGCCGCCGCCACCCGGACGACCGCCGCCGGCGCCACCGGGACGACCGCCGCCACCGGGACCACGGCCGGCGGGGCCGCCGCCGGGACGCGGGCCGGCCGCGGGACGCTGCGGCATCATGCCCGGGTTGGGACGCGGGCCACCGGGACGGGGGCCGCCGCCCTGCGGACGAGGCATGCCGCCCGGCGTGGGACGCGGACCGCCCGGAGCCTGCGGACGGGGACCGCCCGCCGCGCCCTGGGGACGGGGACCGCCCTGACCCTGGCCCTGCGGACGCGGGGCACCGCCGGGGGCACCGGGGCCACCCGGACGCGGGGCACCGCCGGGACGGGGCGCCTGGGGGCGCGCCATGCCGGTGGAGCCGCCGGAGGTGAAGGGGTTGTTGCCCGGACGGGGACCGGCCGGACGGGCGCCGGGACGCGGCGCCTGGCCACCCTGGCGCGGGGCGCCGGGACGCTCACCGCGGCCCTGGCCGCCCTGCTGGCCGCCCGGACGCGGAGCACCCGGACGCGGAGCCTGGCCACCCGGACGCGGGGCGCCCGGACGCGTGCCGGAGCCCTGGCCCTGCGAGGCCGCCGGAGCGGCGGGCGCCGACGGGGGCGCCGTGAACTCGGGCGTGGTCGGAGCCGGGGACGCCGGGGCGGGCCGCGGCGCGGGCTTCGGGCCCGGAGTGGGACGGGAGCCGGAAGAGGCCGGCGCGGCGGGTGCCGCGGGCTTCTCGGCCGCCGGCTTGGGAGCCGGAGGGCGCGGCGGAGCCGGACGGGCTCCCTGCGCCGGAGAGGGGGCTGCCGGCTTCGCCGGGGCAGCCTTGCGTGCGGAGGCGGACTTGCCGCCGCCGTTGCCCTGCTGGAGGGCGTCCGTCAGTTTGCGGACGACGGGCGCTTCGATGGTCGAAGACGCCGAACGGACGAATTCACCGAGTTCCTGGAGCTTGGCCATGACGACCTTGCTCTCCACACCGAACTCCTTGGCGAGTTCGTATACCCGGACCTTAGCCACTTCGCTCCTTTTAGGTCCGGGTTGCGTCCGGACCGTCGCTACTTCATGGGCGTACTCATCGCGTACTCATCGAGTGCTCATCGCAATCTCGACCTACTTCCGACTCGCGAGGTACCAGGGCCGCACGGGGGTTCCGCGCGACGCTTCTTACGGTGTTGCCTGCTCGACGTATCGGCGCAACGCCTTTGTGTCGAGCGTCCCCGGGGCGCGCAACGCCCTCGTGAACGCCCGGCGACGTACCGCCTGGTCGAGACAGACCAGGGCGGGGTGCACATACGCACCCCGGCCGGGCAGCGTACCGCGAGGATCGGGGACGCACTCGCCCTCGATCGCCACGATCCGCAGCAGATCAGCCTTGGCCGCTCGCTCCCGGCACCCCACACAGGTGCGCTCAGGGCATGCGCGGACGCGTGTCCGGCCAGACACAGTTAAGTCTACCTCCCCGTACGGACCCCACCCCTTCGGGGCAGGATTCGAACAGTTGCCAGGCGATAACCTGACGTAATCTGAGCGACCCGAGGTCCGGATCTATTCCCCGGCCTGGTCGGTGTCCGGCCGGATGTCGATGCGCCAGCCGGTGAGCCGGGCCGCGAGCCGGGCGTTCTGCCCTTCCTTGCCGATCGCCAGCGACAGCTGGTAGTCCGGCACGGTCACCCGGGCGGACCGGGCCGCCATGTCCACGACCTCCACCTTGGAGACGCGGGCCGGGGAGAGCGCGTGCGCCACCATCTCGGCCGGGTCGTCCGACCAGTCGACGATGTCGATCTTCTCACCATTGAGCTCGCCCATGACATTGCGCACCCGGCCGCCCATGGGGCCGATGCAGGCGCCCTTGGCGTTCAGGCCGCTGCGGGTGGAGCGTACGGCGATCTTGGTACGGTGACCGGCCTCACGCGCGATGGCGGCGATCTCGACGGATCCGTCGGCGATCTCCGGCACCTCCAGCGCGAAGAGCTTCTTCACCAGGTTCGGGTGGGTGCGCGACAGGGTCACGGAGGGCCCGCGCACACCCTTGGCGACGCGCACGACGTACGACCGCAGCCGCAGGCCGTGCGGGTAGGTCTCGCCGGGGACCTGCTCCTGCACCGGCAGGATGGCCTCCAGCTTGCCGATGTCCACGAGCACGTTCTTCGGGTCGCGGCCCTGCTGGACCACACCGGTGACGATGTCGCCCTCGCGGCCGGCGTACTCGCCGAGCGTCGCGTCGTCCTCGGCGTCGCGCAGCCGCTGCAGGATGACCTGCTTGGCGGTGGTGGCGGCGATACGGCCGAACCCGGACGGGGTGTCGTCGAACTCGCGGGCCTCCTGGCCCTCCTCGAGGTCCTCGGGGTCCTCCTTCGCCCACACGGTCACATGCCCGGTCTCCCGGTTGAGCTCCACGCGCGCGTGTCGGCGGCTTCCCTCGGTGCGGTGGTAGGCGATGAGGAGGGCCGACTCGATCGCCTCGACCAGCAGGTCGAAGGAGATCTCCTTCTCCCGAACCAAGCCCCGCAGGGCACTCATGTCGATGTCCACGGCTACGCCTCCTCTTCCTTCTTGTCCTTGCGGTTGAACTCGACCTGCACGCGCGCCTTCTCGATCTCCGGGAACGCGAGTCTGCGGCTGGTGGCCTTGCGGCCCTTGACCCCGGGCACCTCGACGTCGAGACCGTCGTCGTCGACCTTGAGGATGCGGGCCACCAGTTCGCCGCCCTCGGCGAGCTGGAACCTCACCAGGCGGTCGACGGCACGCACGTAGTGGCGGTGCTCCTTGAGGAGGCGTTCCGCGCCCGGGGTGCCGACCTCGAGGGTGTACTCGCCCTCGCCCATCGCGTCCGTCTCGTCCAGCTTCGCCGAGAGCACGCGGCTCACATCGGCGATCTGATCCAGATCGGCCCCGGTGTCGGAGTCGACGACGACGCGCAGCACACGCTTGCGCCCGACCGAGTCCACTTCGATCTCTTCGAGGTCCAGTCCCTGGGAGCTGACGAGGGGTTCCAGGAGTGCTCGCAGCCTCTCGCTCTGGGTGGTGCTCATCCGGGTGACTCCTCGGCCGCGTGTGCTGTTGTGGGATGGGGCGCGTGTCAGGTCAAAGGGTATCCGGTCGCAGGGTGTGTTGCCGTCCACCTGCGGGTGACCGGTGCCGATGAGTGGCACCGCCGCGCCGCGCGGGTACGGTGATCACGGGCCCGCGGCCCGCTGACCGGGCGGCCGCCTTCGCAAGTGCTTTCGTACGTACTCCCCGAGGAAGTCGCCGTGCCGTACCCCCCGCCCCCGCGCGTCCTCCCGGGACCGCGCAGAAGAACCCTGCTCGCCTCGGCCGCGGGAGCCGCGCTGCTCGCGGGCTGCTCCTCGGCGTCCGATGACCCGGACGGCGGTACGGGCGGCAGTCCGTCGCTCGCCGAGCGGGCACGCGCGCGTGCGGCCCGGGACAGCGAGGGCCTGATCGGGCGGTACGACGCCGTCCTCGCCGCCCATCCGGCGCTGGAGCGGCTGGTGACCCCCTTGCGGGCGGAGGCCGTACGGCATGTGGAGGCGTTCGGCGGGGGCGCGTCCGGGTCGTCGGCGTCGCCCCCGGCGTCCACCTCCCCGTCGCCGTCCGCCTCGGCCTCGGTCCCGGCGGTGCCCTCGGACGAGCGGGACGCGCTGGCCGAACTCGCCGCCGCCGAACGGACGCTCGCGGACCAGCGGGCCAAGACCCTTCTCGACATGCCCGGTGAACTGGCACGGCTGCTCGCCTCGGTGGCGGCGGCCGGGGCCACGCACGCGTTCCTGCTGACGGAGGGTGCCAGGTGAGCGAGGCGGACAAGGCGACGGTGAGGGCGCTTCAGGCGGCGCTGGCCGCCGAGCACGCGGCCGTCTACGGGTACGGCGTGGTCGGCGGGCGGATCGGCGAGGAGCGGCGCTCCGACGCCCGCGCCGCGTACGAGGCCCACCGGGCGCGGCGGGACGCGCTGGCGCGCGCGGTGCGCGACCTGGGCGCCGATCCGGTCGCCGCGAGCGCCGGGTACGCGCTGCCGTTCCCGGTGGCGGACCAGGCCACGGCGGTGCTGTTCGCCGCCGAACTGGAGAGCCGGGTGGCCGGCGTGTACGCGGACCTGGTGCGGGCGGCCCGGGGCGAACTGCGCGGCACGGCCGCCGAGGCGTTGCGGGAGGCGGCGGTCCGGGCGGTGCGCTGGCGGGGCGGGAGCGTAGCCTTCCCTGGGCTCGCCGAGCGGGCGGACACGTCGTCCGCGCAGGCGGCGCCCACCGCGTGACGCGGGCCGCAGGACACCGACGGGCAGGACGGAAGGGACGACTCGCGCATGGCTTTCGAACCGCCGCAGCGTCTGGTCAGGGCGCTCGGTGAGACGGCGCCGGACGGCGACGCCTGGCTGGAGGAGCTGCCGCGGGCGACCCGGCGCGCCGTCGAGCTGCGCGAGTTGACCGTGGAGCGGGTGCAGCTGCCGGGCGGCCGCAGCAGCCTGGTGGTGCTGGTCCGGCGAGCCGACGGCACCCCGGCGGTGCTGAAGCTGGCCCCGCCCCGTGCCCGTCCGGAGAGCGAGCGGGCCGCGCTCGCGCACTGGGGCGGCACCGGTGCCGTCCAGCTGATCGAGCCGTTCGTGACCGAGGGTGTGCTGCTGCTGGAGCGGCTGCGCCCGGACCGGTCGGTGCGGTCGCTGCCGGAGGCGAGGGCTCTGCTGGAGGCGGCGGGGACGCTGCGCCGGCTGTGGGTGGCGCCCCCGGACGGGCACCCCTTCGAGACGGTCGAGGAGCGCACGGGCCGGCAGGCGGAGGCGATGCGGGCGACCGCGTCGGAGCGGACGGATGTGGCGGTGCTGGTCGACGCCGCGCTCGCGGCCCGGGACGAGCTGCTGGCGGCGCCTGTGGAGCGGCAGTTGCTGCACGGGACGTTCCGGCAGAGCAAGGTGCTCGCCGGGGAGCGGATGCCGTGGCTGGCGGTGGGGCCGGACCCGGTGGTCGGTGAGTGCGCGTTCGATCTGGCGCGGCTGGTGCGGGACCGGGTGGAGGATCTGGTCGCCTCTGCCTCGGGGGCCTCGACGACGCGCCGCAGGGTCAAGCGCCTCGCGGAGTCCCTGGAGGTCGACCAGGAACGGCTGCGCGGGTGGACGCTGTTCCGCGCCGTGGAGTCGGGTGTACGGGCGCTGCGGGTCGGGCGGCCGCAAGATGCCGAGCTGCTCCTGGAGTTCGCGAGCTGGCTGTAGGCCGCGAGCCGCGCCCCCCTGCGGGGAGCTCTCGCAGGGGGGCGCGGTGGGTCCGGCCGACGTGCCTCCCGAGCCTGCCGGCCGGAGTCGGGCGGGGTGCTCAGCGGTCATCGGGGGCCGTCGCGAACAGCATGCCCTCCATGGCCAGCAGCCGGGTGTGCCGCCGCAGGTGGGCCGCCTGGTCCCCGATGGCGCGGCCGTACGGTCCCACGGTGTGCGGGGCGTAGGGGATGTGCGCGAACTGCGGCAGGTCGGCCGGGTGCAGGGGCCAGGAGAGCTGCCGGCCGCCCGCCTCGATGCCGAGCTGGTGGATGCCGTCGGCGCCCCGGGTGAGGACGGCGCTCGCCGGGTGCAGTGCGGCGAGCCAGGCCAGCAGCTGGGCGCGTTCGAGCCGTACGCGGGTCAGGTCCCGCTCGTAGGAGTCGGCGTAGCGCTGCCAGCGGTCGCGCTCCTGCCGGCACTGGTCCAGCTCCCGCTCGCACGTCCGCCGGGGCGGGCCGGCCGGCCGGAGCCCCCGCCACAGTGCGGTGGCCGCCCGGCGCAGGCGCCCCGGAGGCCGGGGTTCGCCGGCCGCGGGCTCGTCGGACGGCGGGGACGTGGGGGACGTGGGCATGAGGTACTCCGTGACGGTGGACGAACGGCTTCGGACCGGACCGCCGGACCCTCCGGCGCGGCACACGGACGGGGCGGCCGGCGAACGGGCCGTGGTGCGGGGTCATGCGGGCGGGCGCGGGAGGCGGGCGCGGGTGGAGCCGGTACGGCGGTAGCGGCCGGCCTCGTAGGTGTTGGCGGCCCGGCACGCCGCGTCGACGGGTTCGCCGCGTCGCAGATGCCGCTGGTAGGCGGCGCGCGTGCCACAGGGCGCGGGGCGTATGCGCGAGGGCGTGTCGCCCCGCTCGGCCGTCCGCCGGTCGGGCGGGGACGGGTCCGCCTCGTCGGCGCCGGAGCGCGGGGGCCCGGCCGGAGGCGGGTCGGGGTCGGGCGGGGTCCTCACCTCCGGCGCGGGCGGGGTGGGTGGCGCGGCCGGGCCGGGCGGTGCCGCCGCGGGCCGAGTGGGCGGGGTGGGCGGAGTGGGCGGCGCCGGCACGGGCGGCGCAGCCGGCGCCCCGCTCTCGGCGCGGCGCACCGGCGCGGGTCGTACGGGTCCGGGCGGGGAGTCCGGCGCGACCGGTCGCCTGCTCGGCGGCGCGGGCAGGGCCGCCGGGGAGTGCCCCGTTTGTTCCAGCGCGTGCCGCTGGGGGCCGGTCAGGCCCGCGACGACGCCCTGCCGACGGCATCGGGGCAGTCCCCGCTCCCGTCGCAGTACGGCGTCCCGGCACGGTTCGAGCACGGGGCAGAGCGCGCAGATCGCGACCGCGAGGGGCCACGTGCGACGGGTGAACCACAGATCGGCGTCCCACTCCCGGCAGGCCGCGCGCAGTTCCCAGATGCGTGATCCGCCGTCAGGTACCGCCGGGGTCATCCGGCCGGCTCGGGCGGGGACGTGCGGTCCCCGGCGCGGCGGGCGTCGCACACCGGGGACAGGGGGCCCAGATGGGCCGCCACATTGGCCAGAGAGCACCGTTCGGGGCGCCCGTCCAGGGACAGCAGCGGCATCCCGTCGGGCCGCCGGCAGCCCTGGAAGTACCACACGTCGCCGTGGGCGTCGCGCAGCGGTGACGCGAGGTCGTAGGTGGCGTCGCCGACACGGAAGGGGCGGCGCCCCCGCCGTCCGGTCGCGGCGCCGTGGGCCACCACGGTGACGCGGACGCCGTCGCGCTCGCCCTCGCCGACCAGGGTGTGGGGGCGGCTCCCCTCCCCCACGACGGTGATGTGGAAGTAGGCGCGCCAGCGGCGCCAGCACTCGGCGCCGTCCACGCGCAGCACGACCCGTACCCGGTCGCCGTCCACGCGCACGTCGGAGGGGCCCGCGTGCCCGGCGAGGTGGCGTTCGACCGCGCGGGCGACGGAGCGCGCGCGGGCGCAGGAGGCGTCCCAGGCGAGGGCCTTGCGCTCCAGGTCGGTGAGCGGGCGCGGCCGCCGGGACCAGCCTCCGTCCGCGGTGCGGTGCAGCACGGTGCCCAGGGAACGGCCGGGGGCGGCCGGCCGGCCGGCGGGGCCGACGGCGGCGGGTTCGGGGTCCACGGACCGCGGGACCGCGCGGATCGCCCCGCCGGCCTGGGGGAGGTCGCCGTTCACGCGGACACCGCCTCGGTCGTCCAGCGCAGTTTCCGCAGCGCCCGGTAGGTGAGCGTCTTGACCGCGCCGACGCTGCGTCCCATGGCCACCGCGGTCTCCTGCGCGCTCAGTTCGTCCAGGAAGCGCAGCTCCAGGCAATGCCGTTGGTGCGGGTTGAGCCGGTGCAGGGCGGTGTGGACGGTCTCCTGGGCCTCGACGGCGTCCAGTGCGCGCAGGACGAGCGCCTCGGTGCCTCGCTGTGTGTCCCGGGGGTCGTCGAACTCGGCGACGGGGGTCTCCCATCGCGTGCGTCCGCGCCCGAGTTCGTCGAGCCAGAGGTTCTTGGCGATCGTGGTGAGCCATCCGGCGAAGGCGGTGCCCTGCCAGTGGAAGGTGCCGATGCGGCGCAGGGCGCGGACGAACACCTCCTGGGTGAGGTCCTCGGCGAGATGTCTGTTGCGGGTGCGAACCAGGAGGAACGCGTAGACGGCGCGGTAGTGCTCGAAATACAGGGCGGCGAACGCCTCCCGGTCACCGGCGCGGGCCCGGGCGACCAGTTCGGGCTCCGGGCCGGCCGGGGCGGTGGTGACGTTGTCCGGCTGGGACACGACAGCTTCTCCTCTGCAATACGCATGTAGATGTAGATTCC
The DNA here is from genome assembly GCF_042792555.1 of Streptomyces sp. NPDC056628. Classification (NCBI taxonomy): domain Bacteria; kingdom Bacillati; phylum Actinomycetota; class Actinomycetes; order Kitasatosporales; family Streptomycetaceae; genus Streptomyces; species Streptomyces sp. NPDC056628. Next base: position 78,623 of record NZ_JBHTWG010000018.1, read on the forward strand.
TTGGACGGACGCGCGCAGGTCACGGCGGAAACCCGCGATCCCCTCCCAGGGCGTCTACAGTCTTCATGTAGATGCATATCGTGTCAAGAAGCTTACGGAGCGTGAGACTTGAGGGCGCGGACGGGGCGCACAGGAGCACCGGCTCCCCCGGAACGCTCCGGCGTGCTCCCGAAGTGCCTTCGCTGATCTGCGATCTACTTGCGCTTGTAGATATTGATGGCCGATCCTCTGAGCGTGACGAACCAGAGGAGTGAGCACCCGGCAGATCCCGAAGCCGCCCGGCACGCCCAGCACCGGGACGAGGATCTGGCGGCCCTGCTCGAACGCCTGCTGGCCCAGGTGCCGGACCGGACCCAGAAGGACCTGGCGGCGGAGTCCGGCATCTCGTACCCGACGCTCAACGCCTGGATGAACCGCACGCGCGGCACCTCGCGCATCGACCCGGAGAAGCTGCGGGCCATGGTCGACGCGTTCCGGCGCTGGGGTGTGCGCACCACACCGCGGGAGTTCTTCGAAGCGGTGGGCCGGCCGGTGCCGGGTCCCAGCGGCGACGAGCGCGAGGCCCGGCTCCTCAAGCTGTACCGGCAATTGCCGGAGTCACGGCAGCGCGCGCTGCTGAAGGACGCCGAGGCGATGCTCCAGGTCAGCCGCATCGTGTGAGGTCAGTGCCGTGCGAGCGGCGCGCGGAGCGGGTCGCCGGCCTCCCCCGGCCATAACGGATGCCGGGCGCGCGCCGGGAGAATATGACGAAAGTCCTCACGAACCCCACACACATCGGTACCATCAGTCAGCCGCTGACCTCCCGGAGCGGAACGCTCGTGCCGTAGGCATGCCTGGGGAGGCAGTTGTGTGCGTTCGCATTGCCGTGACGGACGGTCTGGCGAGCATCGCGGTCTGGGACCCCGACGAGGTCAGCATCATGGTGGCCCGCAGCGCGCCGGCGGGTGACGTGCTCAGAGAAGTGGCGGACATCCTTATGATCGACCTGGGGGCTCCCGCCTCCTGGGGCGGCCCGCTGTGCTGCTTCTGCGGCATGGGCGTGGAGCTCCCCCACGAACTGGTGTCCTGTGTCCACGCGGCCGAGGCAGGCTGAGCCACGCCGGACCAGGGACGGCCGACGGCCGCCCCTCTTTCGGAGGGACGGCCGGGCGTCGAAGGGGTGGGCCGGTCAGGCGGTCAGGCGGGCGATCGCCTCGTCCACCGTCAGCTCCTCGCGCTCACCGGTCCTGCGGTCCTTCAGCTCGACGACGCCCTCGGCCGCGCGGCGCCCGGCCACCAGGATCTGCGGGACGCCGATCAGCTCCGAGTCCGTGAACTTGACGCCCGGCGAGACGCCGGCGCGGTCGTCGCACAGCACCCGCAGCCCGGCCGCGGACAGCTTCTCGGACACGTCGAGGGCCAGCTCGGTCTGCAGCGCCTTGCCGGCGGCGACCACGTGCACGTCGGCCGGGGCGACCTCGGCGGGCCAGCACAGTCCCTTGTCGTCGGCGGTCTGCTCGGCGAGCGCGGCGACCGCACGGGAGACGCCGATGCCGTAGGAGCCCATCGTGACGCGGACCGGCTTGCCGTTCTGGCCGAGGACGTCGAGCTTGAGGGCGTCCGCGTACTTGCGGCCGAGCTGGAAGATGTGCCCGATCTCGATGGCGCGGTCGAGCTTCAGGCCGGTGCCGCACTTGGGGCAGGGGTCGCCCTCCTGCACGACCACGACGTCGACGTAGGTGTCGACCTCGAAGTCACGGCCCGCGACGACGTTCTTCGCGTGCGTGCCCTCCTTGTTGGCGCCGGTGATCCAGGAGGTGCCGGGGGCCACACGCGGGTCGGCGAGGTAGGTCACCTTCTCGCCCAGGCTCTGCGGGCCGACGTAGCCGCGCACCAGGTCGGGGTGCTCGGCGAAGTCCGCCTCGGTGACCATCTCGACGACGGCCGGGGCGAAGTGGGCCTCGACCTTGCCCATGTCGACCTCGCGGTCGCCGGGCACACCGACGGCGACGATCTCGCCGTCGACCTTGACCAGCAGGTTCTTCAGGGTGGCCGAGGCCGGGACGCCGAGGTGGGCGGCGAGGGTCTCGATCGTGGGGGTGTCCGGGGTGGGGATCTCCTCGAGCGCGGGCGCGTCCGCGGCCTCGACCGGCTTCAGCTCGTAGGTGATCGCCTCGGTGTTCGCCGCGAAGTCGCAGTTCGGGCAGTCCGCGAAGGTGTCCTCGCCGGCCTCGGCGGGGGCCAGGAACTCCTCCGACTTCGAGCCGCCCATCGCGCCCGCGGTCGCCGCGCAGATGCGGTAGTCCAGGCCCAGGCGCTCGAAGACGCGCTGGTATGCCTGGCGGTGCAGGGCGTAGGACTTCGCGAGGCCCTCGTCGTCGGTGTCGAAGGAGTAGGAGTCCTTCATCAGGAACTCGCGGCCGCGCAGGATGCCGGCCCGGGGACGGGCCTCGTCGCGGTACTTGTGCTGGATCTGGTAGAGGATGACCGGCAGGTCCTTGTAGGAGGACGCCTGGTCCTTCACCAGCAGGGTGAAGATCTCCTCGTGGGTCGGGCCGAGCAGGTAGTCGCCGCCCTTGCGGTCCTTGAGGCGGAACAGCTCCTGGCCGTACTCGTCCCAGCGGCCCGTCGCGTCGTAGGGCTCACGCGGCAGCAGGGCGGGCAGCAGCACCTCCTGGGCGCCGATGGCGTCCATCTCCTCGCGGACGACGCGCTCCACATTGGCCAGGACCCGCCTGCCGAGGGGCAGCCAGGACCAGATGCCGGCCGCCGTGCGACGGACGTAACCGGCGCGGACCAGCAGCTTGTGGCTGAGGACCTCGGCGTCCGCCGGGTCGTCGCGCAGCGTCTTCGCCATCAACTGGGACATGCGCTGGACCGGTGCTTTCGCCATGGTTCTCGTACTCCTGCCGGATGTGGTTGATGGCAGGAGGTTAGCCGGGCGGGACGGGACGGTGGAAATCGGTTAACGGCGCAGCGGCAGCGGGGCGCCCATCACGGCGTACGGCTTCGGGGCGCTGGGGAAGAGGACCTGGCGGGCGAGGTCCTGGTAGCCGAGGGAGTGGTAGAGGCCGCGGGCCGGGCTGTCCATGTCGATCGCGGAGAGGATCGAGCGCGGCTCGGTGGCGCTGTCCGTGATGGTGGTGATCAGGGCGCGGCCCACACCGCGGTTCTGGTAGGCGGGGTGGACGTGCAGCTCGGTGATGACGAAGGAGTCGTCGAGCCAGTCGTCGAGGCCCCGGGCGCGCAGATACGGCTCCACCACGGTGGACCACCAGTGGCTGCGGCTGTTGGGCATGCCGTAGACGAAGCCGGCGAGGCGGTCGCCCGAGGTGGCGCCGAGGGCGCGGGCGCCGGGGTAGGTCATGTGCCGCAGGACGATCTGGCGGCGGACGGCGACTTCGTCGGGTCCGAGTCCGAACGCCACCGCCTGGACGGCGAGGGCCTCGTCGACCCGGGCCGGGAGGTCGAGCGGGCCGATCACGATGTCGTCGGGGTGGCAGCGGTGTGCGTGACCGGGAAGGCGCATGGTGGGGAGCCTACAAGCAATGGGCGTGCCGGGGTCCTGGCACGGCCCCTGGGCCGCCCCTGCCGCGCCCGGGGGCGCGTCGGTCAGAACAGGACGCTCATGAAGGCGCCGACCTCCTGGAAGCCGACCCGGTGGTAGGTCCTTCTGGCCGCGGTGTTGAAGTCGTTGACGTACAGGCTGGCGACCGGGGCCACGTCGGCGAGGGCGTAGCGCAGGACCGCGGCCATGCCGGGCGCCGCGAGCCCCCGGCCGCGGTACTCGGGGGCCACCCAGACGCCCTGGATCTGGCAGGCGTGGTCGGTCGCGGCGCCGATCTCGGCCTTGAAGACGACCTTGCCGTTCTGGTCGAGGCGGGCGAAGGAGCGGCCGGATCCGACGAGTTCGGCGACCCTGGCCTGGTAGAGGAGGCCGCCGTCGCCGGCGAGCGGCGAGACGCCGACCTCCTCGGTGAACATGGCCACGCACGCCGGGAGGATCGTCTCCATCTCGTCCTTGCGGATGCGGCGGACGTACGGGTCCGGGGCGATGTCGGCCGGCATCTGGTCGGTGACCATGAGCGGCTGGTGGGCGCGGACCTCGCGGGCCGGGCCCCAGGTGGGCTCCAGCAGCCGCCACAGCTGCGCGGTGGGCTCGGCGGGCCCGACGATGGAGGAGCAGCGGCGGCCCGCCCGGCGGGCACGGTCCGCGAAGGCGCGCACGGCACGCGGGGTGGCGCAGATCGGGACGAGGTTGGCGCCCGCGTAGCACAGGGACGTCAGCATGCCGTCGTCGTACCAGCCCCACATCTCTCCGCCGAGGCGCCAGGGGTCGAGGCCCGCCACCTGGACGCGAGACGTCACGAAGGCGTTGGTGACCGGCTCGCGGTCGAGGACGGCGAGCGCGGCGTCCAGGTCACTCGGTTCGAGCACCCGTGAGGTGGTCTGGGTCAACACGTGCGGGGCCTCACGCTGGGGTTCTGCTGGTCCCCGCACTGTACCTGCGGAAGCTGTGCCGTGCCGCCCCTCGGTCGTGACCGGTGGTCCCGGCCCGGCCGGGGGCGGTGCCGGCGCGGGCGGGTCAGCCCGCGACCGCGACGGAGGGCTCGCCGCTCGCCACGCCGTCGGCCTCCATCTGCTCGGCCAGCTTCATGGCCTCCTCGATGAGAGTCTCGACGATCTTGGACTCGGGGACGGTCTTGATGACCTCGCCCTTGACGAAGATCTGGCCCTTGCCGTTGCCGGAGGCGACGCCGAGGTCGGCCTCGCGGGCCTCGCCGGGGCCGTTGACGACACACCCCATGACGGCGACGCGCAGCGGCACCTCCATGCCGTCCAGACCCGCGGTGACCTCCTCGGCCAGCTTGTAGACGTCGACCTGGGCGCGGCCGCAGGACGGGCAGGAGACGATCTCCAGGCCGCGCTGCTTGAGGTTCAGGGACTCCAGGATCTGGATGCCGACCTTGACCTCCTCGGCCGGCGGGGCCGACAGGGAGACGCGGATGGTGTCGCCGATGCCCTGGGAGAGGAGCGCGCCGAAGGCGACGGCCGACTTGATGGTGCCCTGGAACGCCGGGCCGGCCTCGGTCACGCCGAGGTGCAGCGGGTAGTCGCACTGGGCGGCGAGCTGCTTGTACGCCTCGATCATGATCACCGGGTCGTTGTGCTTCACCGAGATCTTGATGTCCCTGAAGTCGTGCTCCTCGAAGAGGGACGCCTCCCACAGCGCCGACTCCACCAGCGCCTCCGGCGTCGCCTTGCCGTACTTCTGCAGCAACCGCCGGTCCAGCGACCCGGCGTTGACCCCGATCCGGATCGGCGTGCCGTGGTCCTTCGCGGCCCGCGCGATCTCCTTGACCTTGTCGTCGAACTGCTTGATGTTGCCCGGGTTCACCCGCACCGCCGCACAGCCGGCCTCGATCGCCGCGAACACGTACTTCGGCTGGAAATGGATGTCCGCGATCACCGGAATCTGCGACTTGCGGGCGATCGTCGCCAGCGCGTCCGCGTCGTCCTGCGTCGGGCACGCCACCCGCACGATCTGGCAGCCCGACGCCGTCAGCTCCGCGATCTGCTGCAGAGTCGCACCGATGTCGGACGTGCGCGTCGTCGTCATCGACTGCACCGACACCGGGGCGTCCCCGCCGACCGCGACGGACCCGACCTGGATCTGCCGGCTCTTGCGGCGCTCGGCGAGCTTGGTCGGAACGGACGGCATGCCGAGAGAAATCGCAGTCATCTGCTGTGCAACCCCAAGTCGTGGATCAAGGTCCGGTCCCGTCAGCAGCGGGCCCCAGGGTCCGAGATTACGGCACGGACGCTCAGCCCCTCACCTCACGCCCCGTAAACCCACTCGATGGAATACGGCCCGGGACGCGGGGTCCCGGGCCGCCTGGAACGCCGTAGGGCTAGGAGATCCTGACCGGGTTGACGACGTCCGCGACGAGCACCAGCAGGGTGAAGCAGACGAAGACCCCGGCAACCACGTACGCCACCGGCATGAGCTTGGCCACGTCGAACGGGCCGGGGTCCGGCCGGCGCAGCACCCGCGCCAGGTTCCGGCGCAGCGACTCCCACAGCGCGCCCGCGATGTGACCGCCGTCGAGCGGCAGCAGCGGGAGCATGTTGAACAGGAACAGGGAGAGGTTGAACCCGGCCAGCAGGAAGACGAACGTGGCCAGCTGCTGGGACGCCGGGATGTCGAGCGTGGCGATCTCCCCGCTGACCCTGGCGGCGCCGACGATGCCCATCGGGGAGTCCGGCTCACGGGGGCCGTCGCCGAAGGCCGCGTCCCACAGGGCGGGGACCTTGGAGGGCAGGGCCACCAGAGAGTCGACGGCGTCGCCGACCCGGTCCGACATCCAGGTCACCGACTCGCCGAGGTCCTGCTTGACGACGCCGTTGGCCGCGCTGAAGCCGAGGAAGCCGGCCTTGATGTACTCGCCCTCGACGTAGGCCCCGCTCGCGTCCTTCTTGACGACCCGGTTGGTGGCGATCTTCGCTTCGAGGGTGACCTCCCGGCCGTCCCGGTCGACGACGATCGGCACCTGCTTGCCGGCGCTGTCACGGATGAGGTCGGAGAGGGTGTTCCAGTCCTCGGTGCGTACGCCGCCGAAGGCGACGATCTTGTCGCCGGCCTTCATGCCCGCGGCCGCGGCCGGAGACCTGGGGTCGGACGCCTTGCACGTGTCGCGGTTCTCGGTCTGCGCGATGACGCACGGGGAGACCGAGCTGACCGTGGTGGTCTGCTGCTGGATGCCGAAGCCCATCAGCACGGTGAGGAACAGGACGACCGCGAGGACCAGGTTCATGAAGGGGCCCGCGAACATCACGATGACCCGCTTCCACGGCTTGCGCGTGTAGAACAGGCGGCTCTCGTCGCCCGGCTTCAGCTCCTCGAAGGCCGCCGAGCGCGCGTCCTCGATCATGCCGCGCCACGGCGAGGTGGAGCGGGCCTCCAGCCGGCCGTCCGGGCCGGGCGGGAACATGCCGATCATCCGGATGTAGCCACCGAACGGGATCGCCTTGACGCCGTACTCGGTCTCGCCCTTGTTCCGCGACCAGATCGTGGGGCCGAAGCCGACCATGTACTGCGGCACGCGGATGCCGAACAGCTTGGCCGTGGACAGGTGCCCCAGCTCGTGCCAGGCGATCGAGAACAGCAACCCGACCGCGAACAGCACTATGCCGAGGATGAACATCAGGGTCGTCATGCACGGGCCTCCGCCGTGTGTGCCGCCAGTTCCCGGGCGCGTGCGCGGGCCCAGGTCTCCGCTTCGAGGACGTCCGCGACGGTCAGCGAAGTTCCCGAGCGCGGGGTGCCGTGCTCTTCCACCACCCGCGTGACGGTCTCCATGATGCCGTTGAACGGCAGTGCGCCGGCCCGGAAGGCCTCGACGCACTCCTCGTTGGCGGCATTGAACACCGCCGGGGCCGTGCCCGCGAGTGCGCCCACGTGCCGCGCCAGGTTCACCGAGGGGAACGCCTCGTTGTCGAGCGGGAAGAACTCCCACGTCGACGCCTTGCTCCAGTCGAAGGTGGGCGCGGCGTCCGGGACGCGCTCGGGCCAGCCCAGCCCGATGGCGATGGGGCCGCGCATGTCGGGCGGCGTCGCCTGGGCGATCGTGGAACCGTCGGTGAACTCGACCATCGAGTGGACATACGACTGGGGATGCACGACCACCTCAATGCGGTCGAAGGAAATGTCGTAGAGCAGGTGCGCCTCGATGACCTCGAGCCCCTTGTTGACGAGGGTCGCGGAGTTGATCGTGATGACCGGGCCCATCGCCCAGGTGGGGTGCGCGAGGGCGTCGTCGACGGTGACGTCCGCCAGCTCGGCCTTCGTCCGGCCGCGGAAGGGGCCGCCGGACGCGGTCACGACGAGCTTGCGCACGTCCGCGCGCGAGCCGGACGCCAGCGCCTGGAAGAGGGCGGCGTGCTCGGAGTCGACCGGGATGATCTGCCCGGGCTTGGCGAGCGCCTTGACCAGGGGGCCGCCGACGATGAGCGACTCCTTGTTGGCGAGCGCGAGGGTGCGGCCGGCCTCCAGCGCGGCGAGCGTGGGGGCCAGGCCGATGGAGCCGGTGATGCCGTTGAGGACGGTGTGGCAGTCGGAGGCGGCGACCTGGGTGGCCGCGTCCGGTCCCGCGAGGATCTCGGGCAGCGGCTCCCCCGCGCCGTAACGGTCGCGCAGAGCGTCGCGCAGGGCCGGGACGACGTCCTCGCGGGCGACGGCGACGGTCCGGACCTGGAGCCGGTGCGCCTGCTCGGCGAGGAGCGCGACCCGGCCGCCGTTCGCGGACAGCGCGGTGACCCGGAACCGGCCGGGGTTGCGCAGCACGAGGTCGATGGCCTGGGTGCCGATCGAGCCGGTGGAGCCGAGGATCACCACGTCCTTGGGACCGCCGCCCGCCACGGGGTCGTAGACGAGGTGCGGGTCGGCGAGGGGGGAGGCTGGACTGTCGCTCATCCCCCCATTGTGGCCGCAGCGGTCGGCGGGCAGGACCGGGTGTCCCCATCGGGTGGGTAACAGGATGGTGAGGGGCCGCCGCGGGCGGTGACCCCTCACGGGGCGGTCAGCGGATCGGGCGGTGGACGTTCGCACGCGTGCTCGCGCCCGGGGTGGCTTCGGCGATCCAGACGCCGCCGTCGTCGGACGGGTCGACGATGCCCTCCTCCAGCCACGCGTACGTGCCGGACATCACGCCCTTGACGACCTTGCGGTCCAGGTCGTCGGTGTTGGACCACAGGCGGCCGAACAGTTCCTCGACGCGCAGCCGGGACTGCCGGCAGAACGCGTCGGCGAGCTGGTAGGCCTCGCGGCCGTGCTCGCCGCGGGCCCGCAGGTGCTCGGCACGCACGCAGGCGGCGCTCATGGCGAACAGCTCGGCGCCGATGTCGACGATCCGGCCGAGGAAGCCCTGCTTGCTCTCCATGCGGCCCTGCCAGCGGGACATGCCGTAGAAGGTGGAGCGGGCGAGCTTGCGGGCGGTGCGCTCGACGTACCGCAGATGCCCGGAGAGGTCGACACCCTGCTTGAACTCGCTGAAGGTGTAAGGCAGTTGCCCCTGACCGGCGATCAGCTTCGGCAGCCACTTGGCGTAGAAGACACCGGCGTTCGCGCCCGCCTTCGCCTTGTCCGGGAGGGACTTTTCGGGGTCGATGAGGTCCCCGGCGACGGAGAGGTGGGCGTCGACGGCCTCGCGGGCGATGAGGAGGTGCATGATCTCCGTCGAGCCCTCGAAGATGCGGTTGATGCGCAGGTCGCGCAGGACCTGTTCGGCGGGGACGCCGCGCTCGCCGCGCGCCCGGAGCGAGTCGGCCGTCTCGAAGCCGCGGCCACCGCGGATCTGGACGAGTTCGTCGGCGATGAGCCAGCCCATCTCGGAGGCGAACAGCTTGGCGAGGGCGCCTTCGATCCGGATGTCGTTGCGGTCCTCGTCGGCCATCTGGGCGGCGAGGTCGGTGACGGCCTCCAGCGCGAAGGTGGTGGCCGCGATGAAGGAGATCTTCGAGCCGACGGCCTCGTGGTGGGCGATGGGCTTGCCCCACTGCTCGCGGGCCGCCGACCACTCGCGGGCGATCTTCAGGCACCACTTGCCGGCGGCCACGCAGGACGCGGGCAGCGAGAGCCGGCCGGTGTTCAGCGTGGTCAGCGCGATCTTCAGGCCGGCGCCCTCGGGGCCGATGCGGTGGGCGGCGGGGACGCGGACCTGGTGGAAGCGGGTGACGCCGTTCTCGATGCCGCGCAGGCCCATGAAGGCGTTGCGGTTCTCGACGGTGATGCCGGGCGAGTTGGTCTCGACGACGAAGGCGGTGATGCCGCCCTTGTGGCCCTCGGACTTCGGGACCCGGGCCATGACGACGAGCAGGTCGGCGACGACGCCGTTGGTGGTCCACAGCTTCACGCCGTCGAGGACGTAGTCGTCCCCGTCGGGCACGGCGGTGGTGGCCAAGCGGGCCGGGTCGGAGCCGACGTCGGGCTCGGTCAGCAGGAAGGCGCTGATGTCGGTGCGGGCGCAGCGCGGAAGGAAGCGTTCCTTCTGCTCGGTGCTGCCGAACAGCTTCAGCGGCTGCGGTACGCCGATCGACTGGTGGGCCGACAGCAGCACACCGATCGCCGGGGAGGCCGAGCCGACCAGGGCGAGGGCCTTGTTGTAGTAGACCTGACCGAGACCGAGACCGCCGTACTTGGTGTCGATCTTCATGCCGAAGGCGCCGAGCTCCTTGAGCCCGTCGACGATGTCGTCCGGGATGCGGGCCTCGCGTTCGATGAGGGCGCCGTCGACCTTGGTCTCGACGAAGTCGCGCAGTTTGGCGAGGAACTCCTCGCCGCGCTGGGTCGCCTCGCCGGTGGGCATCGGGTGGGGGTGGATGAGGTCGACGCGGAACCGGCCGAGGAACAGCTCCTTGGCGAAGCTGGGTTTGCGCCACTCCTGCTGGCGGGCGGCCTCGGCCACCTGCCGTGCCTCACGTTCGGTGACGGTGGGTTTGGGGGGTGCTGCGGACATGAGGCTCACCTCGCCGCGAATCGGGATCATGGGCCATGTGGTTACCGACGGGTGCTACCCGATCGTATGTACCCGATAACGGACGCGGCCACCACCCCGCGCGCGGCCGTTCACCCTCCGCGAGGGGCCGGTGCGGGGCGTTCGGGCCGGTGGGCCCGTGTGTGCGGTCAAGGCGGGCGGCCTGCGCCGGACGGGTGACCCGCCGACCCGGGCGCGGCCGGTCCGACGCCGACGGCCGGAGCCCCCGCACAGCGGGCTCCGGCCGTCGGACCGAGGGTGGTGTCAGAGAGCGAGGCCCGTGAGGATCAGGACCCGCTCGTAGGTGTAGTCGTCCATCGCGAACCGCACGCCCTCGCGGCCGACCCCGGACTGCTTGGCGCCGCCGTACGGCATCTGGTCGGCGCGGTAGGAGGGGACGTCGCCGATGACCACACCGCCGACCTCCAGCGCCCGGTGGGCGCGGAAGGCGGCCTGCAGGTCGTGGGTGAACACGCCCGTCTGGAGGCCGTACTTGGAGTCGTTCGCGGCGGCGAGGGCGGCGGCCTCCCCGTCGGCCTTCTGCACGGTGAGGACGGGCCCGAAGACCTCCTCGCAGGCGAGGGTGACGTCGGAGGGCACGTCGGTGAGGACGGTCGGCGCGTAGGAGGCGCCGTCGCGCTTGCCGCCGGTGAGGAGGGAGGCTCCGGCGGCGACGGCCTCGTCCACCCACGTCTCGACGCGCTTGGCGGCGTCCTCGCTGACCAGCGGGCCGACGTCGGTGGCGTCCTCGTTCGGGTCACCGGTGACCTGGGCCTCGACGGCGGCGACGATCCGGGGCAGCAGCCGGTCGTACACGGAGGCGTCCGCGATGACCCGCTGTACGGAGATGCAGGACTGGCCGCCCTGGTAGTTGGAGAAGGTCGCGATACGGGTCGCGGCCCAGTCCAGGTCCTCGTCGGAGGCAAAGTCGGCGAGCACGACCGCCGCGCCGTTGCCGCCGAGCTCCAGGGTGCAGTGCTTGCGCGGCACCGAGTCCATGATCGCGTAGCCGACCTTCTCGGACCCGGTGAAGGAGATGACCGGCAGGCGCTCGTCCTGCACCAGGGCCGGCATCTTCTCGTTCGGGACCGGCAGGATGCTCCAGGAGCCCGCCGGGAGGTCGGTCTCGGCGAGCAGGTCACCGAGGATCAGGCCGGACAGCGGGGTGGCCGGGGCCGGCTTGAGGATGATCGGGGCGCCGGCGGCGATGGCCGGGGCGACCTTGTGGGCGCACAGGTTCAGCGGGAAGTTGAAGGGCGCGATACCGAGGACGACGCCCTTCGGGAAGCGCCGGGTGAGGGCGAGCCGGCCCTGGCCGCCGGCGTCGGTGTCGAGCCGCTGGGCCTCGCCGCCGTTGAACCGGCGGGCCTCCTCGGCCGCGAAGCGGAACACGGACACGGCACGTCCGACCTCGCCGCGGGCCCACTTGATCGGCTTGCCGTTCTCGGCGGAGATGAGCCGGGCGATCTCCTCGGTGCGCTCGACGAGCCGCTTGCTGACGTGGTCGAGCGCGGCGGCGCGCACATGGGCCGGGGTGGCGGCGAACTCGTCGCGGACGGCGTACGCGGCGGCCACGGCCTCCTCGGTCTGCGCGTCCGTGGGCACGCTCACCGTGCCGACGACACGGCCGTCCCACGGCGAGGTGACGTCGAAGCTGTCCTCGCCGCTGACCTGGCGGCCGGCGAGCCAGAAGGCGTGGGTGGAAGTCATGTGGATTCCCGGCCCTTCCGCGTTGGGGGTGTCCTGGTCTGTCGAGACCCACGGTAGGGGCGCCGGGGCATCCCGGTGTTTGGCCGGGGTGTACTGGTGGCATGCCGGGCTTCGACGGATTGGCGCAGCCCGGCCGGGCCCGCTCGGTCCTACTCCTCGGTGGAGGTCGCCTTCAGCGCGAGCCACAGCTCCATACGCACGTCCGCGTCGTCCAGCGAGCGCCCGAGGATCTCCTCGACCCGCCGCATCCGGTAGCGCAGGGTGTGCCGGTGCACGCCCAGGTCGGCGGCGGCCGCGTCCCACTGGCCGTGCCGCGACAGCCACGCCCGCAGCGAGGCCACCAGGTCGCCCCGGCCGGTCGCGTCGTGCTCGTGCAGGGCCCGCAGCAGGCCGTCGGCGAACGCCTTCACCGCGTCGTCCGCGAGCAGCGGCAGCACCGACCCGGAGGCCAGCTGTTCGTGCTCCACGCACACCCGTCCGCGCCGCCGGGCCACCGACAGCGCCTGCTCGGCCTGCTTGTACGCGGCGGCCGCGGCGATCGGCCCGGCGGGCGCCGAGAGCCCGACGACCAGTTCGCCCTGGTCGCCGGCCGGCTGGTCCGGTACGGCCCCGGCCCGCGCCGCCTCCAGTCCCGCCGCGTACTCCGCGCACGCTCCGACCGCCGCGCCTCCGTCGGAGGCGAGCACCACCAGCCTCCCCGTCTCCGTCTCGGGCACCACCAGCACCGCCTCGCCGGCCCGGGCCGCCGCCGACTCGACGACCTCGGTGAGCGCGCCGAGCGGGTCGCCTCCGGCATCGGCGGCGACGACGAGGGCCGCGGCGGACGCCTTGGTCAGCGCCACCCGGGTGCCCGGGTCCACGACCCTGGCCGCCGAGACGGACGCCGCCTCCGCGACGATCACCCGGAACGGCGCGTCCAGCAGATCGCCGTACAGGCTCCCGGCCACGGCACGGGCGTGGTCGGGCTGCCCGGCGAGGAGCATGCGCAGGACGGCGGCGCCGACCCGCTGCTCGGCGGCCTGGAGCGAGCGGGACCGCTCGGTGGTCAGGGTCAGCAGGGCGATCGCCGAGTGGACGGCGTACCGCTCGGCCGTGCCCAGCGCGGCCGCGGTGCCCACGGCGAGCGCCGCGCGCGGGCGGCGCCCGGTGCCGAGGGTGTGCAGCTCGACCCGGTCCTCGTTCCCGGGTCCGCCGACCACGGAGGACGCCGGCGCCGGGCGCTCGCGCAGCCGCTCCACGTCCGGGGTGAGCCGTGCCGCCCGCCGCCCGGCCCACTCGGGGGCGGTGGCGACGACGGCGCCCGACGCGTCGTAGAGCGCGGCCCAGCCGTTGACCTGGGAGGCCAGCGCGGCCAGCAGTCCCTCGGGGCCGGCGTTCAGCGCCTGCCGGGTCAGTTCCCGCTGGGCGGCGAAGCCCGCCGTCACCGCCCGGTACTGCTCGGCCGCGATGGCCGCCGAGACGGCCTTGCTGATGGCGAGGAAGGGGGTGCGGCGCGGCACCTCCAGCAGCGGCAGGTCCGCCTCCTCCGCGGCGTCGATCAGCGCCTTGGGGGTCTCCTCGTAGTTGACGCCGACCGCGAAGCCGAGGCCGACCACGCCGGCCCCGGCCAGCCGCCGGACGTAGCGCCGCATCGCTTCCGGGTCCTCGGCGTCCAGCTGGAGGGCGGTGATCAGCAGCAGCTCCCCGCCCTCCATATAGGGGACGGGGTCGGCGAGCTCGCTGACGTGGGCCCAGCGCACGGGCACGTCCAGGCGGTCCGCGCCCGCCCGCACGGTCAGCTTGAGCGCGGAGTGGTGGACGAGCGAGGAGAGCGTCGGGGGCATGGGGCCTTCACGTCGGTGTGATCGGGTGCGATCGTCGGATCTTCGGTGATCCCTGTGATCAATTGGCCGCCATGTATGAACGGCCTGTACCGATTCTGCCTCACCGTACGGTCATCGCGCGGCCCCGTGCCCGGATCGCACGGGTCACCCCCGCAGATCCACCAGCAGCGGCGGGGCGTGCTCGCCCCGGACGCTGGTCACCGACAGCACCGCGTGCCCCGGCGGCACCCCGTGCGCCAGCTCGGAGGCCGACCAGCGCTCCCGCTCGACCTGCCGCACGGTCACCGCCTCGGTGGTGACCGCCTTGCCGGTGACCAGCTTGCGCAGGCGGTGCAGGGCGCGGGTCATGGGCTGGTCGGCGAACACGGTGTGCTGGGCGACGTCCCGCGTCTCCACCCACTCGGTGCCCCATGCCTCGGCGAAGCGGCTGCCGTCCCAGGTGGTCACGCCGGACAGCGCCATCCGGCAGCCCACGGCCCCGTACAGCGGCCCGTGCAGGGCCTCCGGCACGTCGGAGACCGTGCGCAGCGCCAGCACGACACCGGCGTTGCGCGGACGCAGCCGCTGGATGCGCCGGACGGACTCGGGGGTGACGGTGCCCGTGGCGTCGTCGAGGACGAGCGCGGCGAAGTGCTCGCCGGGCCCCGCCTGGACGACCTCGGTGAACTGGGCGAGGACCAGCCGGGCGAGCAGCCGGGAGACCTCCCCGTGGGTGCGTTCGGGCAGGTCGATCCGGACCCGCAGCGGGTGGTGGGCGACCGACCGCAGCGAGAAGGGGCGGTGTTCCTCGCCCCCGGCGCCGAGGAAGTCCGCGAAGGCGGGCCGGTCGAGCAGGGCGAGCCGGCCGGCGAGGACCGGGCCGGGGTCGCCGGTGGTGCCGGTCAGCCGGACCCGGGCCTCCAGGTCGCGGCGCATCGCCGTGTGCGCATCGCCGGCCAGCCGGGCGCGCAGATCGGTGAGGGCCCGCTCGTCGCCCTCCAGCAGGTCCCGCAGGACGGGGAGGGTGGGGAAGCGTCCGTGGGCGGCCCGGTAGGGGCCGAGCAGCTGGGCGAGCGCGGTGGTGGCGCGCTCGGTGCCGACGGCGTCGAGATCGCCGGCGAGTGCCTCGGCGAGGAACCCGGCGGCCTCGTCGGGGTCTTCGGTGCCCGCGTACGGATCGAGGTCGTGGGTGGATGCGGAGTCGCCGATACGCACCACGACGTCGTACGAGGTGTCCGGGCCCACCGCGGCGCCCGCGCCGCACACCACGACGACCGCGCAGGTCCCGGTGAGCGCCTGCAGCGCGAGGGACTCGGCCAGCGGGGCGATCACCTGCCGGGTCTTCCCGGACCCGGACGGCCCGACGACCAGCAGCGAGGTGCCCAGCGTCGCCGGTTCGAGGGCCGCGCCGGCCCCGCCGTACGCGGCCGGGGTGCGCTCGGTGGCGGCCCACCGGCCGATGCGCACCTGCCCGCCGAGCAGGTCGTGCCGTGCGGTGCGGGCGGGCAGGTCCCGGGCGCCGGAGGGGTGCGTGAACGCGGCAGCGCCCTGCCGCAGGACCGTGTCCGTGAAGTCCGCCGGGCGGCCCTGGCCCCGGGCGCACGCCCAGTGGTGCTCGACGCGCGCGCAGTCCACGTCGTTCATGCGCCCGGCCAGGACCTCGGCGGCGAGGACGTCGGCGGCCTGGTGCTGCCCGGCCTCGCGCAGCTCGGGGAAGCGGGACCGGGGTTCCACGGGGGCGGACCCGGGGTCCTCCCCCTGCGGCGCACGGCCGCGCGCCGCGAGCCGGTCGCGGACGAGGGACCACCAGCCGCCCAGCCGGGCGAAGGGCCACACCACGAGGGCGGCGACGAGCAGGTGGAGGACGGTCTCCCAGGGGGCCGAGTAGACGTCGTACGAGTCGCTGAGCAGCACGATCAGGGAGAACAGCGGACTCACGACGGGCAGCGGGTCCCAGCCGGCCCCGGGGAAGGTGTCCGGGTAGACGAGGGTGAGGGCGGCCAGGGCGCCGAACGCCGCCCACAGGGCACGGGCCGGCTGGGGCCTGCCGTCCAGGAGGTGCCGGACGACGGCGGGCCAGCTGCCGAGCCGGACGACCGTGTAGAGGAGCAGGGCGAAGAAGAGGCCGTTGTAGACGTCCAGGGCCTCCACGCCCGGGTACTGCAGCGCCTGCCCCTCCAGGTGCTTGGGCCGGGCCATGGTGCCGCCCCACCACCAGTCCTCCGGCGTGAACAGCCGCAGCAGGATGAACTCGTACGGCAGCGCCCCGCGCCGCCAGAACGACCACACCAGCAGCGCGGCGGCCAGCGGGATCAGCATGCCGACGACGGTCGTGGGGCTGACCCGTTCGGCCTTCGCCGCCTTCGGCGGCCGGTACCCGAAGCGCCAGATGCCGGGGCCGGTCTCGGGCCGCGGTTCGTCCAGCCAGCCGGCCACCGAGGCGCCGGGGGCCTGGCCGGGCGGGGCCGACGGCATCGGAGGCAGGGCGGAGCGTGATCGCGGCACCGGGGTCGCGTGTGTGCCCCGTGCTTCCTGCGTTCCGTCGCCGTCCATCGCCCTTGCCCCCTGACCAGCCGTTCCGTGCAACCGTCAGCGAGTCAATCTAGTGCCCGGCGCCCGCCAGTCCACCGCTTACGCGGCCGACGCGGCGGACCCGGGTGTTCCGGTCGCCGCCGGGCGGGCCGCGCCCGCCATGTCCACCACGGACAACCGGATGCCTGGACAACGCCCACATGGAGCATGCCCACCCCCCGCTCCGCGTCCTAGCCTGCGAGAAAAGAGAAGACAAAGCGTCTGTAGAACCCCCAGGAGCCCGTCATGAGCGCACTTCCCCAGGAGCGCCGCGTCGTCACCGCCATCCCCGGCCCGAAGTCGCAGGAGCTGCAGGCCCGCCGTACCGCCGCGGTCGCGCAGGGTGTGGGCTCCGTCCTGCCCGTGTTCGCCGCGCGCGCGGGCGGGGGCATCATCGAGGACGTCGACGGCAACCGCCTCATCGACTTCGGTTCCGGCATCGCCGTGACCTCCGTCGGCGCCTCCGCCGAGGCGGTCGTGCGCAGGGCGTCCGCGCAGCTCGCCGACTTCACCCACACCTGTTTCATGGTCACGCCGTACGAGGGCTACGTCGCCGTCGCCGAGGCGCTGGCGGAGCTGACGCCGGGTGACCACGCCAAGAAGTCCGCGCTGTTCAACTCGGGCGCCGAGGCCGTCGAGAACGCCGTCAAGATCGCCCGCGCGTACACCAAGCGCCAGGCCGTCGTCGTCTTCGACCACGGCTACCACGGCCGGACCAACCTGACGATGGCGCTGACGGCGAAGAACATGCCGTACAAGCACGGCTTCGGCCCGTTCGCGCCCGAGGTCTACCGGGTGCCGGTGGCCTACGGCTACCGCTGGCCGACCGGCGCCGAGAACGCCGGCCCCGAGGCCGCGCAGCAGGCGATCGACATGATCACCAAGCAGGTCGGGGCCGACAACGTCGCCGCGATCATCATCGAGCCGGTCCTCGGCGAGGGCGGCTTCATCGAGCCGGCCAAGGGCTTCCTGCCGGCGATCGTGAAGTTCGCCAACGACAACGGCATCGTGTTCGTCGCCGACGAGATCCAGTCGGGCTTCTGCCGCACCGGCCAGTGGTTCGCGTGCGAGGACGAGGGCATCGTCCCGGACCTCATCACCACCGCCAAGGGCATCGCGGGCGGTCTGCCGCTCGCCGCCGTGACCGGCCGCGCCGAGATCATGGACGCCGCGCACGCGGGCGGCCTGGGCGGCACCTACGGCGGCAACCCGGTGGCCTGCGCCGGTGCGCTCGGCGCCATCGAGACGATGAAGGAGCTCGACCTCAACGCCAGGGCGAAGGACATCGAGGCCGTCATGAAGGCGCGCCTGACCGCCATGGCCGAGAAGTTCGACATCATCGGCGACGTCCGGGGCCGCGGCGCCATGATCGCCATCGAGCTGGTCAAGGACCGCGCCACCAAGGAGCCGAACCCGGAGGCGACCGCCGCGCTGGCCAAGGCCTGCCACGCCGAGGGCCTGCTGGTCCTGACCTGTGGCACCTACGGCAACGTGCTCCGCTTCCTGCCGCCGCTGGTCATCGGCGAGGACCTGCTGACCGAGGGCCTCGACATCATCGAGCAGGCGTTCGCCCGTATCTGAGGTCACGGCGAAACCACTGGTGGGGGCCGGTCCACCGGCCCCTCGCGCCTCATCCGCCCCAGCCCTGCAGCCGTCCGCGGTTCCGGAGCTGGGGCGGCCTGCGTCAGAGCGTGTGAAGAAGGTGTGCGAGGTGGATGGCAGGACGCGTTTCCGACTGTCTAACGCCATCTCCCTGCCGTAGGTTCTCACCAGATGAGAGATACACCCCGCCCGGAGGGGACTCTGGGCGACGCCAGGCCGGGGCCTCCCCAGCTTCGACCTGGTCGTGCCCTCGCGCACACAACCGGCGCCTCCGGCTCCGGATCTCCTCACCGATCGGACAGTCGCCCGCCCCAAACCCCCCGGGGCGCGCGACCATCCGATCCGGACGGCCGCCCCGGAACCACCCCCCCTGTTCCCGGGCGGCCGACCTCCTTCCTTCTCCTTCTCGGGCTTCCCGCCCTGTTCTTCGCGCTCATCACCTGGCAGGTGGTGACGGACGGCCCGGTGGTCGGTCTCGACGAGGCCGCCAGCCGGGCCCTCGTGCGTCCCGGCCGCCTCTCCGAACTGCTGGCCGATCTGGGCAACGTCCAGGTCGCCGTGCCGGTCCTGCTGGCCGCCCTCGGCCACGTCACCTGGCGGCACCGCCGCGCCGGTACGGACCACTGGTGGCTGCCCGGCGTGTCCGCCGCCCTGCTGATGGCGCTGGTCCCGGTGGTGGTGATCCCGCTCAAGGTGCTCACCGACCGCCCGGGCACCCCGGCCGTGCCGCCCGCCACCGGCTACTACCCGTCGGGGCACACGGCCACGGCCGCCATCGCCTACGGGGCCGCGACCCTGCTCCTGCTGCCGCTGCTGCGGTCCGCCAGCACCCGCCGGGCCCTCCTCGTCCTCTGCGCCGCGCTGAATCTCGGCGTCGGGTTCGGGCTGACCCGGCGTGGCTACCACTGGCCCCTGGACGTCCTGGCCAGCTGGTGCCTGGGCACGCTGCTGCTCGCGGCGCTGTGGCTGTTCCTCAGCCGAAGTAGCCGTCGAACGTCCGCTGGAACTCCCAGCCGCCGAACCGGTCCCAGTTGACCGACCAGGTCATCAGGCCACGCAGCGCCGGCCAGGTGCCGTGGGTCGCGTACGAGCCGCAGTTCGTCCGCTTCGTCAGGCAGTCGAGGGTCTTGGTGACCTCGGCCGGGGGGACGTGCCCGTTGCCCGCGTTGGGCGTGGCCGGCATGCCGATCGCCACCTGGTCCGGGCGCAGCGGCGGGAAGACGTTGTTCGCGTCGCCCGCGACCGGGAAGCCGGTGAGCAGCATGTCGGTCATCGCGATGTGGAAGTCGGCGCCGCCCATGGAGTGGTACTGGCTGTCCAGGCCCATGATCGGACCCGAGTTGTAGTCCTGGACGTGCAGCAGCGTCAGGTCGTCGCGCAGGGCGTGGATCACGGGGAGGTAGGCGCCGGCGCGCGGGTCCTGGCCGCCCCACTTGCCGGTGCCGTAGTACTGGTGGCCGAGCTGGACGAAGAAGGTCTCCGGGGCCATGGTCAGCACGAAGTCGTCGCCGTACTTGGCCTTGAGGGTCTTCAGCGCCGAGATGAGGTTGACGATCACCGGGGTCCTGGGGTTCCGGAAGTCGGTGTCGTCGGCGTTCAGGGAGAGGGAGTGGCCCTCGAAGTCGATGTCGAGCCCGTCGAGGCCGTACTCGTCGATGATCTTCGAGACGGAGGACACGAAGGTGTCCCGTGCGGCCGCCGTGGTGAGCTGCACCTGGCCGTTCTGGCCGCCGATGGAGATGAGCACCTTCTTGCCGGCCGCCTGCTTGGCCCTGATCGCCGCCTTGAACTCGGCGTCGCTCTCCACGTTCGGGCACTCGGTGACGGGACAGCGGTCGAAGCGGATGTCGCCGGAGGTGACCGAGGTGGGTTCGCCGAAGGCCAGGTCGATGACGTCCCAGCTGTCGGGGACGTCGGCCATCCGGGTGTAGCCGGAGCCGTTGGCGAAGCTTGCGTGGAGGTAGCCGACGAGGGCGTGCGCCGGGAGGCCGCCGTCGCCGCCGCCGGTCGGTTCGGTGGTGGTGGCCGTCACCGTGGCGGACCGTGCGGACTCGCCGGCCTCGTTGAGCGCGGTGACCTGGAAGGCGTACGCGGTCGCGGGTGAGAGCCCGGTGACGGTGGCCGAGGTGCCGGTCACCGTGCGGACCTTGGCGCCGTCGCGGTAGACGGCGTAGCCGGTCGCGCCGGGGACCGCCGACCAGGCGAGGGTGACGCTGGAGGAGGTGACGGACCCGGCGGTGAGGCCGGCCGGGGGCGCCGGCGGCTGGGTCGCGTCGCCGCCCGGCCCGATCAGGGAGATGTCGTCGGCCTGGTAGGCGCCGGTGCCGTACCAGCCGTGGGTGTAGAGGGTGACCCGGGTGGTGGAGGGGCCGGTGCGGAAGGTCGTGGTGAGCCGTTGCCAGGTCGGGGCCGACTGGGTCCAGGTGGAGACGTCGGTGGTGCCGGTGCCGTCGGCGCCGAGGTACACGTACGCGCCGCGGACGTATCCGGACAGCGTGTACGCCGAGTCCGGCTTCACCGTCACGGTCTGTGCGCAGCGGGCGTTGTCGCTGCCGGCCGGGGTCGCCTGGAGGGCGGAACGGCCGCTGCGGACGGGCGAGTCGACGGCCGTGCCCGCCGTGCAGGTCCACCCGTCGAGGCCGGACTCGAAGCCGCCGTTGCGGACGAGGTCGGCGTCGGCCGCACGGGCGGCCGACGAGAGCGCGGTGAGGCCGGGCAGGGTCAGTGCCGCGGCGACGAGGAGGGCGAGGGGTCTGGAGCGGTCCACAAGTGCCTCCGGGCAGGGGGGAGTTGGAGGAGGGAGCCGCCCCCAACTTGGTCCAGACCAATCCGCCGTGTCAAGGGGTGCCGTAGGTCAGGGGGTGCCTCGTCGATCAGTGGCGCCGGACGTCGGGAGCCCGGCGTGATCGACGAGCCCCCTAGGGCGTGTTTCGAAAGTAGCGTCGTCCGCCCGAAGGGCGGGGTCCGCGGCGTCTGGCGCGGTGCATCGCAAGGCGGAGGGTCGTCCGCGTACTGGGCGTACGCGGACGATCCCGACAACGCGGCGAGGCGCCGTGCCAGGCGTCGCGGACCAGACGGGACTTTCGAAACACGCCCTAGCGCTCCCTCTCGGTCCGCCGGGCGAGCCCCGCGACCGCCTCGTGCATGGCCAGTTCGAGCAGGGACGGGTCGGTGAGGGTGCCTCCGCCGTCCGGCGGCACCAGCCAGCGGACACCGCCCGAGGCCCGCCCCGGATACGGCACGACGATCCAGGTGCCCGCCCCGGCGGTGCGGATCCCGGTGCCGAGCCAGCGTGCCGCGGTGCCCGGCGGCACGAAGAACCCCATGCGCGCGTCGCCGAAGTCGACCAGGACCGGGCCCGGCCGGTCGAGGATGCGGGTGAGCACGTCGAGCGTGGGATAGCCCAGTTCGGCCGGGAGGATGAGCACGTCCCAGGCCCGCCCGGCCGGCAGCAGCGCCACCCCGAGCGGATTGCGCTCCCACTCCCGGCGGCAGCTCTCGGGATCCGGTGCGACCGATGCCAGCCACTCGACCGCCGTCTTGGCCCCTGTCATGACGATGACCTCCCTGTTCGTCCTGGACGCCCGATCGCGTCACGGGGGAGAGGGAGGTCATCGGCGGGCATTACGCGGTTTCCCCGCCCCTTATGGGTGACGCGGGTCACATGGAGATCGTCGGGCGCGGGCGTCAGCTGTCGAACCCGAGGCCCAGCCGGTCCATCGTCCGCAGCCACAGGTTGCGCCGCCCGCCGTGCGTGTCCGCGCGGGCCAGCGACCACTTGGTGAGCGCGATGCCGGTCCAGGCGAACGGCTCCGGCGGGAAGGGCAGCGGCTTCCTGCGCACCATCTCCAGCTCCGTGCGCTCGGTGCGCTCCCCCGCCAGCAGGTCCAGCATCACGTCGGCGCCGAACCGGGTCGCACCGACGCCGAGACCCGTGTAGCCCGCCGCGTACGCCACCCTGCCCCGGTGGGCGGTGCCGAAGAACGCCGAGAAGCGCGAGCAGGTGTCGATCGCGCCGCCCCAGGCGTGCGTGAAGCGCAGGCCCTCCAGCTGCGGGAAGCAGGTGAAGAAGTGCCCGGCCAGCTTGGCGTACGTCTCCGGGCGGTCGTCGTACTCGGAGCGCACCCGGCCGCCGTACGGGTAGACGGCGTCGTAGCCGCCCCACAGGACGCGGTTGTCGGCGGAGAGCCGGAAGTAGTGGAACTGGTTCGCCGAGTCCCCGAGGCCCTGGCGGTTCTTCCAGCCGATCGACGCGAGCTGGTCCTCGGTGAGGGGCTCGGTCATCAGGGCGTAGTCGTAGACCGGGACGGTGTAGGAGCGGACCCGGCGGACCAGGTTCGGGAAGATGTTCGTGCCGAGCGCGACGCGGCGGGCGCGGATACGGCCGTAGGGCGTGCGGACGGCCATGCCGGCGCCGTACGGCTTCAGGTCCAGGGCCGGGGTGTGCTCGTAGACGCGCACGCCGAGGTCCTGGCAGGCCCGCTTCAGGCCCCGGACCAGCTTCGCCGGGTGGAGCATGGCGACCCCCCGGCGGTCGTACAGGCCGGCCCGGAAGGTCGGCGAGTCGACCTGCGCCCGCACCGCCTCGGCGTCCAGGAACTCGACGCCCTCGTCCAGGCCGCGGTCGCGCAGCTCGTCGTACCGGGCGCGCAGTTCCCGCGCCTGGTACGGCTCGGTGGCGACGTCGATCTCGCCGGTGCGCTCGAAGTCGCAGTCGAGGGAGTACCGGGTGACCGCGCGCTCGATCTCGTCGAGGTTGCGGGCGCCCAGCCGCTCCAGCGTGTGGATCTCCCGCGGCCAGCGGGCGAGCCCGTTGGCCGTCCCGTGGGTGAGGGAGGCGGCGCAGAAGCCGCCGTTGCGGCCGGAGGCGGCCCAGCCCGCCTCGCGGCCCTCGACCAGGACCACGTCCCGCCCGGGGTCGCGCTCCTTGGCGAGCAGCGCGGTCCACAGTCCGCTGTACCCGCCGCCGACGACCAGCAGGTCGCAGGTCTCGGCGGTCGTGAGGGCGGGCTCGGGGCGGGGGCGGCCGGGGTCGTCCAGCCAGTACGGGACCGGCTGGGCGTCGGAGAGGGACTTCGTCCAGCGACTTCCAGAACTCATGGCGCTCGGGGCCATGATGTCAACTCCCTACAGGGGTCTATGCCTTCTGCTTCTTGCGGCGGTTCCCGACGGCCATGGAGGCCAGGACGAACAGGACCGCGATGACGAACATGGCCGTGCCGATGACGTTGATCTGGACGGGCGTTCCGCGCTGCGCCGAGCCCCAGACGAACATCGGGAAGGTGACGGTGGATCCCGCGTTGAAGTTGGTGATGATGAAGTCGTCGAACGACAGCGCGAATGCGAGCAGCGCGCCGGCCGCGATGCCCGGCGCCGCGATCGGCAGGGTCACCCGCACGAACGTCTGGACGGGACCGGCGTAGAGGTCCTGCGCGGCCTGCTCGAGGCGGGGGTCCATCGACATCACGCGCGCCTTGACCGCCGTCACGACGAAGCTGAGGCAGAACATGATGTGGGCGATGAGGATCGTCCAGAAGCCCAGCTGGGCGCCCAGGTTGAGGAACAGGGTGAGCAGCGAGGCGGCCATGACGACCTCGGGCATCGCCATCGGCAGGAAGATCAGCGAGTTGACCGCGCCACGCGCCCGGAACCGGTAGCGCACCAGCGCGAAGGCGATCAGCGTGCCGAGGAGGGTGGCGCCGACGGTCGCCCAGAGGGCGATCTGGAGGCTGAGCGACAGCGAGCCGCACAGGCCGGAGACTCCGCACGGGTCGCGCCATGCGTCCGTGGAGAACTCCTGCCACTCGTAGTTGAAGCGGCCTTTGGGGCGGTTGAAGGAGAACACCGTCACGACGACGTTCGGCAGCAGGAGATAGGCGAGCGTGACCAGTCCCGCGATGACGACGAAGTGCCGCTTGAGCCAGTTGACGACGGCCATCAGACCAGATCCTCCGTTCCGGACCTGCGGATGTAGACGGTCACCATGACGAGGATGGCGGCCATCAGGATGAAGGAGAGGGCCGCGGCCGTCGGGTAGTCCAGGATGCGCAGGAACTGCGACTGGATGACGTTGCCGACCATCCGGGTGTCCGTGGAGCCGAGCAGGTCGGCGTTGACGTAGTCGCCGGTGGCCGGGATGAAGGTCAGCAGGGTGCCCGAGACGACGCCCGGCATCGACAGCGGGAAGGTGACCCTGCGGAAGGTGGTGACCGGCCGGGCGTACAGGTCGTTCGCCGCCTCGTGCAGCCGCGGGTCGATCCGCTCCAGCGAGGTGTACAGCGGCAGGACCATGAACGGCAGGAAGTTGTACGTCAGACCGCACACGACCGCGAGCGGGGTGGCCAGGACCCGGTCGCCCTGGGTCATGCCGAGCCAGCTCGTGACGTCGAGGACGTGCAGCGTGTTCAGGGCGCCGACGACCGGGCCGCCGTCGGCGAGGATCGTCTTCCAGGCGAGGGTGCGGATCAGGAAACTGGTGAAGAACGGCGCGATCACCAGGATCATGATCAGGTTCCGCCAGCGGCCCGCCCGGAAGGCGATGAGGTACGCGAGCGGGTAGCCGAGGAGCAGGCACAGGACGGTCGCGGAACCGGCGTAGAGCACCGAGCGCAGGAACTGCGGGTAGTACTCGGACAGGGCGTCCCAGTACGTCGCGAAGTGCCAGGTGACCTTGTAGCCCTCCTCCAGGGAGCCCGTCTGCACGGACGTGGAGGCCTGGTAGACCATCGGCAGCGCGAAGAAGACCAGCAGCCACAGGATGCCGGGCAGCAGCAGCCAGTACGGGACGAGACGGCCGCGTCGGCGCGGCGGCTTCGGCGTCTTCTCGGGGGCCGCGGGGCTGAGAGGCGGGGGTGCCTCGGTGAGGGTCGCCATCAGACCGCCGCCTCTTCCTCGGTGCCGGCGTCGATGTCCTGGGTGGCGTCGAGCCCGAAGGTGTGCGCGGGGTTCCAGTGCAGGACGACCTCGGCCCCGGGCACGAGCCGCGGGTCGCGGTCGATGTTCTGGGCGTAGACCTCGAACTCGGGGCAGACGGGGCTGTCGACGACGTACTGCGTGGAGACGCCGATGAAGGAGGAGTCGGCGATGCGGCCCGTGATGCGGTTGCGGCCCTCGGGTATCTCACCGGCGTCGTCGGCGTGGGTGAGGGAGATCTTCTCGGGGCGGACGCCCACCAGCACCTTGCCGCCGGTCGTCGTCGGCGCGGAACAGCGGGCCTCCGGCAGCACCAGCTTGCCGCCGCCGGCCTTGAGGACCAGGCCGTCGCCGCCGCGGGAGTCGATCTCGGCCTCGATGAAGTTGGAGCTGCCGAGGAAGTTGGCGACGAACGTGGTGCGCGGGTTCTCGTACAGGTCGGCCGGGGAGCCCAGCTGCTCGACGCGGCCGGCGTTCATCACCGCGACCTGGTCGGCCATGGTCATGGCCTCCTCCTGGTCGTGCGTGACGTGCACGAAGGTGATGCCGACCTCGGTCTGGATGCGCTTGAGCTCCAGCTGCATCTGGCGGCGCAGCTTCAGGTCGAGGGCGCCGAGCGGCTCGTCGAGGAGGAGCACCTTGGGGTGGTTGATCAGGGCGCGGGCCACGGCCACGCGCTGCTGCTGGCCACCGGAGAGCTGGTGCGGCTTCTTGCGGGCCTGCTCGCCGAGCTGCACGAGGTCGAGCATCTCGTCGACCTGCTTCCTCACGCTCTTGATGCCGCGCCGGCGCAGACCGAAGGCGACGTTCTCGAAGATGTCGAGGTGCGGGAAGAGGGCGTAGGACTGGAAGACCGTGTTCACCGGCCGCTTGTACGGCGGGAGGGCGGTCACGTCCTGGTCGCCGAGGTGGACGGTGCCCGCGGAGGGCTCCTCCAGGCCGGCGATCATGCGCAGGGTGGTGGTCTTGCCGCAGCCCGAGGCGCCGAGCAGGGCGAAGAAGGAGCCCTCGGGCACGGTCAGGTCGAGCGGATGGACGGCCGTGAAGGAGCCGTAGGTCTTGCTGATGCCGGAGAGGCGGACGTCGCCGCCGTGGGCGGCGGCCGTGGTGGTGTCCTTGGTGGTCTTCATCTCGTCACGCCCCAGTGAGCTTCGCGAACTTGCCTTCGAACTCCGTGTCTTCCTTGCTGCTCAGCGAGCGGAAGGCACGGGACTTGGCCTGCATGGCCTTGTCGGGGAGGATCAGCGGGTTGTTCGCCGCGTCCTCGTCGAGCTTCGCGAGCTCGTCCTTCACCCCGTCGACGGGACAGACGAAGTTGATGTAGGCGGCGAGCTCGGCGGCCGGCTGCGGCTCGAAGTAGTAGTCGATCAGCCGCTCGGCGTTCGTCTTGTGCCGCGCCTTGTTGGGGATCAGCATGTTGTCGCTGGAGAGCATGTAGCCGCTGTCCGGGATGACGAAGTCGATGTCCGGGTTGTCGGCCTTCAGCTGGACGACGTCACCGGCCCAGGCGACACAGGCGGCGAGGTCGCCCTTGGTCAGGTCCGAGGTGTAGTCGTTGCCGGTGAAGCGGCGGATCTGGCCCTTGTCGACGCACTTCTGGAGCCGGGCGAGCGCCGCGTCGTAGTCGTCGGCGGTGAAGCCGCGCGGGTCCTTGTCCATGTCGAGCAGCGCCATGCCCATGGTGTCGCGCATCTCGGTGAGCAGCCCGACCCGGCCCTTGAGCTTGGGGTTGTCGAGCATGTCGGACAGGCTCTTCACCTCGACGCCGTCGAGCGCCTTCTTGTTGTAGGCGATGACGGTCGCGATGCCCTGCCAGGGGTAGGAGTAGGCGCGGCCCGGGTCCCAGTCGGGGCTCCGGTACGACGACGCCACGTTGGCGAAGGCGTGCGGCAGGTTGGACGCGTCCAGCTTCTGCACCCAGCCGAGGCGTATGAGCCGGGCGGCCAGCCAGTCGGTGAGGACGACGATGTCGCGGCCGGTGTCCTGGCCCGCGGCGAGCTGCGGCTTGATCTTGCCGAAGAACTCGGTGTTGTCGTTGATGTCCTCGGTGTACTTCACCTTGATGCCGGTGCGTTTCGTGAACGCCTCCAGCGTCGGGTGTTCGCCCCCGCTGTCGTCGATGTCCATGTACTCGGTCCAGTTGGAGAAGCTGACGGTCTTCTCCTTCGCCGAGTGGTCCTCCGCCGAGACGCCGCCCTGGGTGTCGCCGGCCGCGGGGATGCCGCAGCCGGACAGTGCCCCGAGACCGCCGACCGCGAGCGCGCCGCCCGCGGAGGCGCGCAGCAGGCTGCGGCGGGTCATGGCGGCCCGGCCGTTGCTCAGGCTGCGCCGCATCGCGGCCACCTGCGGCGGGGAGAGGCGGTCGGGCTCGTACTGCTCCATGCGCGTGGTGCCCTTTCGGGAGTCGGCCGCGGGTCGGGCGGCCTGGCTGCTATCGGTCCCCGAAGACGGTGCGGTGCCAGTCCTTCGCGGCGACCGCGGTGTTGTCGAACATGACGTGCTTGATCTGGGTGTACTCCTCGAACGAGTACGCGGACATGTCCTTGCCGAAGCCGGACGCCTTGTAGCCGCCGTGCGGCATCTCGCTGATGATCGGGATGTGGTCGTTCACCCACACGCAGCCCGCCTTGATCTCGCGGGTGGCGCGGTTGGCCCGGTAGACGTCACGGCTCCAGGCGGAGGCGGCGAGGCCGTACGGGGTGTCGTTGGCCAGCGCGATGCCCTCCTCGTCCGTGTCGAAGGGGAGGACGACCAGCACCGGCCCGAAGATCTCGGACTGCACGACTTCGCTGTCCTGCGGTGCGTCGGCGATGAGGGTGGGGCGATAGTACGCGCCCTTCCCGAGGTCTCCCTGAGGGGCCTCGCCGCCGGTCACGACGCGCGCGTAGCCCCGCGCCCGGTCGACGAAACCGGCCACCCGGTCGCGCTGGGTGTGCGAGATCAGCGGGCCGAGGTCGGTGCCGGGGGCGAACGGGTCGCCGAGGCGGACGCCGTCCATCAGCGCGGCGGTGCGCTCGACGAAGGCCTCGTACAGGGGGCGCTGCACGTACGCGCGGGTGGCGGCCGTGCAGTCCTGTCCGGTGTTGATGAGCGAGCCCGCGACGGCGCCGTGCGCGGCGGCCTCCAGGTCGGCGTCGTCGAAGACGACGAAGGGGGCCTTGCCGCCGAGCTCCAGATGGATCCGCTTCACGGTGGCGGTGGCGATCTCGGCGACGCGCCGGCCGACGGCGGTGGACCCGGTGAAGGAGGTCATGGCGACGTCGGGGTGCCCGACGAGGTGCTCGCCGGCCTCCTTGCCGGTGCCGGTGACGATGTTGATCACGCCGTCGGGGAGGCCGGCGTCGGTGGCGGCCCGCGCGAACAGCAGAGAGGTGAGCGGGGTGAGCTCGGCCGGCTTGAGCACGACGGTGTTGCCCGCCGCGATCGCCGGGAGGATCTTCCAGGCCGCCATCTGCAGCGGGTAGTTCCAGGGGGCGATCGAGCCGACGACGCCGATGGGCTCACGCCGTACGTAGGAGGTGTGGTCGCCGGAGTACTCCCCCGCCGACTGGCCCTGGAGATGGCGGGCGGCACCCGCGAAGAAGGCGGTGTTGTCGATCGTGCCCGGCACGTCGAACTCGCGGGTGAGCTTCAGCGGCTTGCCGCACTGGAGGGACTCCGCGCGGGCGAACTCCTCGGCGCGCTCGGCGAGGACGGCGGCGAAGCGGTGCAGGGCGTCGGACCGCTCGGCCGGGGTGGCACCCGACCAGCCGGGGAAGGCGGCGCGCGCGGCGGCGACGGCGGCGTCGACGTCGTCGGTTCCGGCCAGGTCGTAGGTGTACACCTCCTCGCCCGTGGCGGGGTCGACCACGGCGTGGGTGCGCCCCGAGGTCCCCTTCGCCGGGCGGCCCGCGATGAACTGGGCGCCGTCGGCGAAGCGGTCCTGGGCCGGGAATCGTTCCGGGGTCGGGTTGCCCGGGTTGTGCATGTCGCTCCCTCCGTGCCCCGGAGTGGGGCCGGCGTGGCTCAGGCTCGAATTGAGTGCCGATCCTGACAGAGCAGGTGGACTCCAACAAGTGATTCCGTTGTTGCCATTTGGTTACGCGACGGAATCTGTCGACCAGGTGTCGAGTCGGCATGGAAAACCGAGGACGGATTGTCGGTGGTGCGTGCCAGACTCGGGCACATGGCGAAGATCGATTCCTGGGATGTCCTGAAACAGGAGGTCCGCTCGGGGGCGAGGGTCGAGTACCTCCACTTCTGGGGGCACCGGCCGCTGCCGGACGGACGTGCCGGAGCGAGCTGTCTCAGCCAGTGGTGGCCGTCGCCGTTCACGGTGGACGGCGTGCGGTACGCGACGGCCGAGCACTGGATGATGGCGGGCAAGGCCCGGCTGTTCGGGGACGCGGAGGCGGAGCGGCGGGCGCTGGCCGCGGACCATCCCGCCGAGGCGAAGAAGGCGGGCCGGCTGGTGCGCGGGTTCGACGACGCGGTGTGGGCGCGGGAGCGTTTCCGCATCGTCGTGGAGGGCTCCCTCCACAAGTTCGCCGCGCACCCGGAGCCGCGCGGCTTCCTGCTCGGCACCGGCGACCAGGTCCTGGTGGAGGCGAGCCCGGTGGACCGGGTGTGGGGCATAGGACTGGCCGCGACCGACGAGGGCGCCTCCGACCCCGAGCGCTGGAAGGGCCCGAACCTGCTCGGGTTCGCCCTGATGGAGGCGCGCGAGCGGTTGCGGGGCGCCGCGGACACCCCGTAGGGAGTGTCTCGCGGTGGCCGGCGGCTACAGGTTCGCGAAGACGGTGATCGTCAGCAGGCCCACGCCGAGGACGATGCCCACGACACCGCAGATGATCCCGGCGAGCGCCTGCCCGGGGTTCGTGGCCTCGCCGCGGCGTGCCTTGCCGCGCCCGATCGCGCCGAAGATCACCGCCAGCACACCGAGGACGATGGCGATCGGCCACAGGCAGAAGATCGCCGCGGAGATGATGCCGAGCACCAGTCCGGCCGTCCCCATGCCGTTGCTGGGCAGGGGGTGGTGCATCCCCGGCCAGCCGTAGGAGTAGCCGGCGGGCCCGTGCATCGGGCCGGGCACCGGGCCACCCAGGTGGCCGGGATAGCCGTACGGCACCTGTCCGGGTCCCTCGGGGCCGATGGGCGGCGGCGGGACGGGCTCGCCGTACGAGCCGTAGGGGCCGGTGTCCGCCGGGGGCGCGAAGGGGTCGGGCGCGGGACCGGGCGCCGCGGGGTGCGCCCAGGGCGACGCGCCCGGCTGCCCGGGGCCGCCCGGGGTGGGCACGGCGGCGATCGTCCGCTGATCGTGCACGGTGGGACCGACCCAGGCCGGCGGCTCGTTCGCGGCGACGGTGTGTCCGGGTCCGTCCGGCGCGGGCGGCGGCCACGGGTCCCGCTCGTCCGCCGCCGGCGCGGCGGGGCTCTGTGTCTTCTCCAGCGAGGTCTTCGGGACCGCGGCCCCGTCCTCGGGCACCCCGGGGCCTTCCGGCGCCACCGGCGGCTGCGTGTCCTCGGACATGCGCGGAACCCCCTCAGTCGTACGTGCCGTCATGCTAAGGCCCGGCCCTGTCGGCCGTGGCCCCGGCCTACGATGATCGCGAGTCACCGATCAGCCGATCACCCGCGTCCCGTCGCCGGCACCCCGGCCGCGCGGACGCCGTTCCGGGGAGGAACCTTGACCGACCATCTCGTCGACGCCCACGCTCCACGCGATCTGCACGCGTTCATCGCGGGGCTGCCGAAGGCCGAACTGCACGTCCACCACGTCGGCTCCGCCTCCCCCCGCATCGTCGCGGAACTCGCCGCCCGGCACCCCGACTCCCGGGTCCCCACCGACCCCGAGGCGCTGGCCGACTACTTCACCTTCACCGACTTCGCCCACTTCATCGAGGTCTACCTGTCCGTCGTCGACCTCATCCGCACCCCCGAGGACGTGCGGCTGCTGACCTACGAGGTGGCACGTGACCTGGCCCGGCAGCAGGTGCGCTACGCGGAGCTGACGATCACGCCGTTCTCCTCCACCCGGCGCGGCATCGACGAGCGGGCCTTCATGGAGGCGATCGAGGACGCCCGCAAGGCGGCCGAGGCCGAGTTCGGGACCGTGCTGCGGTGGTGCTTCGACATCCCCGGCGAGGCCGGACTGGAGTCGGCGGAGGAGACCGTGCGGCTCGCGACCGACGACCGGCTGCGCCCGGAGGGCCTGGTCTCCTTCGGGCTCGGCGGCCCGGAGATCGGGGTGCCGAGGCCGCAGTTCAAGCCGTACTTCGACCGGGCGATCGCGGCCGGGCTGCACTCCGTGCCGCACGCCGGGGAGACGACCGGCCCGCAGACGATCTGGGACGCGCTCATCGAGCTGCGCGCCGAGCGCATCGGCCACGGCACGAGTGCCGCGCAGGACCCGAAACTGCTCGCGCACCTCGCCGAGCACCGGATCCCGCTCGAGGTGTGCCCGACGTCCAACATCGCCACGCGCGCGGTGCGAACGATCGAGGAGCACCCGCTTCCGCGGTTCGTGGAGGCGGGGGTGCTCGTCACGGTCAACTCCGACGACCCGCCGATGTTCGGCACCGACCTCGACAACGAGTACGCCGTCGCCGCCCGTCTCCTCGGCCTCGACGAGCGCGGCCTGGCCGACCTGGCGAAGAACGCCGTGACCGCGTCGTTCCTGGACGAGGCCGGCAAGGCGCGGATCGCCGCGGAGATCGACACCTATACGAGCGGGTGGCTCGCGCCCTGAGCGACCACAATGGCCCCATGGATCACGTGACCGCCGTCGCCCACCGCGGCGACCCCTACCGCGTCCGCGAGAACACGCTCGGCTCGCTGCGCTCCGCGCTCGCCCTGGGCGCGGACGCGGTGGAGATCGACGTACGGCTCACCCGGGACGGGGTGCCGGTGCTGCTGCACGACGCGACGCTGGAACGGCTCTGGGGGCGGGACCGGCCGCTGCTCTCCCTGTCGGCGGCGGAGGTGCGGGGCCTGACCGAAGGCGGGGTGCCCGTCCTGGAGGAGGCGCTCGCGGTGTCCGAGGGGAGCCGGGTGATGCTCGACCTGCCCGGCGCCCCCGAGCCGCGGGCGGTACGGCGGATCGTGGAGGTCGTGCGCGCGTGCGGCGCGCAGGACCGGGTGTACTACTGCGCGGGCGCCCCCGCCATGCTCGCGGTCCGGGCCGCCGACCCGGCCGCCGAGATCGCGCTGACCTGGACGACGAAGGCGCCGCCGCGGGCCGGTCTGCTGGACGCGGTCCGGCCGCGCTGGCTCAACTACCGCTTCGGCCTGGTGGATCACGCGCTCGCCGAGGGGGTCCACCGGTCCGGGTATCTCCTGTCCGCCTGGACCCCGGACACCCGGCGTTCCATGCGCCGCCTGCTGGACGCCGGCGTGGACTCGGTCACGACGAACCGCGTGGACGTCCTGCTGGCCGAGCGCGAGCGTGGCTGCCGGTCCGGGCACACCCGCGGACGCGGACGCCCGTAGGGGCCATCCCCCATCAACGCCCTTGCCGCCGAGGGCATTTGCTCGGGGCCCGCTCAGGGTCCCGGCCCTCCTCGCCGACGATCCGGCTCCGGCAGGTCCGGCCCGACGATGATCACGCACCGTCCGCCGGACCCCCGGTCCACTCGTCGCCCAGGAGCAGCAGATGCCCGTACGCCCGTTCCCCGCGCTCGTCACCTCCGCGCTCGCCCTCGCCCTGACCGCACTGCCGCTGGCCGGCACCGCGTCCGCCCGGCCCGTCTCCTCGTCGTGCTCCGCGCGGGCGGTCGAGGCCGCCGACCCGCACGGCCCCGACGTCGAAGCCCTGTGCGCGGCGCTGAAGGGGCTGCCCGACCGTGACGCCACGGCCGCGCTGATCCGCGTGGGCGGACAGGGCAGCTGGCACGGGGTGGCGGGCGTGCGGGACATCAGGTCGGGGGCGCCCGCCCTGGAGGACGCCCGTTTCCGGGCCGGTTCCACGACGAAGATCGTCACGGCGGCGATCGTGCTGCAACTGGCGGCGGAGGGGCGGATCTCGCTCGACGGCACCGTGCAGCGGTATCTGCCCGGTCTGCTCACCGACGACTTCGCGCCCATCACCGTACGGCAGTTGCTGAACTTCACCAGTGGTCTTGAGCCGGGCGCCTCCCTCGGCGACGACGTCGACACCGGCTACGCGCACCGGTTCGAGACGCTGACTCCCCGGGAAGTCGTGGCCGCGTCGGTGGCCAAAGGTCCCGATCCGGAGCACGCGCCGGGAGAGTTCCAGCGGTACGGCAACATCCACTACACCGTGCTGGGCCTGCTGATCGAGAAGGTCACCGGCGACTCGTACGCCCATCAGGCGGCCGTGCGGATCTTCCGTCCGCTCGGCATGCGGCACACGTCCTTCCCGGCCGGACCCGACCCGCGTATCCACGGTCCGCACAACCGGGGCTACGACTGGATCGACGGGCGGCTCGTCGACGTGACCGAGTGGAACATGAGCGACCGGTTCGCGGCCGGTGATCTGATCTCCACCACGGCCGATCTGGAGCGGCTCGTGGTCGCCCTGTTCCGCGGCCGGGTGGTGCCCGAGCCGCAGCTCGAGGAGATGTTCACGGTTCCGGACGTCGACGGCGCCACCATGGGCGCCGGCCTGGAGCGCTTCAAGCTGAACGGCAAGGTGATCTGGGGCAAGACGGGTTCGCGGCCCGGCTACCACACCGTGGTCGCGGCCACTCGCGACCTGTCGCGGACCGTCGTGTACTCGGTCGGGTCGACCGACGCGAAGGGCGACGGCCTGGCCATCGCCCAGCGCTTCGCCTTCCCCGCGTTCAACCGCTGACGGCGGCGGCAGGGGCCCCGGGGACGGGTGCCCCTGCCAGCGCCTCCAGGCGCTTGATCCTGCGGCGCACGACGTACAGCGGGATCACCCCGACGACGCCGAACGACATGTCGATCACCGACCACCACAGCGGGATGCCCCGGATCGGCCCGAAGATCAGGGCGAGCGGGATGATGCCGGCGCAGGCGATCATGCCGAACTCGACGACCCAGATGTTGCGGACCGGGTCGCGGTAGGGGCCGTAGAAGGCGACCGCGATGACGAGATGGGCGAAGGCCAGCCAGTCCGTGCCGTAGAGGAGGAAGGGGTGTTCGGCGTCGGCGGTGTCGAGTCCGTGCCGGACCCGTTCGATCCACTCCATCAGGCCGGGCAGGCTCTCGTGGACGGACAGCGCCCGCAACAGGTCCTCCGTCCAGCGCAGTTCGTGGACGAGGGGGAAGGCCGTGGCGCCGCTGAGCACCAGGCAGACGGCGAAGAGGACCAACCAGACACGGATGCCCTTGAGCAGGGCGGCTCTGTCGCTCATGGCCGTAGAGCATACGCCCAAGTTGAACATGTTCAAAAGTGGGTTCCGGCTCGGCGGGGTTCAGCGCGTCCTCGGCGAGCATCCGTAGACAGACCGGTCCTACGATGTCCACGGGGCGAACGGAGGAACGATGGCCCTCGACGTGAGCGGGCGTGCCCTTGTGAAGAAGCGATGGGCGGCCCGCGCCGCCCTGGTCGCCGCCGGGCTCGCCCTGCTCGTGCCCCTGGTGCACGGCGGCTTCGTCGGTGTCCTGCTCCTGGTGGCCGCTGCGGTCGGCCTGGCCGTCAGCACGGTCGCGCTGTGGTGGACGCTGACCCTGCGCGGCCCTGTGCGCTGGGTCGCCGCGCTGGTGGCGGTGATCGTTCCGGCCGCGCTCGTCGCCCTGTTCGCGGTCACCCTCCTGTGGTCCCTGCTCGTGTCCGTGGCGCTGTGGGCGGTGGCCGTCTGGAGCGGGCGGTACGCGCTGGGGAGCACGGAACCCTCGCGGGTGCGGGTGATGCGCGAGCGCAGGGCACTGCCCGTACGGCGCCCCTTCCTGATCATGAACCCCGCCTCGGGCGACGGGAAGGTGGGCCGCTTCGAGCTGAAGGAGAAGGCCGAGCGGCTCGGCGCCCAGGTCGTCCTCCTCGACCCCGGGCGGCAGCAGGACGTCACCGCGCTGGCCCGCGAGGCCGTCGCGAACGGGGCCGACCTGCTCGGGGTCGCGGGCGGCGACGGCACCCAGGCACTGGTCGCGGCGGTCGCCGCCGAGCACGACCTGCCGTTCCTGGTGATCAGCGCCGGCACCCGCAACCACTTCGCCATGGACCTCGGCCTGGACCGGGACGACCCCTCCACCTGCCTCGACGCGCTCACCGACGGCGTGGAGCTGCGCGTCGACCTCGGCTTCGCCGGCGACCGGCCCTTCGTCAACAACGCGTCCTTCGGGGCGTACGCGGCCATCGTGCAGAACCCCGGCTACCGGCAGGCCAAGATCGGCACGAGTCTGGAGCTGCTGCCCGACCTGCTCCTCGGCGAGGAGGGTCCGCGGCTGACCGCCCGTGCCGGGGACACCACGCTCGACGCCCCGCAGGCCGTGCTCATCAGCAACAACATCTACCGCACCGACGACCCCTTCGGCCTCGGTTACCGCGACCGCCTCGACGGCGGGGTGCTCGGCGTCCTCGGCATCCGGGTGGACAGCGCCGCCCAGGCCGCCGCGCTGCTGCTGACGCCGGGCCCGCACGGCCTCACCCTGGTCACCGCGCGCGAGGTGGTCGTGGACGCCGACCGCCCCGAGATCGAGGCCGGTGTCGACGGTGAGGCGCTGATGCTGCCCGCCCCGGTGCGCTGCCGTGTCGAGCCGGGCGCACTGCGCGTCCGCGTCCCGCGCCGGCGCCCCGGTGTCCCCCGCCGCAAGGCCCGCCTCGACTGGCGCCGGCTGGGCCGGCTGGCGGCGACGGTGGGCCGCACCGCCGTCCATCACCGGCATCACACCGGGTGACTCGCCGGAACGACTCCTTCCGGCGCCTCGGTGACCCCTCCGGGGCGGCGCAGCGGCCGCGGGCCGCGGCCGTGCCGTGCGCGCTGGTGGCGATCCCCGCCGGTCACGTCGGCCGGTTACGGGGCCGCCGGCCGGCGCGGGGCGCGGCCCGGCGCTCGCCGCCGTCGTGACCGGCCGGCTGACGCCGGTCGTCTGTCGGCTCGCGATGCCGGCCTTCGGGGGGCTCTGGTGGCCGGGCTCGCCCTCCGCACGGACGCCTGACCCGGAGCGGGAAACGGCGCGGCCCCGTCCCCGGCGTGTGCCGGGTCCGGGGCCGCGTCGCGCGCCGGGGAGAACCGGGCGTCAGGCGTCCAGGGACGTCATGACGTGCTTGATGCGCGTGTAGTCGTCGAAGCCGTACGCCGAGAGGTCCTTGCCGTAGCCGGACTTCTTGAAGCCACCGTGCGGCATCTCCGCGACCAGCGGGATGTGGGTGTTGATCCACACGCAGCCGAAGTCGAGGGCCTTGGACATGCGCATCGCGCGGCCGTGGTCCTTGGTCCACACCGAGGAGGCGAGCGCGTACTCGACGCCGTTCGCCCACTCGAGCGCCTGGGCCTCGTCCGTGAACGACTGGACGGTGATGACTGGCCCGAAGACCTCGTTCTGGATGATCTCGTCGTCCTGCTTCAGCCCGGAGACGACGGTCGGCGCGTAGAAGTACCCCTTGTCGCCGACCTGGTGGCCACCCGCCTCGACCTTGGCGTGCGCGGGCAGCCGCTCGATGAACCCGGCGACCTGCTTGAGCTGGTTCGGGTTGTTGAGCGGGCCGAACAGCACGTCCTCGTCGTCGGGCTGACCGGTCTTGGTGTCGGCGGCGGCCTTGGCGAGCGCCCGCACGAACTCGTCGTGGATCGACTCCTGGACGAGCACGCGGGTGGCGGCCGTGCAGTCCTGGCCGGCGTTGAAGAAGCCCGCGACGGAGATGTCCTCGACGGCCTTGGAGATGTCGGTGTCCTGGAAGACGACGACCGGGGCCTTGCCGCCCAGCTCCAGGTGGACCCGCTTGAGGTCCTTGGCGGCCGACTCGGCGACCTGCATGCCCGCGCGGACCGAGCCGGTGATCGAGGCCATCGCCGGGACGGGGTGCTCGACCATCATGCGGCCGGTGTCGCGGTCGCCGGTGATGACGTTGAAGACGCCCTTGGGCAGGATCGCGCCGATGATCTCGGCGATCAGGACCGTCGACGCGGGGGTCGTGTCCGACGGCTTCAGGACGACCGTGTTGCCCGCGGCGAGGGCCGGGGCGAACTTCCACACGGCCATCATCATCGGGTAGTTCCAGGGCGCGACCTGCGCGCAGACGCCGATCGGCTCACGGCGCACGATCGAGGTCAGGCCCTCCATGTACTCGCCTGCCGAGCGGCCCTCCAGCATCCGCGCCGCGCCGGCGAAGAAGCGGATCTGGTCGACCATCGGCGGGATCTCCTCGGACCGCGTCAGGCCGATCGGCTTGCCGGTGTTCTCCACCTCGGCGGCGATCAGGTCCTCGGCACGCTCCTCGAAGGCGTCCGCGATCTTCAGCAGGGCCTTCTGGCGTTCGGCGGGGGTGGCGTCGCGCCAGGCCGGGAAGGCCCGCGCCGCCGCCTCCATGGCGGCGTCGACGTCCGCCTGTCCGGACAGCGCCGCGGTCGCGTACGCCTCGCCCGTCGCGGGGTTGACCACCTCGGTGGTCCGTCCGTCGGCGGCGTCCCGGAACTCACCGTCGATGTAGTTGCGCAGACGACGCAGCTCGGTGCTCACTGCCGGCCTCCTGTCAGGGTCTTCACTGGTGTACCGATGGTCCACTCTCTGAGACACCCACCCTAATCGGCAGGCCGACGTTTTCAACACCCCTGCCACCCCCGCATCTGCGAAATCCGCAGGTATCACGCACGTGAACAACGAATTTCATCGCCTCGGCCTTGCGGAACTGTCGAGACGTCGTGCAGAGTGACGTCGTGGCCAGTCGAAGCGCAGAGCACAGGGACTCCCGCGAGTCCAGGAACGGCGGCGGTCCCCAGCTGGACGCCGTCTCCCTCGCCATCATCCAGCAGCTCCAGGAGGACGGCCGCCGGCCGTACGCCGCGATCGGCAAGGCCGTCGGCCTGTCCGAGGCCGCCGTGCGCCAGCGCGTCCAGAAGCTGCTCGACCAGGGCGTCATGCAGATCGTCGCCGTCACGGACCCGCTGACCGTCGGCTTCCGCCGGCAGGCGATGGTCGGCGTGAACGTCGA
This sequence comes from Streptomyces sp. NPDC056628, assembly GCF_042792555.1. Taxonomy (NCBI): domain Bacteria; kingdom Bacillati; phylum Actinomycetota; class Actinomycetes; order Kitasatosporales; family Streptomycetaceae; genus Streptomyces; species Streptomyces sp. NPDC056628. The sequence goes on from NZ_JBHTWG010000018.1 coordinate 116,785, forward strand.
GGGTGACGTGGAGTCCGTGGCCGACGCGCTGACCGCCATGTCCGAGTGCGAGTACGTGGTGATGACCGCCGGCTCCTTCGACCTGATGGTGGAGATCGTCTGCGAGGACGACGACCACCTCCTCGACGTCATCAACCGGCGCATCCGGACTGTCCCGGGCGTGCGTTCGACGGAGAGCTTCGTCTATCTCAAGCTCAAGAAGCAGACCTACATGTGGGGAACCCGATAACCGTGAGCACCAAGGACCTCAGCCGCACCGCGTACGACCACCTGTGGATGCACTTCACCCGCATGTCCTCGTACGAGAACTCGCCGGTCCCGACGATCGTCCGGGGCGAGGGCACCTACATCTACGACGACAAGGGCAAGCGGTACCTGGACGGTCTCGCGGGTCTGTTCGTCGTCCAGGCCGGCCACGGCCGCACGGAGCTGGCGGAGACCGCCCTCAAGCAGGCGCAGGAGCTGGCGTTCTTCCCGATCTGGTCGTACGCCCACCCGAAGGCCGTGGAGCTGGCGGAGCGCCTGGCCGACCACGCCCCGGGCGACCTGAACAAGGTCTTCTTCACCACCGGCGGCGGTGAGGCGGTCGAGACCGCCTGGAAGCTCGCCAAGCAGTACTTCAAGCTGGTCGGCAAGCCCACCAAGTACAAGGTCATCTCCCGCGCGGTCGCCTACCACGGCACCCCGCAGGGCGCTCTGTCCATCACCGGCCTGCCCGCCCTGAAGGCCCCCTTCGAGCCGCTGGTCCCCGGCGCGCACAAGGTGCCGAACACCAACATGTACCGCGCCTCGATCCACGGCGACGACCCGGAGGCCTTCGGCCGCTGGGCCGCCGACCAGATCGAGCAGCAGATCCTCTTCGAGGGCCCGGACACGGTCGCCGCGGTCTTCCTGGAGCCCGTGCAGAACGCCGGCGGCTGCTTCCCGCCCCCGCCCGGCTACTTCCAGCGGGTCCGCGAGATCTGCGACCAGTACGACGTGCTGCTCGTCTCGGACGAGGTCATCTGCGCCTTCGGCCGCCTGGGCACGATGTTCGCCTGCGACAAGTTCGACTACGTGCCGGACATGATCACCTGCGCCAAGGGCATGACGTCGGGCTACTCCCCGATCGGCGCCTGCGTCATCTCCGACCGCATCGCCGAGCCGTTCTACAAGGGCGACAACACCTTCCTGCACGGCTACACCTTCGGCGGCCACCCCGTGTCCGCGGCCGTGGGTATCGCCAACCTCGACCTGTTCGAGCGCGAGAACCTCAACCAGCACGTCCTCGACAACGAGGGCGCGTTCCGCTCCACCCTGGAGAAGCTGCACGACCTGCCGATCGTCGGCGACGTCCGCGGCAACGGCTTCTTCTACGGCATCGAGCTGGTCAAGGACAAGGCGACGAAGGAGTCCTTCAACGACGAGGAGACCGAGCGCGTCCTGTACGGCTTCCTGTCCAAGAAGCTCTTCGAGAACGGCCTGTACTGCCGTGCCGACGACCGCGGCGACCCGGTCGTCCAGCTGGCCCCGCCGCTGATCGCGGACCAGAGGACGTTCGACGAGATCGAGCAGATCCTGCGCGCCACCCTCTCGGAGGCGTGGACCAAGCTCTGATCCACCGCGGCCCGTCGGCGGGGGTGCGCCCGTAGGAGTGAGAAGGGTGCACCCCCGCCGCGTGCTGTCCGACGTTCGACGCCCCGGTCCTTAGCGTGCCTGGTAACCGATCGGCCCTGTCTTCGTTCCCCCGGACGGGGGAACGGCACGGGAACTACGGATCTGAACCGAGGTGTACGCCATGGTGGCTCCGCCGGACAATGACGTGCTCTGGGCACGCGCCCTGCACTATTCGTACGACGACGGCTCGCCCGCGCTCAGCGGCGTCTCGCTCGGGGTCCAGGAGGGCGAGATCCTCGCCGTGGTCGGCCCCCGCGGCAGCGGCAAGACGGCCCTCCTGCAGTGTCTGTCAGGACTGACCCCGGCGGGCGGCGGCGAGGTCTGGTTCAACAGCGTGCCGGTGCACACCATGGGGGCGCAGGCCCGCGACCGGCTCCGCCGCGACCGCTTCGCCTGGATCGGCCCCACCCCCTCGCTGGTCCCCGAACTGAACGTCTGGGAGAACACCGCCCTGCCCCTGATGCTGCGCGGCACCGGCCGGCGCCACGCCAAGACGGCCGCGCTGGAGTGGCTGGAGCGCCTGGACGTCGGCGACGCCGCCCGCAAGCGCCCGCACCAGCTGGTCCGGGCCGAACGCCAGCGCGTCAGCATCGCCCGCGCCCTGGCCCCCGCGCCCCAGGTGCTCTTCGCCGACGAGCCGACGGCACCCCTGCACCGCGCCGACCGCACCCAGGTGCTGCGCACCCTGACGACGGCGGCCCGCTCGCACGGCATCACGGTCGTCCTGACCGGCCACGACACCGAGTGCGCGACGTTCGCCGACCGCACCATCGCCCTGCTCGACGGACGGCGCGTGAACACCGTGCACCTGCCTCCCGTCCCCGACACGGAAGGTCAGGCGGCGTGCTCGCTCTCCGCCTGACCCGCGGCGCCCGGCCCGCCGTCCAGCTGCGCCGCCTGCTGGTCACGGCGGCCTCGGCGGGCACCGGCTTCCTGCTGCTGTGCGCCCTGGGCTACGCCCTGTCCCACCCCGACTCCCCCGCCGAGGCGACCGCGCGGCTCGCCTGGTGCCTCCCCCCGCTCGCCGCGACCGTCCACCTCGCGGTGGCCGTCGCCCGCACCGACCCCGGCACCCGGCCACGTCCCGGCCTCGCCGCGGTCGGCCTCGGCCCGGCGCGCCTGATGCTGGTCTCGGCCAGCACCACGGCCCTGTCCTGCGTCCTCGGCTCGATGCTGGCCTTGCTGGTCTTCCTTCATCTGCGGGGCGACCTCACCGGCATGCCGTTCGACGGGGCGGCCTCGGAGGCGCTCGCGGCGGGCACCCCGCTGCCGGTGCCCGGCTCCCTGACCCTGCTGGCCCTGGTGCCGGCGATCGCGTCGGCCAGTGTGGCGTTCGTCCTGCGGCCCAAGGGGCTCGGCCCCGCACCCGACGGCGGCGCCAGGCGGTCGTACGGCCGCTTCGGGGCGACCGGGCGCCCGGCCGCCCCGGAGACCTCCGCGTCCTCCGGCCGGTTCGGCGCCCGGGTGCGCGAGGCCGTGCGGGGCACGCCCCGCCCCGATCAGGAGCCGGAGCCCGCGAACGGCACCGTGGCCGTCGAGGCGCCCCCGGCCGAGCCCGCCCCGGACGGACTCCCCGCGCTGCCGGAGCCGCGCCCGGCGCCCAAGGGCCTGCCATGGGGCGTGGCGGTGCTCGCCGCGGGCCTGGCCGTGGAGACGTACGCCGCCGGCGCGGCGGACGACGGCGGTCCAGCCCTGCCCGCGGCACTGCCGGCCGGCCCCACCGGGGTGCTGGTGGGCTGGCTGCTCACGGCGGTGGGCCTCGCGCTGGCCGCCCCCGGAGTCGCCCACCTGTGCGGCCTGGTGCTGCAGGCCCTGCGCCCCGGTGCGCTGCGGCTGCTGGCGGGCCGGGGCCTGATGGCGGAGGCCACCCGGATCGGACGCCCCCTCGGCGTCGTGTGCGCCGTCGCCTCGGCGGCGTACGCCATGACCCCGCTGCCGGACCCCGGCTCCGTCGGTCCGCTCACCGCGCTGGGCGCCGCCGTGGTCGTCGGCTGTGCCGTGGCCACGCTGCTCACGGCCGCCGTCGAGGCCCGGCAGGACCGCGCCGACACCACGGAGGCCCTGCTGCGCCTCGGCGCCCCGGCGGGGACGCTGCGCGGCGCGGCGGCCCTGCGCGCCGGTGCCCTGCTCGCCGTCTTCGGCCCGCTGACCCTGGTCGTGGCCGAGCTGGCCGCGCTGCCCCTGACCCGCTGACCCCCACCGTCGGAAAAGGAATCCCGGGCGGCGATGAGTTCCGCGGGGCCCTCGGGTCTACCTCACCGAACAGTGACGAACCGATGGGAGAGACCCCGATGACCGCCCCCACGTACCAGCAGATGATCTTCGTCAACCTGCCCGTGGACGACCTCGACGCGTCGAAGAAGTTCTTCACGGAGCTGGGTTACTCGATCAACCCGCAGTTCAGCGACGAGAAAGCGGCCTCGGTCGTGATCAGCGACACCATCGTCGCGATGCTGCTCACCAAGCCGTTCTACGCGAGCTTCACCAAGAAGGAGATCGCTGACGCCACCACGACCAGCGAGGTGCTGATCTGCCTGAGCGCCGAGAGCCGCGCCAAGGTGGACGAGTTGCTGGAGAAGGCCGTCGCGGCCGGCGGCACCGCGTCGGAGCAGGTCCAGGACATGGGCTTCATGTACGGCCGCGCCTTCGACGACCTCGACGGGCACACCTGGGAGGTCGTGTGGATGGACCCGGCGGCCGTCGAGGGCTGACGCACACCCCGGTTCCTCCGCTCTCGGCTTCGACCGGCGACCGGCGACAGCGTGGCGAGGCGCGGTGCCAGGCGCCGGGAGCCCGGTCTGATCGAGAGGACAGCCCCTAGCATGGGCGGGTGCAGACGATGCCCGCCCATGCGGCCCACCACGACGACCATGAGATAGAGACGCTGGAGGAGTTCGACGCGATCGTCTCGGCGCGCGGCTCCCTGGCCGGGTTCCGTGTCCAGGCCGTCGATCTGACGGACCGTACGCGCGAACTGCTCACCACCGGTGCTGCGGGCGCGGTCTTCCTCGGCTGCCCGATGCGTGAGGACGCGGCCGCCAAGGTGCGCGCCGAGGGCGCCCTGGTCTTCCCGCCCGTCCCGGACCTGCCCTTCGACCCTTACCGGGGGCATGTCTACACGCCGGAGGAGCTGTTCGCGTCCCTGGCCGACGGCTACGAGGCCACGCCGGACGCCCGCGCCTACGCCTGGCTCCAGCGCACGAAGGCCGACCGGGACGTGTACGCCTCGACGCTGCGCGCGCTGCACGACGACGCCGTGTCCGACGCCCTGGACGAACTCCTGTCCGGCGCACGGGTGGTGGGCGTGATGGGCGGTCACGCGATGCGCCGCGGCACCCGGGAGTACGAGGGCGCCGTCCGGCTCGGCCGGGAGCTGGCGCGCGCCGGTCTGACCGTCGCGACCGGCGGCGGCCCCGGCGCGATGGAGGCGGCCAACCTCGGCGCCTATCTCGCCCCTTACGGCGACGAGGAGCTGGGCGACGCGCTGCGGCTGCTCGCCAAGGCACCGGGGTTCACGCCGTCCGTCACCGAGTGGGCGTCGGTCGCCTTCGAGGTGCGGGCACGACTGCCCCGGGGCGGCCGCTCGGTCGGCATCCCGACCTGGTTCTACGGCCATGAGCCGCCGAACCCCTTCGCCTCCCACATCGGCAAGTACTTCTCCAACGCCACCCGCGAGGACGGCTTGTTGGCGCGGTCCACGGCGGGTGTCGTCTTCCTGCCCGGGGCCGCCGGCACCGTCCAGGAGGTCTTCGACAACGCGACGCCCAACTACTACGCGTCGCGTGGCGAGCCCACGCCGATGGTCCTGGTGGACCGGGCGCACTGGACCGAGCGACTGCCCGTGTGGCCCTTGCTCCAGTCACTCGCGCGAGGTCGGACGATGCAGACACGGATCGCCCTCGTCGACCGGATCGAGGAGGCGCCGGAGGCCTTGAAACGTCTCCTTGGTTAATAAGACGGCAAAGCCAACGCCTGTAGGCTGCATATGCGTTGACAGTACTTATGCGACGCTTATAAATCTGTGAGTCTCACGGGAACGGTGATGTCCCGTCACCGCTCTCTTCCAACCCCCCTCAGTGGTGTAACTCCCGTAAGGACAAACGTGTCCATAAACCGCCGTACTGTCGCACGCTCCGTGCGGGCCCTGGGCGTGGCGTCCGCCTCGGCCGCGCTGGCCCTCTCCGTCGCGGGCAACGCGCTCGCGTGCGACATCAGTGAATTCTCCGCCGAAGCCAAGTGCGACGGCGACAAGGGCGTCATCACGGTCACCGACAAGGACCCCAGCGGTGTCCCGGCGACGGTCACCGTGTTCCTGCAGAACAACGGCGCCGACCTCGAGAAGGTCGGCGAGCAGACGGTCAAGGGCTCGCGCGAGGGCGTCACCATCACCTTCGCCGAGGACTGGAAGCCGAACGCCGAGTACCGCGTGCACGTCAAGGCCGCGGGCTACGTCGACCAGGACATCAAGCCGAACCTGACGACGCCGTCCACCGCCTGCAAGAAGGACGAGGAGAAGCCCCCGGCTCCGTCGGACACGCCGACGCCGACGCCGTCGGACTCCGCCTCGACCCCAGCCGAGGAGACCGAGACCCCGGCGCCGTCCGAGAGCGCGTCCACCGCTCCGGCGGAGAACGCCCCGTCCCCGGCGGCCGGTGACTCCAACCTGGCCGAGACCGGTGCGAACTCCAACACCGGTCTGATCGCGGGCATCGCGGTCGCGCTGGTCGCCGTCGGCGGTGGCGCGGTCTTCTTCGGCCTGCGTCGCCGTGGGGCCAAGAGCGAGGGCTGATCCGGCCCTTCCGTGACAGTTGTGGCCCGTCCCCGTCCCGGGGACGGGCCACAGCCGTCCCCGGGCGCGGGCTCAGCCGAACGTCGCGCGCTCCAGCCAGAACTCCAGCAGCCCCCGCTCGCCGAGGACCTCCAACCGCGGGCTGTCCAGGGGCAGTCGGCGGTAGAAGGCCAGCAGAACGTCGGTGAGGGTGCCGCGCAGCGCCACCGTCGCCTTCTCGTGCCCGCGCCGCCACACGATCGTCTCCCCGTCCAGGTCGACGAACCACTCGGCGTCCACGCCGGGCGTGGGGTCGGTGGCGTGCAGATGGATGCTCGCGCCGGGCCTGCGCAGCTCGCGCGAGGGGTCGTCGGGGATGGTCCGCTGCGCCCACCGCACGATCTCCAGCCACTCGTCGATCGCGTCGGCCGCGATCTCCGGTGCCACCTCGTACGGCAGGCCCGCGGCGAGCGTCGCGTCGGCGCGGTGGACGGTGAGTTCGTGCGTCATCCGGCGGGCCCAGAACCCGGAGGTGGGGATCCCGGCCCAGGACCACACCGCGGTGTCGGGACCGGCCTCCCGCAGCGTGCCCACGAGCAGGTCGCCGGTCTCCGCCAGCCAGGCGTCGAGCGCGGCGGGGTCGCCCTGCGCGTCGGGTCCCTGGGCGCCCGGCACGGTCTCCTCCGGGATCTCCCTCTCGGCGCGCTTCCGCACCATCAGCTCCACCCAGCGCAGGGCCTCCCCCGTGTGCCGGACGAGCTGCTCCAGCGACCAGTCGGGGCAGGTCGGCACGGTGGCCGACAGGTCGGCACCGGAGGTCACCACCGCCCTCAGCAGGCCCACCTGGTGATCTATCTCGTCGCAGTAGCGATCGTGTGCGAGCAGCGTCATGCCCGCACCCTAGGCGCCGGTGATCAGCCGAGCACCACGATTTCCGCCGCGTCGAACTCCACGCCGACCACGTCCCCGACCTCCGGCGCCTCCCGCAGCGCGCAGGCGGCCTCCAGACGCGGCGCCTCGTCCGGCTGCAGGTGGAGGGCGACGTGCGTGCCCCTGAACGTCCGCGCGGCGACCGTGCACCGCAGTCCCTCGTCGGGCGCGACGAGCCGCACCCCGGCCGGCCGTACCAACAGGGGCCGGACGCCCTGCGCGGCGTTCTCACCGACCGGGAGCTTGCCCCAGGGGGTGTCCGCGGCCTCACCGGCGACCGTGCCCTCGACCACGTTGTCGAAGCCGAGGAAGCGGGCCACGAACGGGTCCGCCGGGTGCTGCCACACCTCGAGCGGCGTCCCGGTCTGGGCGATCCTGCCGTCCCGCATCACCACCACCCGGTCGGCCAGCGCGAACGCCTCCCCCTGGTCGTGGGTGACGGCCAGCACGGTGGTACCCAACCGCCCGAACAGCTCCCGCAGTTCGACCACCAGCCGCTCCCGCAGCGAGCGGTCCAGCTGCCCCAGCGGCTCGTCCAGCATCAGCAGCCGCGGCCGGGGCGCGAGGGCACGGGCCAGCGCCACCCGCTGCTGCTCGCCACCGGACAGGGAGGCGACGGCACGCCCGGCGGCGCCCGGCAGTCCGACCAGCTCCAGCAACTCGTGTACGCGCTCGGCCTGTTCACGCCGGGACGCCCCGTGCATCCGGGCACCGAAGGCCACGTTGCCGCCGACGTCCCGCTGCGGGAACAGCTGGTGGTCCTGGAACATCAGGCCGACACCGCGCCGGTGCGCGGGCACCCCGGCCTGGTCGCGCCCGTCCAGCGTCACCCGGCCGGCGTCCAGGGGCTGCAGCCCCGCCACGGCCCGCAGCAGCGTCGACTTGCCGCTGCCGCTCGGCCCCAGCACGCACACGATCTCGTGCTCGGCGACGTCCAGGTCGACGGCGTCGAGCACAGCCCGCCCACCGAAGCGGACCGTCGCGTCCGTAAGGCTCAGCAGCATCTAGAACTCCCCCGTCCGGTCGGTGCGCAGCCGCTCCAGCACCAGGAGCGCCACCGCGCACACCACCATCAGCACCGTCGAAAGGGCCATCGCCTGGCCGTAGTTGAGGTCACCCGCGCGTCCCAGCAGCCGGGCCACCGCGACCGGCAGGGTCGGGTTGTCGGGCCGTGCGATGAACACGGTCGCGCCGAACTCGCCGAGCGACACCGCGAAGGCGAACCCGGCCGCGATCAGCAGCGCCCGGCGCACCATCGGCAGGTCGATCTCCCGCCACACCCGCCAGGGCGAGGCGCCGAGGACCGCGGCCGCCTCCCGCAGCCGGTCGTCGACGGCCCGCAGCACGGGCAGCATGGTCCGTACGACGAAGGGCACTCCGACCAGCGCCTGCGCGAGCGGCACCAGGATCCAGCTGCTTCTCAGGTCGAGCGGCGGCTCGTCCAGGGAGATCAGGAACCCGAACCCGACGGTCACCGCGGACACCCCGAGCGGCAGCATCAGCAGCGCGTCGAAGCCCCGGACGAACCGGCCCGCGTCCCGCCGGGTCAGTGCGGCCGCCGCCAGTCCGCCGACCAGCACGGCGATGAGGGTCGCGACGACGGCGTACTGGAGCGAGTTGCCGATCGCCTCGATCGGCGCCACGAGGAAGACCCCGCCGTCGGCCTCGGTGAGCGCCCGGTAGTAACCGAAGCCGGGCGCGTCCAGCGAGCGCCGCACCAGGACGGCCAGCGGCAGCACCAGCAGGACGGCGACGACGGCCAGGACACCGGCGAGCAGCGCCCACTGCCCGGCACCGTGCGGTCGCCGCGCCGTCACGGACGCGTCGACCAGACGCAGGGTGCTCTCCCGCCGCCGTACGGTCCAGGCGTGCACGGCGAGGATCGTGCCGACCGCCAGGAACTGCACGATCGTCAGCACGGCGGCCGTGGACAGGTCGAAGATCTCGGAGGTCTGCCGGTAGATCTCGACCTCCAGAGTGGAGAAGGCCGGACCGCCGAGGATCTGGACCACACCGAAGGAGGTGAAGGTGAACAGGAAGACCATGAGCGCGGCGGCGGCCACGGCGGGCCCGAGCGCCGGCAGGGTGACGGTCCGCCAGGCGGTCCACCGGGACGCCCCGAGCATCCGCGCGGCCTCCTCCTGCCGGGGGTCCAGCTGGGCCCAGAGGCCGCCCACCGTCCTTACGACGACGGCGTAGTTGAAGAAGACGTGCGCGAGCAGGATGGCCCACACGGTGGTGTCCAGCCGTACGCCCCACAGCTCGTCCAGCAGCCCGCCGCGGCCCACGAGCGCGAGGAACGCCGTGCCGACGACGACCGTCGGCAGCACGAACGGCACGGTCACCACGGCCCGCAGGACCTGTTTGCCGGGGAAGTCGAAACGGGCGAAGACATAGGCGCCGGGCAGCGCGATCAGCAGGGTGAGCGCGGTGGAGGCGAGGGCCTGCCAGGTGGTGAACCACAGCACGTGCCGGATGTCGGACTGCCCGAGCACGTCCCACAGCCGACCGAACCGCCACGCCCCGTCGACGTTCAGGCCGCGCGCGACGATCGCGGCGACCGGGTAGGCGAAGAAGACCGCGAAGAACGCGACGGGCACGGCCACGAGACCGAGCCTCGTCGCCGCGCCCCGCGTGCGGCGTGCCGTTACCTCAGGACGAGCGAGGTCCACGACTTGACCCAGTCGTCACGGTGGGCGGCGATCTTCGCCGGGTCCATGGTCTCGGGGTTCTTCGCCGGCGGCCCGTACTCCGTGAACTCCTTCGGCACCTGGGCGTCCTTCCGCACCGGGTACACGAACATGTTCAGCGGCATGTCCTCCTGGAACGTCTTGGTCAGCAGGAAGTCGATCAGCGCCTTGCCGCCCGTGGGGTTGCCCGCGTTACTGAGCAGACCGGCGTACTCGACCTGCCGGAAGCAGGTGTCGTCCACGACACCCGTCGGCGCGGTCGAGGGCCGGGGGTCGGCGTAGATCACCTCGGCGGGCGGCGAGGAGGCGTACGACACGACGAGGGGCCGGTCGCCCTTCGCCTTCTTCCCGCCGGCCGAACCGGAGAACTCCTCGTTGTAGGCCTGCTCCCAGCCGTCGACGACCTTGACGCCGTTGGCCTTCAGCTTCTTCCAGTAGTCCGGCCAGCCGTCGTCGCCGTACTTGGCGGCGGTGCCGAGGAGGAACCCGAGGCCGGGCGACGAGGTGGAGGCGTTCTCGGTGACGAGGAGGTTCTTGTACGCGGGCTTGGCCAGGTCGCCGAACGAGGTGGGCGGGTCCAGCTTGCGCTCGCTGAAGTACGCCTTGTCGTAGTTGACGCAGATGTCGCCGGTGTCGACGGGGGTGACCCGGTGCTTGCCCTGGTCGACCCGGAACTCGGGCAGGACCCGGTCGGAGCCCTTGGCCTCGTACGACTGGAACAGGCCGTTGTCGAGGGCCCGGGACAGCAGGGTGTTGTCCACGCCGAAGAAGACGTCGCCCTGCGGGTTGTCCTTGGTGAGGATGGCCTTGTTGACGGCCTGCCCCGCGTCGCCGTCCTCGAGGACCCGGACCTTGTAGCCGGACTGCTTCTCGAAGCCGGCGAGGACGTCCTTGGACACGGCCCACGAGTTGTGGCTGACCAGGGTGACGGTCCGCGAACCGCCGCCGCTGCCGCCGGCACCGTCGTCGGACGAGCCGCAGGCGGTCAGCACCGGCAGGGCGACAAGACCGAGCCCGACGCCGAGGGCCGTGGCCTTCTTGGTGATGCTCACTGAATTCCTCCTGGGGTGACCAGGAAGAGACGCGGCCCTGCCCGTGGCCCCCGGGGGGCTCGGGCAGGGCGCAACAGCTCGAGTGATGACCGATCTCCCTACCCAGAATGACCTGGGCCAGGTTCGGAGGGTCTGCGGCCGGTGCCGCACTCTCAGCGCTGTGGCGCTCCCCTGTCGGAATATGCAGATGTGTGGACGCCGGTCAGACTACCGCTCGGTGGCGGCGAGCTGACCACACGCCCCGTCGATCTCCTGACCACGGGTGTCCCGGACCGTCACCGGTACACCGTGGGCGGCGATGGCCTCCACGAACGCCTTCTCGTCCTCGGGCCGCGAGGCGGTCCACTTCGAGCCCGGCGTCGGGTTCAGCGGAATGAGGTTGACATGCACGGGCTTGCCCTTGAGCAGCCGCCCGAGCCGGTCACCGCGCCAGGCCTGGTCGTTGATGTCCCGGATGAGCGCGTACTCGATGGACAGCCGGCGGCCGGTCTTCGCGACGTACTCGAACCCGGCGTCCAGCACCTCGCGCACCTTCCACCGTGTGTTCACGGGGACGAGGGTGTCGCGCAGCTCGTCGTCGGGGGCGTGCAGCGAGATGGCGAGCCGGCTCTTGAGCCCTTCATCGGCGAGCCGGTGGATGGCGGGCACGAGCCCGACGGTGGAGACGGTGATCCCCCGCTGCGAGAGCCCCATCCCGTCCGGCTCCGGATCGGTGAGCCGCCGGATGGCGCCGACGACCCGGTTGTAGTTGGCGAGCGGCTCGCCCATCCCCATGAAGACGATGTTGGACAGCCGAGCGGGCCCCCCGGGCACTTCCCCGTCCCTGAGCGCCCGCATCCCGTCAACGATCTGATGGACGATCTCAGCGGTGGACAGATTCCGGTCGAGCCCCGCTTGCCCGGTGGCACAGAAGGGACAATTCATCCCACACCCGGCCTGCGAACTGATGCACATGGTGACCCGATCCGGGTACCGCATGAGCACGGACTCGACGAGGGTCCCGTCGAACAGCCGCCACAGCGTCTTACGCGTGGTCCCCTGGTCGGTCGACAGATGCCGCACGACGGTCATCAGCTCGGGCAGCAGCTCCTCCCGCAGCTTGGCGCGGGACCCGGCGGGGATGTCGGTCCACTGCTCCGGATCGTGCGCGTACCGCGCGAAGTAGTGCTGCGAGAGCTGCTTGGCACGAAACGGCTTCTCGCCGATCGCGGCGACGGCGTCCTTGCGCTCACCGGGCGTGAGATCGGCAAGATGCCGCGGCGGCTTCTTGGCTCCGCGCGGGGCGACGAATGTGAGTTCTCCGGGTGCAGGCATAACTCTTCCAGTGTGGCAGATCAACTCTGGATGCCCAGGCCGGAGCGGGGTGGGGGCGGTCACCCACGGGTGCCGTCTGTCATCATCGGCCAACCTCGCACGGCCCAGGGACGGCCCAGCAGCGATCACTCGTCGGCCGCCTGCCACTCGTCGAGCCGGACCTTGACCTGGTGGTTATGTGCGGTGTGCCAGTAGACCGCCCCACTGACGAAGGTGCCCAGGGCCGGGAGGTCCATCCCCTGCGGCATGGCCGTGATCTCCGCCAGCGCTACGGCGTGCGGCACGCCGTCTATACGTATGAAGACGCCGAAGGGCCGGCGCCCGATGACCTCTCCGGTGACCCGGGCCTCTATGGGCAGGGCCGCGACGGTTGTCTCCCAGCTCTTCCGCACCAAGTCCGCGGCTGGCACCTCAGGACCCGTAGGCCACGCGTACTCATCCATCGGTAGATCATGACCCTTGGGACCAGTGCTTAGAAGGCGCCTGGCGAGATCATCGGCATTGCCCCCTGACCTCGTGCTCTTCGGCTGACGATCGCGGACGCGCGGCGCCTTCGACACGCATTCGGCAGAGGGGCGGACGACGCGCGTCGGCTGAAGCCGCACGCCCGGGGTATCCGCCTGAACATGCTTGCTCTGACTGCCTACCGCTCGTACCACGGCGGAACGACCGTGTGGGCCTTCGTGGTTGCCATCCTCATCGTGCTGGTGGCTGGTTGGTACATCCGACGCCGAAGGTAGGCGCGGCACCCACAGACCTGCTCGCCCGGGTCCCGCAGGCCGCTACGGACGGTTGATCGGGATCTCGTAGACGATCTCGCAGTGAGCGGCGGGCACCACGATGTCCGCCGTCTCCACGGGCCGCCCCTCGTCGCTGTAGTACGTCCGCCGGATGTGCGTGACGAGACCGGCCTTCTGGATGCCCAGGAGCGACGCCTCCTCGGCGGTTGCCTGCCGCGGCTCCGGCTGCTCTACGGCGTGGCCGACGGTGATACCGATCGCGGCCATGCGGTTCACGACGCCCGCCCCGGCGTACGGCCCTCCCTCGGGGAGGACGACGAGTGTGCCGGCCGTGAGGTCGTACGGCTCCCAACTCGTCGACAGTTGCACGGGCCTGCCGTCCGCCAGGAACTCGTACGTCGTGCGGACGCACAGCTCGCCCTCGGCGATACCCAACCGTGCCGCGATCTCCGCCGGCGCCGACACCTTGGCGTCGGTCCTGCTCTCCCAGTCCCCTTGCCTGCCGACGGCCTTCATGTCCGCGCGGAAGGGCGAGCCATTGGGCTGCTCGCGCGCCGAGGAACGGACCACCCGCACGCGCTGCCGCAGCTCGGCGACGTATGTGCCCGATCCCGCACGACCCTCCAACACACCCTGGGAGATCAGCAACTCCTGAGCTCGGCGGACCACGTTCTCGCCCACACCGCACTCCTCGCCGATCTGGGCGCGGGAGGGCAGGCGGTCTCCCGGCTCCCACACGTGCTCCGCGATCCGTCGCCGGAGTTCGTCGGCGATGCGGAGATAGGGCGGCTGCTCAGACATATGGAAAATCTAGTCCACTAGCTCTAATCTAGTTAACTAACTTCACTCAAAGTGATCGCTGGTGACGGAGGCTGCCCTGTGCCCGCTTCGGGAGTTAGCGCGGCGGCCCTTGCCGCCCGGCTGTCCGCCCTCGGGCTGCTCACACGAGTGGAGGAACACCCCCGGCACACGTCGGTGGAGGCGGAAGTGCCGGACGCGCTCTCCGCCGAGTCGTGGCGGGAGGTCCTGGACGTGGTGGCGGAAGCCGACCACTTCGGCCTCCTCGCCACCAGCATGAACGGCCGCACCCTCTGGGCGGTCGTACGCAAAGCGGTCCCCACGACGGGCGATGTCGGGGGACCGGGCCATCAGCGATAGGAGCTGAGCAGCATGCTCAACCGTATCCGCCGTGCCGTCTCGCTCACCAGAGACCGGCACTTCCCCAGGGGCAGGCATCGCCGCCCCTTAACGACTTCCGGACCGTCGGCCACCGCCACCTCCTCCTTGTCTTCGGACAGCACGACGGCCGCCCGCCGGCGTGCCTCCGATGTCGTGGACCACCGGTCAACGCTCAGGGGTGAGGACATCGCACTCGTCCGCCCGTACGTACTGGCCTGGGAGAAGCGCGTGAAGACGCGCGAAGTGGTGGTCGCTCCCTATCTGCCAGCCGACGCGTGGTCGGCTCTGGTGGGGGTCCGCTGATGTACCCCCGTCGACAGACCCGCGTCACGGACACCTCGGCCGTCCCCTACCGATCGACAGCATGCGGGATTGGCACCCACCACGACTGCGCGGAGTCCTCTCCGGCCTCCGCGCCGGTCGACCTCCCGGTGGTCTACGAGGCGTGCGACTGCCCGTGCCATTCGATGCCCGGCCAGACGACGTCTTCGGAGGTGCAGCGGTGAGGCAAAGGGCACCCGGCGGCACGCTGGCATCCAACGTCGAGGTGACCGCGGCCACCGTACAGCGCGGCGACATCATCCAACTCGGAGGCCGGGCCTGCCGGGTGCAGGACCTCTTCCAACTCGCCCAAGGCGCGAAGCAAATCCTCTTCGACTCAGGCGAGTTGCTGACCATACACACGCGGACCCGGCTCGTCGCCGTGCGGATGCTGAGAAGGCGGTGACCCGGCCAGTGCCTCCTCGCCACCACCACATCGCCGACGATCTCCGGCACCAGATCACGACCGGCCACCTCAAACCCGGCGAACGACTCCCGTCCGAAGCCGGCTTGGCGGGTCAGTACAAGGTCAGCACAGCGACACTTCGGAGTGCTCTCGCGGTGCTCCAGGGCGAAGGCCTCGTCGAGAAGATTCACGGCAAGGGTAACTTCGTCCGCCGCCCCCTCCGCCGGATTGTGTACGTCGGCGGCTGGGGGACGCTGGACCCGTGGACCGCCGCCGAAGCGTCCCTACGCGTCACCGTTCGTACCGCCACGGTCCAGGCAGACAGACACCTGACTACCTTGCTGAGGGTGCCGACGGGCAGTCCTCTCGCGGAGTTCTTCTGCGTCAGCCACGAGGGGGAGTCGCCGCACGGACTGGCCCGTATCTACATCCCGCGTGACCTGGCGCCGGTCGGAGTTCTCGACGACGAATCCTCGTGCCCTGAAGCAGCTAAGAGATTCGCCGTACTCGGCCCTCCGCTGGCCGCTGTCCGGGAAACGGTCTGCGCCCGCCCGCCGACGCCGGACGAGTCATCGACCCTGCGAACCAACTTGGTCACGCCAGTTCTGGCGATCACGCGCGTCGCGACCGATCCCACCGGTCGAGTGGTCGAGGCGGCCCTCCTGGTCTTCCCAGGGGATCGAGCCGACGCAGTCTTCACCACCCACCACACGTCCGACGAGAGGCAGACGCCAGGATGACAACACGAAATGAACTGCGTCTTCTCCCGTGGTCGGGCCCGGAGGGCAAGCCCTGCTACCTGAGCACGGATGACAAGGGCGGCTACATGTCCCGCCTGGCGGACAACATCGAAGCGGACCAACTCAACACAGCTGCCGTTCTGTTGGAGCGCACCTCGAACACACTCGACGACCAGGACGCGGACCCGGAAGAGCTACGCCGGTTGACCGCTGAACTAACCGGCACTCTCCGGGACGTACTCCGCGTCGCCACCAGCCGAGGTCACCTCCTGGGGGTGAGCGAACCACCGCGCGGCTTCTGAGGCAGCGTCCGCAAGCAACGCCTGCCGCCGACAACCCTCCGTCTCAACGGGGGAGGGGAGCCCGAGCACGACTCGGCTCCCCTCCCCGCCGCATTACGCCGGCTACCGCTGAGACTGGGGGCACCGGAACAGAGAAAGCGGCCCATATTCGGCGGCCTGAACCTCAGCCGACGACAGCCAGCCACGACAGTGGGCGCGCCGACCGACCACGCACGCGTGTGCCTCGCCGCACCTCGACGGGCCTCAACCACGCTGCTGGTCTCGTCAACCAGGGAAGCTGTGACGGCCGATTCAAGTCGCGGCACTGCAAGGACTCCGGAGACCTCTTCTGCTCGCCGCTTTCCCCCTGCTCAGCCAATTTTAGGGCGGCAGTTGCTGGTGACTCGTCCACGAATGGTGCATGAGCCGCTCACCGGTACCACCTCGAGCTGT
Source organism: Streptomyces sp. NPDC056628 (assembly GCF_042792555.1). Classification (NCBI taxonomy): domain Bacteria; kingdom Bacillati; phylum Actinomycetota; class Actinomycetes; order Kitasatosporales; family Streptomycetaceae; genus Streptomyces; species Streptomyces sp. NPDC056628. Next base: position 133,315 of record NZ_JBHTWG010000018.1, read on the forward strand.
CGGGGGGCGACACCGTCCCCTACACGCCAGTGAGAGGCAGAAGCTGGATCTAGCCAATGTTGAGGACAGCCGCGATCAGCGGCACTACTCTCCGTGTGGTGACAGCTGCACAGGGGATGACAGAAGACGAGACGTGCCGAGCCCTGGTCATACCTGCCCTCGCGGATTCCGGGTGGACCAGTGATCAGATTCGCCCGCAGTTCCGTATCAACGACGGACGGCTCACACCCACGCCGAAACGGCACGTCTACGGCGACCCTCTTGTTGCCGACTATGTGCTGGAGTACGCACCGGACGTCCCTATCGGGGTTGTCGAAGCCAAGCGCTACCGAGTCGATGCCAACGACGGTGTGGAGCAGGCTCGTCGGTACGCCGCAAAGCTCGGGCTGTCCTTCGCCTACGCCACCAACGGCCGACAGATCGTGGAGATCGACTATAGCGGTGATGCTCCCACGATCCGGGACATCGACCGATTCCCCACGCCCGAGGAGCTTTGGAGTCGCTATCTGGCCGACCAGCAGGCGGACTCCAACGTCGGGCGCGAACTCCTGTCTGCCCCCTACGATCACACGCTGCGAAATTCGGACAACACCGCCAAGCGGCCCCGCTACTACCAGCGCGTCGCGGTAGCCCGCACCCTCGCGGCCATCGCCGCTGGGCAGAAGCGGATCCTTCTCGTGCTGGCCACCGGTACGGGGAAGACCATGGTGGCCCTTCAGACGGTTGCCAAGCTCTACAGGTCCCAGTGGATATCGGGCCGCAAGCCCAGGGTTCTGTACCTGTCGGACCGCTCGATGCTTGTCGACGACCCCAAGGACAAGTACTTCCTCCCCGTCTTCGGCCAAGACGACGTCCACAAGATCAGCGGCGAACCCGTGCGAGGTCGGAAGATCTACTTCGCTCTGTACCAGGCGCTGGAGAAGGGCGATGAGGAAGAACTCTTCCGTCGCTACGAACCCGACTACTTCGATCTTGTCATCGTGGACGAGTGCCATCGGGGCAGCGCCCGGGACAACTCGCAGTGGCGTCGCGTCCTGGAGCACTTCTCACCTGCGACCCAGCTCGGGCTGACCGCCACCCCGATGAGTAAGAAGGAGGCCGACACTTTCGATTACTTCGGCGAGCCCGTCTACACCTACTCGCTGGCCGACGGCATCGAGGACGGCTTCCTGGCCCCTTACCGGGTGCGCCGGGTCCGGCTCAACGTGGACATGGAGGGCTACCAGACCGCGCCAGGGCAGCGGGACAAGTACGGCAACGAGATCCCGGAGGGCGTCTATGGACCGAAGGATTTCGAGCGGGTCATGGTGATCCTGGAGCGCACGGAGGCGGCGGCGCAGTACGTCATCGACTACCTGCGCTCCACCGCGGAGGACGGCAAGCACGGCAAGACCATCGTGTTCTGCGAGGACAACAACCACGCCGCACGCATGCGCACGGCCCTCTTCAACGCTGCCTCGGCGGAGGTACAGGCGCACCACGACTATGTCGTACGGATCACCGACGCCGACGGCCCCCATGGCCGGGCTCTGCTCGATGACTTTCGCAAGGACGACTCCGACGAACCAGTAATCGCCGTGACGTCGAAGCTACTCAACACCGGTATCGACCTGCCGGCCGTACGCAACATCGTTCTGTTCCGGCGCATCGGTTCGATGCCCGAGTTCAAACAGACCATCGGTCGGGGCACCCGTCTGTGCCCGGAGATCGGCAAGGGGTCCTTCGACATCATCGACTTCGTCGAGGCCACTCGGCTCTTCAACGACCCCGGGTTTGACGGTCCTCCGCTCCGCGTCGTACGTGACACCGCCGACGAGCAAGGGCATGTGGTCGGGAGCGCACCGGAGACCCCCGAGGGCGACGAGATCGACCCGGAGAGCGTGGCTGAGCCCGAGGCCGCGTACGAGCAGACGGACGGCGGCAGTTTCGACGAGCCCCGTGCCGATGACAGGGTGGACGACCCCGAAGAGGTGGACCGCATCCAATCCCGCGGCAGGCGGTACGTGGTCAACGGAGTACGGGTCTACAAGTGGGGCGAGCGGCGCTACCAGCTCGACACGGACGGCCGGACGATGAGGCTGGTGACCATCCAGCAGTGGGTACACGACCGCGTACTCGAACTCGACCTCGCACCGGACAAGCTGCGCTCCCAGTGGGCCGTCGCCAAGAGCCGGCGCGAACTCATGGCCATCCTCCACACCGCAGACGTCGAGGCGGAGGAACTACCTGAGGAGTTCGGCAGCCCGGATGTTGATCCGGTCGACCTGCTCCTCAACGTCGCCTGGGGACTGCCGCTTGTCAGCCGGGAAGACCGGCTGTATCGGTTCCTGCACGAGCACCGGGACTTCCTAGAGTCCTTCCAGCCTCAAGCCCGACAGGTGCTGGAGGAGATGCTGCTGAAGTTCGCCGAGCATGGCTCGCCCCAGCTCAAGCCGGAAACCCTCGGTGTGCGCCCGTTCACCGAGATGGGTTCAGTGGTCGAGCTGGCGAACCGCTTCGGCGGCGCCAAGTCGCTGCACGAGGCCATTGACGAGCTGAGCAAGCGGCTACTGGAAGCTTCATGAGTAAAATAAAACTGTAGTTTGATGCTGATGGTTCTTGCCAAACTAAAGACGACTTTTAGCTGAACGCCCTGATAGGCTGCAAAAGTGCTTAGGGACCGTACGGACACCAGGGCTGCCCTCTGGCGCATCGCCGGCGGGCAGCGTGGTTACTTCACAGCAGCTCAGGCGCTTGAGGCTGGGTACTCGTATCAAGCCCAGCGGTACCACTCCCAGCGTGGCAACTGGACGGCCGTCGACCGTGGTATCTACCGCTTCCGTGAGTTCGACGTCCTGCCGGGCGGTGAGGACGACCATCTGGTCCGCTGGTCCCTGTGGAGCAAGGGGCGCGCGATCGTTTCGCACACCACCGCCCTGTCTGTGCACGACCTGGGGACGGCCAACCCCTCACAGATCCACCTCACAGTCCCTCCCGGCTTTCGACAGAAAGACGATGCCGTGATCCTTCACCGGGCCGAGCTCGCCCAGGACGAGATCGAGGAGCGTGACGGCTACCGCGTGACGACACCGGTACGGGCGATCATCGAGTGCGCGGCCGCGCAGGTGGACCAGGACGTAGTGGACTCCGCCGTCGCCGAGACTCTGGAACGGGGGCTGGCCACCCGGCGACGCCTCCTCCACACGGCCCAGCGGCTGGGCGCGCGAGCGGAACTCGGTGTCGAGCGGGCGCTTCAGGAGACCCAGTGACCGATCGCTATCGTCACGCCACCGCGCTCCGACGGGCCCTTGAGGTCCGACTCAAGCAACAGGCAGCCGATACCGGTACAGATCTAGCTAGGCGGCGTCGTCTCGTCGTCTTCGACCCAGTTGCAGCCCGCCTCTCCGCTGACCCGGCAGCGGGCTGGGTTCTCAAGGGCGGGGGCAGTGATGGAGTTCCGTCTACGTGGCAGAGCGCGCACAACCAAGGACATGGACCTCGCTGCCCGCCCCGCCCGGACGGCGAACCAGGACTTGCCGGCCCAGCAGTGCGCGAACTCCTCATTGACGTACTCGCAGTGGACGAGGATAAGGATGGCTTCCTGTTCCAGGTGTCCCCTCCCATCGAACTCAGGGCGGACGGCAGGGCGGGGCGGCTGGTGTTTCTCCGTCGAGTCCCGACTGGCGGGCAGGACCTTCGCGACCGTGCGCATAGACGTCGTCGCACGGGGAGAGGAGATCGCCCTGGAGAGGCTTCCGCTGCCCAACACCCTGGGCTTCGACGGAACTCCGCCCCAGGACATCGAGGCTGTGGATCGCCGCCAGCACTTTGCCGAGACGCTGCACGCCTTCACCCGCGACTACGGCGACCGACCAACACCAGAGTCAAGGACCTGGTGGACCTGGTACTACTCATCGAGAGCGGCCTGGTCCCGGACGCATCCGTAGTTGATGCCGTACGGCATGTATTCGCCGTACGAGCGACACATGAGGTGCCGGCGGTGCTCCCGGAACCACCGCCGAGTTGGGCCCAGATCTACCCCGAACTGGCCGAGAGCCTCACCGACAACGGCGAAGCCGAACCGAAGCAGAAAGACTGAGATGGCGTCCACCAAGAAGAAGGCGGCTGTGGCCACCACGTCAAGGGCGCGACTCGCGTCCGTCATCAAGTCGGCACGCGACACCATGCGCAAGGACGCCGGCCTCAACGGTGATCTCGACCGCCTCCCCCAGCTCTCTTGGCTGCTGTTCCTCAAGGCATTCGACCAGCGTGTCGAGCGAGTGGGACCGCTGCTTGACCCTGACTATCGTCCCGCAATCGAAGAGCCGTACCGATGGCAGGACTGGGCGAGAAAGCCGGACTTCAGCGGTAACGAACTGAAGGCCTTCGTCAACGACGAACTCATCCCTTATCTCGCCGAACTGAAGGGCGCCGACGGCGACGCCGAGGATCCGCGGAACGTTCTGTCGACCATCTTCAAGGACGTCAACAACCGTATGCAGTCTGGGACCCTCCTCCGGGACCTGGTGAACCTGGTGGACGAGATCCACTTCGACTCCTCGGACGACATCCACACGATGGCGTTCCTCTACGAGTCGATCCTCAAGGAGATGCGAGACGCAGCCGGTGACTCCGGCGAGTTCTACACCCCTCGCCCCGTCAACCGCTTCATGGTGCAGCAATCCTTCCTCAGGCTCGGGGAGTCGATCCTTGACCCGGCCTGCGGTACCGGTGGCTTTCTGGTCCAGGCGTACGAGGACCTGGTGCAGCGAGTCGAGACCGACACCCAGCGCAGGCAGCTGCACGACGACATCCGCGGAATCGAGAAGAAGTCTCTCCCGTACCTCCTGGCCAGCATGAACCTGCTGCTGCACGGCATCGGTGCGCCACGGTTGGTCCGAGAGAACGCCCTGCTGCAAATGCGGGACGCTACGGCGGCGGACCGGGTGGACGTGGTGCTGACGAATCCGCCGTTCGGAGGTGAGGAAGAGCGGTCGGTGATCGATAAGTTCCCGAAGGGTTACCAGACTCAGGAGACGTCGTGGCTCTTCGTGCACGCCATCCTTGACCAGCTGAAGAAGGGTGGGCGCTGCTCGATCGTCCTGCCGAATGGAAGTCTCTCCGATGGTGGTGTTGGTGCACGTATCAAGCAGAAGTTGATGAAGGAGTGCAACCTGCACACCATCGTCCGCCTGCCTCAGGGCGTCTTCGCGCCGTACACCCTGATCCCGTCGAACCTGTTGTTTTTCGAGAAGGGTAGGCCGACGGAGGAAGTCTGGTTCTACGAGGTCTCGCTGCCGGAAGGGCGCCGAGGCTATACCAAGACGAAGCCGCTGCGGGTCGAGGAGTTCGAGCCGTGTGTGGAGTGGTGGGGTGGCGAGAAACGAGAGGGTCGCGAAGAGGGCGGCAACGCGTGGAAGGTACCGGCCACCGAGATTGAGAAGGCTGGGTTCAATCTCGACGTCTCCAACCCGCATGTCGGGGAGGATGTGGACCACCGCTCTCCGGAGGAGCTTGTAAACGATCTCATCAAGACGGAGAGCGAAATCCTAGGGCTGCTGGAAGAGATGCGCCAAGAACTCGGTGGTATCAGTGAGTAACTATCGGATGCGCCCGCTCGGTAACGCCTTGTCCCTCGCGGTGACGCAGGTCCCCGTAGAGGAAGCCGATACGTACCAGATTGCCGGTGTTCGAGGATTTGGGAATGGCGTATTCCCTCGTGAGGAGATCCGTGGAAGTGAGACGTCTTACAAGGTATTGAATAGACTCCGCGCCGGAGATATTGTGATGAGTAGGTTGAAGGCGTTCGAGGGTGCCATTTCTTTGATTCCTGAACGCCTCGACGGATATTACGCCTCACCTGAGTTTCCAACCTTCGAAGTATCGAACCGTGAAGCCGACGTTCGTTATGTCAAGTTTCTTTGCTCGTGGCCGACATTCTGGCGAAAACTGCAAGGGGAATCAAAGGGGATCGGGGCCCGGAGGGAGCGAGTTTCTGCGCAGAAGTTGTTGGAAATTGAGGTCCCCTTGCCTGATCTAGCGGAGCAGTGCCGCGTTGCCGACAAACTCGACGCCACGATGTCGCGCATCGCACAATTCGCTACCCTTCGGGAGCATTCCAGTCAGCTCGCCCAGCAGCACAGGGACTCGCTGCTTCGGCCCATCGAAGAACTAGCGCCGCTCTCCGCGGCACTGCGCCCGAGTAGCGACTTCGTGGACGTGGACCCCGACGAGGACTACCGGACTGCGGGCATCCTCAACCGTGGACGGGGCCTTTTTCACCGCCCAGTCAATTCCGGTAGCGACACGAAGTATCCTCGATATAACCGGCTGCATGCGGGGCAATTCGTCTACAGCAAACTGTTTGGCTGGGAGGGCTCGCTCGCCGTCGTTCCAGCAGAGTTCGAAGGCGTCCACGTCTCGCACGAATTCCCTACGTTCGACATCGACCCTTCCGTCGCCGACGTTGAGTACATGTCCCACCTTGCTCGTTGGCCCGGGCTGCACGATGCTCTCAAGGACAAGGGAACAGGTATGGGGGCCAGGCGGCAACGTGTGAATGTGGATCGGCTTCTTGCTACTACGGTCCCGCTTCCCAGTCTCGCTGAGCAACGACGCGTTGCACGGCAGCTCAGCATGGTTCGGCAGACGACTGAAGCCGGAGCAGAACAGCTTGCACAAGTAGCTGCTCTTCGTTCCGCCCTCCTCAACGCTGCGTTCTCGGGACAGCTGTAGTCGGCCCCGGAGCCGACTCTCAGCCGGAGGTGGCCTCCACCCGACCCGACCGACCCGACGACCGTCATTCCCGGTCCGTGACCACCACATGGTCCAGGAACCGAAGCCCGACCGCCTCCGTTCCCGCCGCCAGGCGGGCTGTCGCGCGGCGGTCGGGCTCACTGGGCTCTACGCGGCCCGTGGGGTGGTTGTGGGCCACGCCGAAGGCTGTGCCGTCAGTGGCCAGGACCAGGGCCAGCACATCGCGGACAGGAAGAAGAGAGCGGTCAACCGCGTCTTCGGTTAGCGTCGCCCTCCGCAGGACCGCGTCAGCCGCGTCACACGACGACCACGACCCGTTCGTGCCTCAGGCCCGTCAGCAGCGGTGTCGCGATCCTGGCCAGGTCGGCGGATCCGCAGACGTATTGCCGACTCTCGACCTCGGCCGGTGCTGCCCGGCCCCCAAGATGAAAGGCGGCCGCGACGCGCGCCGCCTTTGCCGGCCCCATCTGTCGGCGACGCTTGAATAGTGAGCCGGTTCCGGCGGGTGAAAATTGACCCCCACTGCGTCAGTTGATGTTGGTCATTCCCCGGTGTTGGCGGC
>NZ_JBHTWG010000019.1:0-134065 GCF_042792555.1 Streptomyces sp. NPDC056628
GAACCGACCAGGGGCCCGGTCCGCTCGCGCGGGTCGGGCCCCTGGTCGGTTCTTCGGGGGTGGTCGTGGAGTTGGTCGGCCGCAGGCGCTGTCACGCCCTTTCGGCTGGACCGGCGCTGGGCCGGGTGTTCCTCACGGCCGCACTCCACCGGCCGGTCTCACCCCGGGGCGCCAGGACGCCTCCCCTTCGACGGGTGTCCCGTCCGGGTCGGCGCCGGGCGACCTGAGGCGTGGCGCGAAACGCCGTTCCTTCGGGCGGACCTCAGAACGCGCTGTTGTCGCAACCCATGGACGAGCCGAGGTGGGTCGCCTGCGCGCCCGGGTCGCCCTCGCCGTTGAGCGCGCTGCCCAGGGCGCCGTTCAGGATGCCGACCTCACCGAGGACGTCGACGTTCAGGTCGTGCGACCGGCAGTTGGAGCTCTGCAGGACGCTGACCTTGTCCCCGCCCTTCTTGCCGCCGTGCCCGTCGAGACCCTGAGCGGTGGCCGTGCCGCTGGCCAGGATTCCGGCGCTGCCGAGGGCGACGACCAGGACGGCAGCCTTGCGAAGCTTGTGCATGTCATCTCCGGAGAGGTGAGGAGGTGCGATCCACGAGAGATCGACTGCGTACAGTTACGAAAGTAATGTGAAGAAATTGGACATGTCAGTACGACTCGCCGATGATCGTCATGTTTCACACCGCCCGCCCGCTACTGGTCCAGATACGCCAGCACGGCCAGCACCCTGCGGTTGTCCCCGTCCGTCGGCAGGAGACCGAGCTTGGTGAAGATGTTGCCGATGTGCTTGGCGACGGCCTTCTCGGAGATGAACAGGCCCTGGGCGATCCCCGCGTTCGAGCGGCCCTGCGCCACCCATTCCAGGACCTCGCGCTCACGCTCGGAGAGGCTGCCCACGGCCTCGTCGCGCTCCTTGCGGACCAGGAGCTTGGAGATCACCTCGGGGTCCATCGCGGTGCCGCCCTCCGCCACCCGGCGGATGGAGTCGAGGAAGTGGCCGCCGTTGGTGACGCGGTCCTTCAGCATGTAGCCGACGCCCCGGCCGCCGCCGGCCAGCAACTCGCGTGCGTACAGCGGCTCCACGTACTGGGAGAGGAGCAGGACCGGCAGGTCCGGGACGCGTTCGCGGGCGGCCAGCACCGCGCGCAGGCCCTCGTCCGTGAACGTCGGCGGCAGCCGGACGTCGACGACCGCGACGTCCGGCTGCCGCTCGATGAGCGCGTCCAGCAGTTCCGTCCCGTTGTCCACGGCGGCGACGACCTCGTGGCCGTGGGCGCCGAGGAGACGGATCAGCCCGTCCCTCAGGAGGAAGTGGTCTTCGGCGAGGACAATACGCACGGAAGCTCCATCGTCACCATGGTCGGGCCGTTCACGGGGCTGTTGACGGCGAGGACGCCGTCGAAGGTGGCGAGCCGGCGCTCGATGCCCCGCAGACCGGTTCCGCGCGAGACGTCCGCACCGCCCTGGCCGTCGTCCGTGACGGTGATGCGCAGCATCCCGCGATCGTAACGGATGTCGATCCAGGCCCGGTCGGCGCCGGAATGCTTGGCGACGTTGGTCAGGATCTCGGAGATCGCGAAATAGGCCGCGGACTCGACGGGCATCTCGGGGCGGCCCGGCAGGTCGACGTGGACCTCGGTGCGGACCGGGCAGACCATCGCCAACGCCCGTACGGCATCGGCGAGTCCGCGGTCGGCGAGGACCGGAGGGTGGATGCCGCGCACGAGGTCGCGCAGCTCCTCCAGGGCCTTGGAGGAGGACTCACGGGCCTCGATGAGCAGGGCGCGCACGGCCTCCGGGTTGGTCTCCAGGAGGTGTTCGGCGGCGTCCAGGGTCATGCCCATCGCGACCAGGCGGGCCTGGGCGCCGTCGTGCAGGTCGCGTTCGATACGGCGGATCTCGGCCATCTGCGTGTCGACGGCGTCGGAGCGCGTGGTGGACAGGTGCTGGATGCGGCTGGCCATCAGCTCGCTCTCGCTGGGGGCGAGCATGGAGCGGGTGTACAGGGCGTGCCGGCGGACGGCGCGCGGCGCGACCCACAGGGCGAGCGGCAGCTGGAGGACGCCGAGGACACCGGCGAGGACGGCGGTGGCCTGGCCCTCGATCGGGATGAACTGGTACCACAGGCCGTCCCATTCGACGGACAGCGGGACCCCGAAGAAGGCGAGGAAGACGCCCCAGACGCCGCTGAGGATCAGGGCGAGCGGGAAGAACGCGAAGAACGCGCCGGCCAGCGGGTCGACGAGCACCCAGACCCACTCCCGGCGGGTCTGCGGGTCGCTCATGATCCACCGGTAGCGGGCGGCGGCCCCGGAGGCTCCCTCGGGTGCGGGGGGCAGCGGGCCGGGCGGGCCGGGGATCTCGACCCCGGACCAGCGCAGGGCCAGCTCGCGCTGGCGGGCGGCGAGGTTGCGCACGCCCTCCATGGCGCGCGGCACCACGCCGAGGCCGGGCCCCACCAGCCAGATCGCCCCGGACACCGCCAGGGACCGGCCGAAGGCCGCCGACGCCATCCAGCACAGGGTCATCACCCTGCGCAGCCCGACCAGTCCGGCCGCGACCGAGAATCCCCTGATCTCGTCGGGCGCGCGGTTCACCCCGAGCTGCATCGTGCGGTCCATACGGCTCGCTCCTCTCTGCTGCCTGTGCGGTACGTGGGCCGAAGCGCCCGTGTCCTCATTCTGGCCACGGCCGGGGTGGCGGCGCGGTGGGGAAAACTCCCCTCTTCGGCGGCTGGAAAGGGGTGTTGCCTCCACCCGCCGGGCGGGTCAGGGGCCGATGAAGAGCGACAGGGTGTCCGCGACGCAGGCCGATCGCGGGCGTTCCTCGCCCTCCACCTCGACCGTCATCCGGACGGCCGCGAGGTGGCCGGCGGGGGTCTCGCGCACGCCGGTCAGCCGGGCGCCGCCGCGGACGCGGGAGCCGACCGGTACGGGCCGGGGGAAACGCACCTTGTCCAGGCCGAAGTTGACGCCCATCTCGATCTTCTCGATGTCGAAGATGGCGCGCATCATCTCGGGCAGCAGGGCCAGGGTCATGTAGCCGTGCAGGATGGTCCCGCCGAAGGGGCTGCGCGCCGCCCGTGCGGGGTCCACGTGGATCCACTGGAGGTCGCCGGTGGCCTCGGCGAACCGGTCGACCCGGTCCTGGGTGACCCGCTGCCACTCGCTGTACCCCAGGTGTTCGCCGGTGGCGGCGGCAAAGTCGGCCAGACTGGCGAAAGATCTCATGGCGTCGATTCTGTTGGGCCGTTCGGGACAGGGACAAGGCGCGCCCCGGCCAGGAAGTCCCGGCCGTCAGCGCGCCGTCAGTCGTTCGTCAGCGGTGGCTCAGCCGTACCGCTTGAGCTCGTGGAAGAAGCCGGGCACGGTGTGCAGCTCGCCGGCGGCTGCGACCCGGTCGTAGACGTGCTTGGCGACGGCCAGGTCCAGGACGCCGAGGCCGAACGGGGAGAAGATCACCGTGCGGTCGGAGGGCGGGGTGAGGGCCCCGGTGAGCACGTCGTACAGGGTCCCGGCCACGAAGTCCCGGTTTCCCAGGCGCTGTTCCGCCAGGTGCGGGGACGTGCCGGCCTTCAGGCAGTGCTCGACGTCGTCGACGGCGTTCCAGGAGTCGAGGACGATCTCGGGCGACAGGTCGCGCAGGGAGACGTGCAGCACCAGCGGGTGGTGGGTGAACCACTGCGGGTCCGTGACGTGGGGTTCCCCGGCGACGGTGGCGAAGACGACGAGGTCGCTGGAGCGGATCAGGTCCTCGGCCTTGTCGTGGACGGTGATCTCCACACCGTCGCCCTCGGCGCGCCGCAGATAGCCCCGGAAGCCCTCGGCATGCTCGGCGGACAGGTCGTGCACGCCGATCGCCTCGAAGTCGAAGCCGCTCGCGGCGAGGTAGGTGTGCAGGTAGCGGGCGATCAGGCCGACGCCGACGAAGCCGACCCGGGTGGGCCGGGTGCCGCGGGCCGTGCCGAGCCGGTCGGCGGCCAGCGCCGCCGAGGCGGCGGTGCGGGCGGCGCTGATGATGGAGCTCTCCAGGCAGGCGAACGGGTAGCCGGTCTCGGCGTCGTTGAGGATCAGCACCGCCGAGGCGCGCGGAATGCCCGCGGCGACGTTCTCCGGGAAGCTGGAGATCCACTTGATGCCGTGCACGCCGACGTCGCCCCTGACGGAGGCGGGCAGCGCGATGATCCGGGACGACGGACGGTCCGGGAACCGCAGGAAGTACGAGTCCGGGTTGACCGTCTGTCCCTCGCCGTGCAGCCGGTAGGCGGCCTCGACGGCCGCGACCACCTCGTTCTCGTGCCCGTCGAGCGCCTGGTGCACCTGGGCGCCGGAGACGACGGCGAAGGGGGGGACCTGAGTCATGGGGATGCTGCTCCTGAGAGGTGGAAGGGTCGTACGGGGGCGGGGGCCGGGTCAGCCGATCCGGGCGAGGCCCTTGGCGTCCTGCCGGGCCCGGCCCCGGGACACCAGCAGCGGGTCCCAGTCCGGGTGCCGGTCGGGCAGCCGGGCGGGGTCGCCGAGGACCGTGCCGCCGTACACCTCGGCCAGCAGGGGGCGGCCGAGGATCTGGGAGGCCACGGCCATGCCACCGGTGGCGACGCCGCCGACGCCGCTGCCGTAGCGGACGTTCTGACCGACGACGTAGAGCCCTTCGACGTCCGTGCGCACGTCCGGGCGGCGGCCGTCGGAGCCCCAGCTGGCCATGCCGTACGGGGTGCCGCCGCTGGCGCGGATGTAGCGCTCGTTGGTGAGCGGGGTCGCGGTCTCCACGTGGGTGACGCGGTCCCGGACGGGCCCGAGGACGCGTTCGGCGGCGTCCAGGATCAGCTCGGTCACCTCGCGTTTGCGGGCCAGGTAGGCGGGGTTGCGGCGGTACGGTTCGCCGTCCGCGGGGCCGCCGCGCACCCCCCAGAAGGCGTGGCCGGGCGGGCAGCCGGTCATGAGCTGGAAGTTGCTGTGCCCGGGCGGGCAGACCGCCTTCGATCCCCGGTCCTTCACGGAGGCGAAGGAGAACGCGAGTTGGGGGATCCGGTCGAAGACGCCGTCGCGCTCGTAGCGGTCGAGCACGTCGGCGTGGGCGGCCTCCATGTCGTCGCTGTCGTGCCACCAGATGTTGGCGTTCGGCAGGCCGTCCAGCTCGGTGTCGAGGGCGACGTACACGGCGACGACCGCGCTGCGCATGGTCGCCGCACGGGTGCGGGCGACCAGGTCGGCGGGGAAGGACTCCTCGCCGCCGCACAGGTCGAGGACGGTGCGCCGGTAGTCGGCGTTGGAGACGACCAGGGGCGCGAACACACGCTGCCCGTCGGCGAGTTCCACGCCGGTGGCGCGTCCGCCGTCGATCAGGACGCGGCGCACCTCGGTGCGGGTGCGCAGCTCGCCGCCGTAGGACTCCAGGGCCTCCACGAAGGCGGCGACGAGGGTCTGGCCGCCGCCCTCGGGGTAGTACGCGCCGCGCAGGTAGTGGTCCATGATGTTGACGTGCTCGGCGAAGCCGATGCCGTCGGGCATGGCGCCGTAGTTGCCGGCCTGCGCGGCGAGCAGGGTGCGGCCCTTCGGGGACAGTCCGCAGTGGTCGAGCGCCCTGCCGAGGGTGCGGCGGGTCCAGCGCATCGTCTGCGGGGAGCGGCGGAACAGCTCGACCATCGACTCGCCCATCAGCCCGGCGCGGCTGGCGCCGGCCACGGCGACGGCGAGGTCGACGAACCGGTCGACCCGGTCGGCCTCGGCGGGCAGGGCCTGCTTGAGGCGGGCCCGGTACCGCTCCCAGCCGGCCGGCACGTCCACGGTGGCCGTGGGCGTCATGATCCGGTCGAAGCCGCCCTCGTTGTCCATGGGCCGGAACCGCACGCGGTCGCGCACGCCCAGGCCGGACAGCACGGCGGGCAGCAGTCCGCCCTCGCCGCAGTCGCCGAGGTAGTGGGTGCCGACGTCGAACTCGTACTTGCGGCGGCGCCGGAAGACGTGCGCGTTGCCGCCGGCCACGTCGTGCTGTTCGAGGACGAGGACCCGGCGGCCGTCGGCGGCCAGGTATCCGGCGCCGACGAGGCCGCCGATGCCGCTGCCGACGACGATCGCGTCGTAGTGCCGGCCGTCGAGGTCGCGGGCGCCGCGCTGCTGGGGTCGGGTTCCGCCGCTCATCAGAAGGTGCCGCCGCCGTGGATCTCGAGGACCGAGCCGGTGATGTACGCGGCCCGCTGGGACACCAGGAAGGAGACCAGGTCGGCGACCTCCTCGGGGCGGCCGAGGCGGCCCAGCGCCACGTTCCTCAGCTGCCGCTGCAGGGCGGTCTCCGGCATGCCGCCGACCATGTCGGTCTCGATGAGGCCGGGCGCGACCACGTTGGCCCGGACGCCGCGGGGCCCGCACTCCTTGGCCAGGGACTTGGTGAACCCGATGATCCCGGCCTTGGAGGCGGCGTAGTTGGCCTGCCCGGTGTTGCCGTACACGCCGGCGACCGACGACAGGTTGACGATGGCGCCGGTCCGGCGCTTGCTCATGGAGAACGCGGCGGCCCGGCACACGTGGTAGACGCCGTCGAGGTTGGTGCGCAACACCTGGTTCCAGTCCTCCTCGGGCATCAGCACCAGCGGCCGGTCCCGGGTGATGCCGGCGGAGGTGACGGCGGCGTCGACGGGGCCGAGCTCGCGCTCGGTGCGCGCGTACCAGTCGCGTACGCCGTCGGCGTCGGCGACGTCGCAGCGGGTGGCGGTGACCCGGGTGCCGTGCTCGGCGGCCTCCTTGGTGAGGCGTTCGGCGGCGTCCTCGTCGGAGCGGTAGCAGAAGGCGACGTCGTACCCGTCCTGGGCCAGGCGCGTCACGATCGCCCTGCCGATGCCCCGGGAGCCGCCGCTGACCAGTGCGATCACCGCTGCTCCCCCATCAGGCGCAGGACGGCCGCGGCCACCGCGCCGTCGCGGTCGACGGCGGAGACCAGGGCGGTACGGCCCCGGGAGCCGGGGTCGGCCTCGGCGACCGCGAGGACGGCTCCGATCTGGAAGGAGGCGGAGGCGGCGCTGGTGTCGCCGAGCAGTTCCATGGACGGCACGCGGGAGAGCGCGTCGGCGGGGACGAGGGCGGCGAGGGCCTCGTGCTCGGCGCGTCCGGCGGCGGTCGGCGCGGCGCACGGCACGGCGGCCCACAGTCCGGCGGCGTCGACGCCGGCCCGGTCGAGTGCGCGGCGGGCGCACGCGGTGACGGCGGCCTGCGGGTCGTCGTCGATGTCGACGCGGGTCTCCACGCTCAGCACGGCGGCCAGCGCGGGGCGTTCGGCGGTGTCCGCGGGTTCGAGGAGGAAGAGGCCGCAGCCCTCGCCGAGCAGCGGCGCCGGGTCGCCGGGGGCGGCGGCAGTGTGCTCGAACCAGGCGTGCGCGGCGGAGAACTCCTCGGCGGAGCCCACCAGGTACTTCGTGGCCCGGCCCTGGTGCATCAGGCGGCGCGCGTAGTTCAGGGCGAGCAGGCCGCTGACCCGGCCGCCGGCGACGGTGGTGTTGGGGCCCTTCAGGCCGTGCCGGATGGCGGTGGCGCCGGCGGCGTGGTTGAGGCTGCCGAACGGGATGCGTCCCGCGTCGACGTAGAAGGGGCGCTCGTTGGTGTAGGACTGGCGCAGGAAGTCGGTGACGTTCTCCAGGCTGCCCATGGTGATGCCGAGCACGACGCCGGTCAGGTCGTCGGTCTCCACGACGCGGTTGCCGTCGCCGTCCAGCAGGAGGCCGTCCGAGGCGACCAGGGCCAGCGCGGTGAGCCGGTCCATCTTGGCGGTGCCGCGTTTGCCGAGCACCTCCTGGATGTCGAAGCCGGGCACCACGCAGACGTCGGAGGACGGCAGGGAGCCGAGCCCGGCGTCCGCCTTCACGGCCGTCTTGGCGCCGGCGCGGACCCCGGCGGCGAAGCGTTCACGGCCGATGCCGTACGGCGAGACGGCCGACCAGCCGGTGATGACGGGTGTGCCGGGCGGCAACGTGGCCTCCGGACTGGCGGTTGCGGTGCTCATGGTCGTCACTCACTCCCCGTACGTGCCGAGTATCAGGACGGCGTTGTTGCCGGCGAAGGCGCTGGAGTTGTTCTGCACGATCCGTACGTCCGCCTCGACGGCCCGGTTGGGCACGACGTCGAGCGGGCAGTCCGGGTCGGTCTCGCGGTGATTGATGGTGGGCGGGATGAAGCCCTCCTCGATGGCGATGCCGCAGGCGATCGCGCCGAGCGCGCTGGCGGCGCCCATCGAGTGGCCGAGCATCGACTTCACGGCGACGGTGCGCGGCGGGGTGTCGCCGTACACGTCGACGATGGCGGCCGACTCGGTCTTGTCGTTGGCCTTGGTGCCGGTGCCGTGCGCGGAGATGAAGTCGACCTCCTCCTGCTCGACGCCGGCGTCGTCGAGGGCGAGGCGGATGCCGCGCGCGATGCCGTCGCGGTTGGGCGCGGTGGGGTGGGCGGCGTCGCAGCTGAGGCCGTAGCCGAGGACCTCGGCGTGGATGCGGGCGCCGCGGGCGAGCGCGGACTCCAGGCTCTCCAGGACGAGGATGCCGGCGCCCTCGCCGGTGAGGATGCCCTGACGGTCCTTGTCGAAGGGCCGCACCACGTCGGGGGTGAGCGCGCCGAACCGCTTGAACAAGGCGAACGCCTTGCGGCACACGGCGTCGGCGCCGCCGCACAGCGCGAGGTCGACCTCGCCGGAGCGGATCGCGTCCAGGCCGTAGCCGATGGAGTAGTTCCCGGCGGCGCAGGCGGTGGTGACGGTGGTGGCCTCCACGTTCGGCATGCGCAGTTCGCGGGCGATGACGGTGGACAGCCGGCCCGCGTTGATGCGGCGGGACAGCACCGGGTCCATCGCCTCGGGGTCGCCGGCGGCGAGCTCCTGCTCCAGCAGCAGCGCGATGTCGTGGGATTCGCCGTCGGTGGTGCCGACGGTGACGACGGCCGGCCGCTCGCCGAGGTCGGTCTCGGTGAGCCCGGCGTCCTCGACGGCCATCCGTGCGGCGGCGACCGCGTACTGGCCGGCGCGGCCCATGTCGTCCAGGGGGACGTTGCGGATCCACCGCCCGGGCTCGAAGTCGGGGACCTCGCAGGCGATGTCCTGGCCGAAGCCCTCGGTGTCGAACCGGGTGATGGGCCGTGCGCCGGAGCGGCCGGCCCGCAGCCCCGCCGTGTACTCCTCGACACCCGTGCCGATGCTGGAGATCACCCCGTAGCCGGTGAGGACGACCCGGCGGCGTGCTGGTGCGGTGGACATGGGACTCCTTCGGAGGGACGGACGCTCGGGACGGGGGGTGCCGGTCACCAGCCGGCGGCCGCCGCGGTCACCTGGTAGGTGGCCTCGACGTTCACCATCCTGGGGAGTTCGTTCATGTCGATGACGATGGAGTACTCCATCTCCAGGGCGCTGAGGACGTCGATGAGCTTCAGCGAGTCGGCGCCGAGTTCGTCGATGAACAGGGCCGTGTCGGAAAGGGAGCCGAGGTCGACGTCGATGTTCTCGGCGATGATTTCCCGGATTCGGCTGAGGCGTTCGGGGGCGACCGTCGTCATTGCTGTTTCCTCCGTTTATGACGGTTGAGATCTGCTGTCGCGGAAAAACGTAGTGAGCGTCGGTGACTGCGCGCTGACGTCCAGCTGATGGACCGCTGACGGGCGTCGCCGGTCAGCGTCCGACGGCCCGCCGGAAGCCGCGTACGCTGCCCAGCACGGCCACGACCAGCAGCGCGGTCAGCGTGATGGCGGTGACGGCCCCGGGGTGCTGGGCGGGGAAACCGGTCCCGGCGGCGCCCGCCGGGTCGTTGCCCCACAGCCGCCGGCAGGTGGTGATGACGGACGTCACCGGATTCCATTCCGCGACCGGGCGCAGCCAGCCGGGCAGTCCGCTCACGGAGACGTAGGCGTTGGACAGGAAACTGAACACGACGAGGACGAGAGCGCCGGTGCCGTCGATGGCCTCGATGTTCTTCTGGGTGGTGCCGAGCAGAATTCCCACCCAGAGCATCACGTAGACGAAGGCGAGCAGGACGGCGAATCCGGCGGCGGTGCGCAGGGCGCCCTCGTGCGGGCGCCAGCCGACGGCGAGGCCGGCCAGGGACACCGCGGTGAGGCTGACCGCGCCGACGAACAGGTCGGACAGGGTGCGTCCGACGAGCACGGACGCCGGGGAGATCGGCAGGGAGCGGAACCGGTCCACGAGGCCGTGCCGCAGGTCGAGGGCGACCCCGATGGCGGTGGGGCCGACGCTGGTCAGGCCGACCTGGATGGCGATGCCGGCCATGATGAAGTCCTCGTAGGCCACGTGCCCGGGGACCTGCATGGAGTTGCGGAACAGGTAGCCGACGGCGATCAGCATGACCAGCGGGTTCATCGTGACGAGGATCAGCCGGCCGGGCGAGCGCCGCAGATGGGTGAGGTGCCGGCCCGCCAGCGTCAGGGTGTCCCCCAGATGCCCGGCGAGGGCGCCGCCGGAGGGCGCGGGGCGGGTCGTCGTGGCCGTGGCCGTCACTGGGTCTCCTCTTTCCGGCCGGTGCCCGTGAGGTCGAAGAAGACGTCGTCGAGCGTGGGCCTGCGCAGTTCGAAGTCGGCGAGGGGCACCCCCTTCTCGCGCAGGGCGAGCGCGGCGCGGGCCACCTCGTCCAGGCCGTCCGGACCGAGCTGCACCGACACCCGGCGGGCGCCCTCGTCGACGGCCGGCGCCCGGCCGCCGAGCCCGGACAGGGCGGCCACCGCGTCGCCCAGGTTCTCCGGGCGGGCCACGGTGACCTCCAGGAACTCGCTGCCGACCTGGCGTTTGAGGGACTGCGGGGTGCCCTCGGCGATGACGCGGCCGGCGTCGATCACGGCGATCCGGTCGGCGAGTTCGTCGGCCTCCTCGAGGTACTGGGTGGTGAGCAGGATGGTCACCCCGCCGGCGACGAGGTCGCGCACGATGTCCCACAGCACGGCCCGGCTGGTCGGGTCGAGGCCGGTGGTGGGTTCGTCGAGGAACAGCACCTCGGGCTCGCCGATGACGCAGGTGGCCAGGTCGAGGCGGCGGCGCATCCCGCCCGAGTAGGTGCCGACGGGCCGGTCGGCGGCCTCCGTGAGCTCGAAGCGTTCGAGCAGTTCGGTGGCGCGCCGGGCGGCGCCGCGCCGCCCGAACCGCAGCAGCCGGGCGAGCAGCGCGATGTTCTCGCGCCCGGTGAGCAGTTCGTCGACGGCCGCGTACTGGCCGGCCAGGCCGATGCGCCGGCGCACCTCGCGGCTGTCCCGGACGACGTCGTGCCCGGCGACCGTGGCCCGGCCGGCGGACGGCTGGACGAGGGTGGCGAGGATGCGCACGGTGGTCGTCTTGCCGGCGCCGTTGGGCCCGAGCACGCCGAGGACGGTGCCGGCCGGCACCGCCAGGTCGATGCCGTGCAGCGCCGTGTGGGAGCGGTAGGTCTTGCCCAGGCCCTCGGCGAGGATGGCGATGTCGGACGAGGACACGCTCAGCCCGCCTGCCGCTGGAGGCTGAGCGGACGCATGTCGGTCCAGTTGCTCTCCACGTGGGCGACGGCGGTGGCCCGGTCGGTCGCGTCGAGCACGACCCGCCAGCCGTCGGGCACGGCCGCGAAGGACGGCCACAGGGAGTGCTGCCCCTCGTCGTTGACGAGGACGAGGAAGGTGCCGTCTTCGTTGTCGAAGGGGTTGGCCATGGGGTTCTCCTGATCTGTGCGGAAGGGTGGGACGTTCGGGTGCCGCGTCAGCGGGCGGCCGCCAGGGCGGCGAGATCGTGTTCGACGTGGCGGCCGATGACGGCCGCCGGGCCGGGGGCGAGCATCCGCTGGTGGCCGCAGTCGACGTCGTACGTCTTCGGGGCGGCCGCGAGGTGCGGCTCCCAGCGTTTGGCCCGCAGGGCGCGTTCCTCCCCGGTGACGCCTTCGGCGGCCAGGAAGAGCGTCATCGGGCAGCCGTCGAGACGGCCGGGTGTGAAGCGCCGGAACAGGTCGAGGTGGTTGCGCATGACGCCGAGCAGCCGCTCCAGGGTGGCCGCGCCCAGACCGGCGAGCGGGCCGCCGAGCCGGTCGAGGTGGGCGGCGACGGCGGCCGGGGTGAGCGTGCCGAGCCCCGTGGTGTCGACGCCCGCCTCGGTGAGGAAGTCGGCGAGGAACTCCTCGTCGGTGGGCGCGGCGCCGTCCGCGTCGCCGGGGAAGGCGTCCAGGTTGGCCAGGTAGGCCACCTCCTGGCCGGCGGCGCGCAGCCGGATCGCCATCTCGTGGGCGACGACTCCGCCGTAGGACCAGCCGAGCAGGTGGTACGGCCCCTCGGGCTGGACGGCGCGGACGCGCCGGACGTAGTCGTCGGCGACCTCGCCGAGGTCCCGGGGCAGGGGTTCGCCGGCGGCGAGGCCGCGGGCCTGGAGGGCGTACACCGGCCGGCCGGGGTCGAGGTGCTCGGCGAGCGTGGCGAACGGGATGCCGAAGCCGAGGCCGCCGTGGACGCAGAACAGCGGGGGCCGGGTGCCGGTGGACCGGATGGGCAGCATCGGGCCGAGCGGGTCGACGCCTTCGCCGAGGGTCGCGGAGGCGGCCGCGAGCGACTCCAGGGTCCGGTGCTCGAAGACGGCGGCGAGACTGATCCGCAGTCCGGCCCGGGCGGCGGCGTTGACCAGCAGGATCGCCTTGAGGCTGTCGCCGCCGAGGGCGAAGAACCCGTCGTCGGGACCGACCGGTCCGGTGCCGAGCACCTCGGCGACGGCCGCGCAGAGGACGCGTTCCGCGTCGGTGCGCGGCGGCCGTACGGCCCGGTCGGCGGGGGCGGTGCCGGCGGCGGGCAGGGCGCGGACGTCGAGCTTGCCGTTCGGGGTGAGCGGCAGGTCCGGCAGTGCGACGTAGGCCGCGGGCACCATGTATCCGGGCAGGGAGCGGGCCAGGTGGGCGCGCAGCTCGGCGGCGTCGGGCGCGGGCCGGCCGGGGGCGGGGACGACGTAGGCGACGAGCCGGCGCTGTCCGCCGGGTCCGGCGGGGGCGAGGACGGCGGCCCGTGCGACGGCCGGGTGGCCGGTCAGCCGGCCTTCGATTTCGCCGGGTTCGATGCGGAAGCCGCGGATCTTCACCTGCTGGTCGGCGCGCCCCACGTAGTCGATACGGCCGCGCGCGTCCCAGCGCACCAGGTCCCCGGTGCGGTACATCCGCTGCCCCGGCGCGCCGAACGGGCAGGCGACGAACCGCTCCGCGCTCGCGCCGGGCCTCCCCAGGTAGCCGAGCGCCAGGCCCGGTCCCGCCAGGTACAGCTCGCCGACCACGCCGCGCGGCACCGGCCGCAGCGCGTCGTCCAGCACATAGGTGTGGGTGTCGCCGATGGGCAGTCCGATGGGCACGCCGGCCGGGGCGTCCACCGCCTCGGCGCAGTCCTGGAGGGTGGCGAAGGTGGTGGCCTCCGTGGGGCCGTACACGTTGTACACGCGGGTGCCGGGCAGGGCGGCGCGCAGCCGGTCGAGGTGGTCGCGGGAGTGCGTCTCGCCGCCGGTCAGCAGCACCCGCAGCGGGGTGAGCGCGTCGGGCCCGGTGTCGGCGACGGCGTTGACGAACTGGGTGGTCAGGAAGGCCACGCTCACCCCGGCCGACCGGCAGAAGTCGCCCAGCGCCCGCGGGTCGGCGGGTCCCGGCGGGCAGATCGCGAGCCGGGCGCCGTGGGTGAGCGGCGTCCAGATCTCGAAGGTGGACGCGTCGAACGCGACCGGCGCGAAGTACAGGAAGGTGTCGCCGGCGGTGAGGGCCAGTTCGGGCAGGCCCTGGACGAGCCGTACGGCGGCGCGGTGCGTGACGGCGACGCCCTTCGGGCGGCCGGTGGAGCCGGAGGTGTAGATGACGTAGAGGAGGTCGTCCGGGCGGGGCGGGGCGACGTCCGGCGGGGTGGCCGGGAGAGGGGCGAGGGCGCCCCGCACGTCGGGGGCGTCCAGGACGACGACGTCGGCCGGGCATCCGGTCGCGGCGTCCGCCAGCGCCTCCTCGGTGAGCAGCAGCCGGGCCCCGCTGTCGGCCAGCATGCCGTGCGTCCGCTCCACCGGATGGGCGGGGTCGAGCGGCAGGTACGCCGCCCCGGTCCTGGCGATGGCCAGCAGGGCCGTGACGGTGGCCGGGCCCCGCTCCAGGCGCAGCGCCACCAGGTCGCCGCGGCCGACGCCGCGTCCGGTGAGCAGGTGGGCGAGGCGGTTCGCGGCGGCGTCCAGGTCGCCGTACGTGGTCTCGGTCGTGCGGCCGTCGCCGCCGGTGTGGACCAGGGCGACGGCGTCCGGTGCGGCGGCGGCCCGACGGGCCACGAGTTCCGTGACGGTGGTCCGGTCGGTGCCGGTGTGGCGGGTGCCCCGCTCCAGCAGGTACGCGCCCTCGGCCGGGTCGAGGACGTCGAGCCGGGACAGCGGTGCGCCGGGGTCGGCCAGCGCGGCGCCGAGCAGCCGCAGATAGGCGTCGGCGATCCGGCGGGCGGTGGCCGGTTCGAAGAGGTCGGTGCGGTACTCCAGCGCGACGGACAGACCGTCGGTGCCCTCCTCGGTGAGCTGGAGGAACAGATCCCACTTCGCTGTGGACCCGGGCACCTCCCGGGGCCGTACGGTCAGGCCGCCGGTGCCGAAGCGGGGCGGCTCCGCCTCCTGCTGCAGGCTCAGCATGACCTGGAACAGGGGGTGCCGGGACATCGACCGCTCCGGGTTGAGCGCCTCGACGAGCTTCTCGAAGGGCACGTCCTGGTTGCGGTACGCGGACAGGGTGAACTCCCGCACCCTTGCGAGCAGTCGGCGGAAGTCCGGGTCGCCGCCGGTGTCGGTGCGCAGCACGAGGGTGTTGACGAACATGCCGACGACGTCGTCGAGGCGTTCGTCGGAGCGTCCCGCCACCGGGGTGCCGAGCGGGATGTCGGTGCCCGCGCCGAGCCGGGTGAGCAGGGCGGCGAGCGCGGCCTGCAGGACCATGAAGACGCTGGCGCCGGATCGCGCGGCGAACGCGCGCAGCGCGCGGACCAGTTCCGGCGGGGCGTCGGCGCGGACGAGACCGCCGTGGTGCCCGGCGCGGGTGCCGCGCGGGAAGTCGTAGGGCAGCCGGAGTTCTTCGGGCAGCCCGTCGAGGGCCTGCGTCCAGTGCGCGAGCTGGCGGCCGAGCTCGCTGCCGGGGTCGTGTTCGTCGCCGAGGAGCTCGCGCTGCCACAGCGTGTAGTCGGCGTACTGCACGGGCAGCGGGCGCAGGGCGGGGGCACGGCAGGCGCGGCGCGCCTCGTAGGCGGTGGTGAGGTCGCGGGTGAGGGGCGCCAGGGACCAGCGGTCGCCCGCGATGTGGTGCAGGACGAGCAGCAGGACGTGCTCGCCGGGCCCGACCGCGAACAGCCGGGCCCGCAGCGGTATCTCCCGCCGCAGGTCGAAGCCGCGGCCCGCCTCGGCGGCCAGGGCGGCGTCCAGGCCCGCCTCGTCGACGGCGGTCACCGGCAGCGGGACCGGGGCGTCGGCCGGGGCGAGCACCCGCTGCTCGGCCGGGCCGACGCCCCCGGTGGGGCGGGCACCGGGTACGGGGGAGGCCCCGGTGCCCGCCGACTCGGCGGAGGCGGGCAGGGCGCGGGCCGGGAACACCGTCCGCAGCGCCTCGTGCCGGGCGACTACGTCACCGAGCGCCGTCTCCAGCGCGGCTGTGTCCAGGGGTCCGGTGAGCCGGACGGCCAGCGGGATGTTGTAGAGGCCGCCGGGGGCGCCGAGCCGTTCGATGAACCACAGCCTCTGCTGGGCGTACGACAGGGGCAGCGTGGCGGGGCGGGGGCGTGCGGTGAGCGGGGGTCTGCCGGGTCCGGCGGCGGGCAGGCGGGCGGCGAGCGCGGCGGCCGTCGGGGCCTCGAACAGGTCGCGCAGGCCCAGTTCGGCGCCGAGTTCGGCGCGGATCCGGTTGACGACGCGGGTCGCGAGCAGCGAGTGCCCGCCGAGCGCGAAGAAGTCGTCGTCCACGCCGACGCGTTCGAGGCCGAGCACGTCGGCGAGGACCGCGCACAGCGTCTCCTCGGCGGGGGTGCGCGGGGCGCGGTCGGAGGTGGCGTAGGTCGGGGCGGGCAGGGCGCGGCGGTCGAGTTTGCCGTTGGCGGTCAGGGGCAGCGCGGGGACCCGGACGACGGCGGCGGGGACCATGTGCTCGGGCAGCCGGGAGGCCGTGAAGTCCCGCAGGGAGGCCGTCAGTTCGCGGCCGGAGGAGTCGTCGTCCGTCACGACGTACGCGACCAGCCGCTGGTCCCCGGGGCGGTCCTCGCGGGCGATGACGGCCGCCTCGGCGACGCGCGGGTGCCGGCCGAGGACGGTCGCGATCTCGCCGGGCTCGATACGGAAGCCGCGCAGCTGCACCTGCTGGTCGGCGCGGCCCAGGTAGACGAGGGTGCCGTCGTCCCGCCACCGGGCCAGGTCGCCGGTGCGGTACATGCGCGCGCCCGGCGGTCCGAACGGGCAGGCCACGAACCGGTCGGCGGTCAGCCCCGGGCGTCCCAGATAGCCGCGCGCGAGACCCGGACCGGCCACGTACAGCTCGCCGGGCACTCCGGCCGGCACGGGGCGCAGCGCGCCGTCCAGGACGTACACCCGCAGGTCGGGGATGCCGCGCCCGATCACGCTGCCCCCGCCGGCGGCGGCCGTCGCGGCGTCCAGCTCCTGGTAGGAGACATGGACCGTGGTCTCGGTGATGCCGTACATGTTGACCAGGCGCGGGGCGTCGTCGGCGTGCCGCGCGTACCAGCCGGCGAGCCGGCCGAGGTCGAGGGCCTCGCCGCCGAACACGACGTGCCGCAGGGACAGTTCGTTCCACGCCTCGGCGTCCGCGCGCATCAGCTGGTAGAAGGCCGACGGGGTCTGGTTGAGGACGGTGACCCGTTCGCGGGCGAGCAGGTCCCGGAAGGCGTCGGGCGAGCGGGAGACGTCGTGCGGGACCACGACCAGGCGTCCGCCGTACAGCAGGGCGCCCCACAGCTCCCACACGGTGAAGTCGAAGGCGATGGAGTGGAACAGCGTCCACACGTCGTCGGGTCCGAAGCCGAACCAGGCGTCGGTGGAGTCGAGCAGCCGGACGACGTTCTGGTGCGGCACCACCACGCCCTTGGGGCGGCCGGTGGAGCCGGAGGTGTAGATGACGTAGGCCGCGTGCCCGGGGGTGACGGCGGGCCGGGGCGCGGTGTCCGGGTGGGTGGCGAGCTCGGCGGCGGTCCCGGCCGTGTCGAGGTCGACGCGGGCGGTGCCGGGGTGGGCGGGCAGGTCGGTGCCGGTGCGGGTCAGCAGGAGGACGGGGCGGGCGTCGCGCAGGGTGTGGGCGACGCGCTCGGCCGGGTGGGCGGGCTCCAGCGGAAGGTAGGCGGCGCCCGCCTTCAGCACGGCGAGGACGGCGACGACGAGGTCGGCACCGCGCGGCAGGGACACCGCCACGAAGGTCTCCGGTCGGGCACCCCGGGCGGCGAGGAGGTGCGCGAGCCGGTTGGCCCGCCGGTCCAGCTCCCGGTAGGTGAGGCTCTCGGTGCCGGCGGTCACCGCCACCGCGCCGGGGGTGCGGGCGGCCTGCGCGGCGAACAGTTCCGGGACGGTCGCCCGGCGGGCGGTGTCCGGGCCGGACGCGGGGGTGCCGCTCCACTCGGTGAGGATGCGCCGCTCGTCCTCGGGGGCGAGCCCGCCGAGGTCGGCGAGGAGGACGTCCGGGTTCTCGGCGACCTGGCGCAGGACGCGCACGAGCCGGCCGAGCACCTTCCCGCCGTCCGGCACGGACGGCCGGTACGCCAGCTGGAGCTCCAGCCGGTCGCCCGGTACGACGGTGAGGTGGAGGGGGTAGTGGGTGGCCGCGTGCACCCGGGCCGCGCGCACCGTGCCGCCGGTCTCCCGGCGCAGGCCCTCCTCGTCCAGCGGGTAGCTCTGAAAGGCGAGCACGGTGTCGAAGAGGTCGCCCTGGACTCCGCTCGCGGACTGCACCTCGGCGAGCGGCAGATGCTCGTGCGGCATCATCTCCAGCTGCTGCCGGGCCAGTTCACCGAACAGCTCGCTCGCCCGCCGCCCCGGTCGTACGTCGGCCCGCACCGGCAGGGTGTTGGCGAACAGCCCGATCATCGACTCGACGCCGGGCACCTCGGCGGGCCGGCCGGAGGTGACGGCCCCCAGGACCACGTCGTCGCGTCCGGTGAGCCGGCCCAGCAGCACCGCCCAGCAGCCCTGCACCACGGAGTTGAGGGTCAGCCCGCGTCCGCGCGCCCAGGCCGTGAGCGCGGCGGTGTGCTCCTCGGACAGCAGGGCGTGGTCCGTCTCGGGGAGCCCGGTGTCCGCTCCGGCCGTCTCCGGGGCGACCCGTACGGGCCCGTCGAGCCCTGCCAGCAGCCCCGCCCAGGCCGTGCGGGCCGCGGCGGGGTCGCGGGTGCCGAGCCAGCCGAGGAAGGACCGGTAGGCCGGGGGCTCGGGCAGGGAGGCGGCGCCCCGCTCGTCGGCGAGGAGGGTCAGCTCGCGCACCGCGAGCGGCAGGGACCAGCCGTCGAGGAGGATGTGGTGCACGGACCACACCAGCCGGCAGCGGTGCGCGCCGAGCCGCAGCAGGGCGAACCGCATGAGGGGCGGACGGGCCGGGTCGATGCGCCGCAGCCGGTCCTCGCGCGCGATCCGCGCGGCCTCCGCCTCCCGCTCCTTCTCGGGCACGTCCGCGAGGTCGTGCACGGACCACGGCGGGCGTACCTCGTCCTCGTGCGGGACGACCTGCACAGGCTCACCGTTGCGGCGGCTGCGGAAGCAGGCCCGCAGGTTGGGGTGGCGGCGCAGCAGGGCGGCGGACGCGGCACGCAGCCGGCGCTCCACGTCCACCGGGTCGCCGTCGATGTCCGCGACGAACTGGAGCGTGTAGAGGTCCGGGCCGGTGCGGTCGTAGGAGGACAGGAAGAGCAGGCCCTGCTGGAGCGGGGAGAGCGGGAGGACCTCGCTGATCCTGGTCCTGGTTCTCGGCTCGGTCACGACAGATCCTCACTCAGCTCGAATTCGAGGTCGGCCAGTTCGTCGTCGGTCAGGGAGACCAGTTCGCCGTCGGGCTCGGGCTCCGGCGGTGCGGCCTCGGCGCCCGCCGCGGCGCGGGCGAGCGCGGCGGCCGTACGGTGCGTGAAGACGTCCCGGGTGGTGAGGGCGAGCCCGGCGGTGCGGGCGCGGCTGACGACCTGGATGGAGCGGATGCTGTCGCCGCCGAGCGCGAAGAAGTCCTCGTCGACGCCGACGGCAGGCATGCCGAGCACCTCGGCGAGGATGCCGCAGAGGATCTCCTCGCGCTCGTCGCGCGGGCCCCGCGTGGGCCGCGTGTCGTCCGTGTGGTCCGGACGGGGCAGGGCCTTGCGGTCGAGCTTGCCGTTCGCGGTGAGCGGCATGGCGTCCAGGACGAGCCAGGTGGACGGGATCATGTAGGCGGGCAGCAGCCGCGCCAGGTCGTCCCGTACGGCGTCGGGGGACGCGGCCGGTCCGGTCAGGTAGCCGACCAGGCGCGGGGTGCCGGAGGCGTCGGGGACGACGGTCACGGCCGCGTCGGTGACCTGGTCGAGCCCTCGGACGGTGGCTTCGATCTCGCCCAGTTCGACGCGTCGTCCGCGGATCTTGACCTGGTGGTCGCGGCGCTCGATGAACTCCAGCTGCCCGTCCGCACGCTGCACCACCCGGTCACCCGTCCGGTACATCCGCGCTCCCGAACCCGCGAACGGGTCGGCCACGAACGTCCCCGCGGTACGCCCCGGATCATCCAGATAACCCCGGCCCACACCCGCACCACCGACATACAGCTCCCCCGGCACCCCGGCCGGCACCGGCTGCAACTCGTCGCTCAGCACATACAGCCGCGTATGACGCACCGCACCACCGATCGGCACCCGGCCACCCAGCACATCACCGCACCGGATCACGCCATGCGTCACATCGTCCGAACACTCCGTCGGACCGTACGCGTTCATCAACGGCACCAGCGGATAACGCCCATGCCAGCGCTCACACAGATCAGCGGGCAACGCCTCACCCGTCACCATCAGCCACCGCAGATCCGGCAGCTCAGGCGCACGGCCCTCCACATCGAAGGCGTCCAGCGCCGCCCGCAACAACGACGGCACCACCTCCAGCACCGCCACCCGCTCCTCACGCACCACCGCGAACAGACCCACCGGATCCGCCGCCAGCTCCACGCCCGACACCCGCACCCGGCCCCCCACCAACAAAGGAGCCAGCATCTGCCACACCGACACGTCGAACGTCAGCGGAGCGTTCTGCACCACCACCTCACCCGCGACCAGCTCCAGATCCGCCACCTTCGCCCACAGGTGATTCACCATCCCCGACCGCTGGACCATCGCCCCCTTCGGACGCCCCGTCGACCCCGACGTGAACATCACATACGCCAGATCCAGACCACCGCCGACGGTGGGCGGCAGGGCGCGGTCGGTCAGCGTGTCCTCCAGGACGAGGACGGTGGCGTCGCCGGCAATCTCGCGGGCCTGCGCCGCGTACGCCCGGCCCACCAGCAGGTGGGTGGCGCCGCTGTCCCGCAGGAGTGCCGCGTTGCGGGCGCCCGGGGCCGCCGGGTCCAGCGGCAGATAGGCACCGCCCGCGCCCAGCACACCCAGCACACCCGTCACGAACGGCACGCCGGGGTCCGCGAGCATCGCGATCACGGAGCCGGTCCGCACGCCGTCCCGGGTGAGCCGGGCGGACAGCCCGCCGGACGTCTCGACCAGCTCCCGGTAGCTGAGGGTGCCCGTGTCGTCCGTCAGGGCGGGCTCGTCCGGGATGCGGTCGGCGACCGCGCGCACCCGCTCCACGACGCCGAGGCTCTCCTCGGGGATCGAGGGGTCCCAGGTGCCGAGCAGACCGCCGAGGTCGCCGGGCGTCCCCGGTCCGGCGAGGCCGGCCGGCGCGGTGACGTCGACCCGGGCGAGCGGCAGCGCGGGGTCGTCGGCGACGGTGCGCAGGAGGTGCCGGAACATCACGGCGACGCGTTCGACGCCGGCGCGGGTGAACAGGCCGGGCGCGTAGTCGAACCGCAGGTGCAGGGACTCGCCGGGGAACACGGCCATGCTCAGCGGGTGGTGGCGGGCGTCCCTGGCCTCGGTGCGCAGCACCCGGGTGCCGTCGGCCCCGGAGTCGGTGCCGGCCGCGCCGAGCGGGAAGTTCTCGAACAGGACGACGGTGTCGAAGACCTCGCCGGTCAGTCCGGCGGCCTTGTGGATGTCGGCGAGGCCCAGGTGCTCGTGCGGCAGCAGCGCGGTCTGCTGGTCCTGGAGCGTGGACAGCAGCTCGGCGAGGGTCGTGCCGGGGCTGAGCCGGACCCGGACCGGGACCGTGGTGAGGAACATGCCGATCATCGACTCGACGTCGGGGACCTCGGCGGGCCGGCCGGAGGTGACGGCGCCGAAGACGACGTCCTGGCGTCCGGTGAGCCGCCCGAGGAGCAGCGCCCAGCAGCCCTGGACGACCGTGTTGAGGGTGAGACCCCGGGCGCGGGCCCAGCCGGACAGGGCGGCGGTCAGCTCGCGCGGCACCTCGGCGTGCACGCTGTCGGGCAGCGCGGGGGCGCGGCCGGGGTCGGCCGGTACGAGCAGCGTCGGCTCGTCCACGCCCTCCAGTGCGGTGCGCCAGGCCGCCCGGGCGGCCTCACGGTCCTGGGCGGCGAGCCAGGCGAGGTAGGAGCGGTAGGGGGCGGGGTCGGGCAGGAGCGTGGTGTCCGGGTCGGGACGGCACAGGGCGAACAGCTCGCGCACCAGCAGCGGCATCGACCAGCCGTCGACGAGGATGTGGTGGCTGGTCCAGATGAACCGGTGCCGTCCCTCGCCGTGGGTGACCAGGGCGAACCTGAGGAGCGGCGGGGAGGTCAGGTCGAAGCGCCGGGTCCGTTCGGCCTCGGTGATCCGGTCGAGCTCCGCGGTGCGCTCCGGTTCCGGCAGGGCCCGCAGGTCCGTCTCCTGCCAGGGCAGTTCGGCGTGGTCCGGCACGATCTGCACGGGGTCGCCGGTGGCGCGGGCGCGGAAGGCGGCGCGCAGGTTGGGGTGCCGGTCGAGCAGGGCCTGTCCGGCGGCGCGCAGCACGGCGGCGTCGAGGTCGCCCTCCAGTTCGGCGACGATCTGGAGTGTGTAGACGTCGGTGGTCTCGCTGTCGTAGTCCGCGTGGAACAGCAGGCCCTGCTGGAGCGGGGTGAGGGGCAGGACGTCGGCCAGGGCGGTGCCGGCGGCGGCGAGTTCGCTCTCGTACGTCTCGATCTCCGCCTGGCTCAGGGCGACCAGCGGCAGGTCGGACGGGGTGCGGCCGCCCGCGCCGGACCCGGTGGTGTGCCGGACCAGCAGGCCGAGGGCACGGAACCAGGTCTCGGCGATGTCCTGGGCGTCCTCCTCGGCGACCGCCTGGCCGGCCCACGCCCAGTTGGCGATGAGGTGGGGGCCGTCGTGGCGGTCCTCGGTGGCCGGGGTGACGTCGAGGAGGTGCGGCAGCGGCATACCGGGGTGGGCGCCGGTGCCGACGACGCCGTCACCGCCCGCCGGTTCCCACAGCCGGTCCTCGCGGGCGTCGAAGCGGCCCATGTAGTTGAAGCCGAGTTGCGGGCGGGCGTAGGGGACGAGGACGCGGGCGGCGTGCGGGTTGAGGTAGCGCAGCAGGCCGAAGCCGACACCCCGGTCGGGCAGGGCGCGCAGCTGTTCCTTGACGCGCTTCAGAGCGGTGGACAGGGCGGGGCCGCCCGCCCACACCTCGTCCCAGTCGAGGGCACCCGGATCGAGGCGGACCGGGAAGGCGCTGGTGAACCAGCCGACGGTGCGGGACAGGTCGAGGTCGTCGGTGAGCTGCTCGCGGCCGTGGCCCTCCAGCTCGATCAGGGTCTGCGCGTAGGGGGTACGGCCGTGCCGGCGCCGCCAGTCGGCGACGGCCAGGGCGAGGCCGGTCAGCAGGACGTCGTTGACCTCCGCGTGGAAGGCGGCGGGCACCTCGGTGAGGAGCGGGCCGGTGACGTCGGGCCCGAGTTCCAGACGGAGGGTCCGGCGGGTGCAGTACACGTCCTTGGCGGGGTCGAGGCGGCGGGTGCCGATGAGTGGGTCGGGGCCGTCGAGCAGGCCCTGCCACAGGGCGAGTTCGGTGCCGCGCCTCTCGGTGCGGGCCTGGTCGGCGAGCGTGCGCGACCAGGCCCGGTAGGAGGTGCCGACCGGGTCGAGTGCGGGGGTGCGCCCGTCGGCGAGGGCCGCGCAGGCGGCCGCCAGGTCGGGCAGCAGGATGCGCCAGGAGACGCCGTCGACGACGAGGTGGTGGCCGCACAGCACGAGCAGCGCGGTGCCGGCGCCGGGGGCCGGTGCGATCAGCACGGCCTGGAGCATGATGGCGGCGGACGGGTCGAGCCGCGCGCGGGCGGCGGCGGCCTGCCGTTCGGCGAACGCGAGCAGGTCCTTGCCGTCGGCGCCGCCCGCGTCCGCATGCGCGAGGAGGCGCACACCGGCCAGTGCGCCGGGTTCCAGCACCTCGGTGTGCCACAGCCCGGGCGACGGCTCGGTGGCGCGGGTGCGCAGGGCGTCGTGGTGGTCGGCCAGGGCGTGCAGGGCGGTCTCCAGCACCTCGGCACCGAGGTCCGCGGGCACGTGCACGACGACGTGCTGGCTGTACTTGACGACGGGCCCGGTCAGGCTGCGGACGTCCTCGTGCAACTGGCCCATGATCGGCGTCAGTTCGTACGGTCCGACGCCCGGTTCTCCGTCCGGCTCGTCCGTCTCGCCGGTGCCGGGGCCGCCGGCGGCGCGGGCCAGCGCGGCGACGGTCTTGTGCTCGAAGACGTCCCGGGTGGTCAGGGCGAGCCCAGCCTTGCGGGCGCGGCTGACGACCTGGATGGAGCGGATGCTGTCGCCGCCGAGCGCGAAGAAGTCCTCGTCGACGCCGACCTCGGGGGTGCCGAGGACGTCCCCGAGAATCCCGCACAGGATCCGCTCCCGCTCGGTGCGTGGACCGCGCACGGTCTCCTGGCCGGCGAGCGCGGGCTGCGGCAGGGCCTTGCGGTCGAGCTTGCCGTTCGCGGTGAGCGGCATGGCGTCCAGGACGAGCCAGGTGGACGGGATCATGTAGGCGGGCAGCAGCTGGGCCAGCTCATGGCGGACCTGTACGGCGTCGACGCCGGGCCCGGTCAGGTAGCCGACCAGGCGCGGGTGGCCGGAGGCGTCGGGCAGGACGGCGACGGCGGCGTCGGCCACGCTCTCCAGGGAGCGCAGGACGGCCTCGATCTCACCGGTCTCCACGCGTCGTCCGCGGATCTTGACCTGGTGGTCGCGGCGCTCGATGAACTCCAGCTGCCCGTCCGCACGCTGCACCACCCGGTCACCCGTCCGGTACATCCGCGCTCCCGAACCCGCGAACGGGTCGGCCACGAACGTCCCCGCGGTACGCCCCGGATCATCCAGATAACCCCGGCCCACACCCGCACCACCGACATACAGCTCCCCCGGCACCCCGGCCGGCACCGGCTGCAACTCGTCGCTCAGCACATACAGCCGCGTATGACGCACCGCACCACCGATCGGCACCCGGCCACCCAGCACATCACCGCACCGGATCACGCCATGCGTCACATCGTCCGAACACTCCGTCGGACCGTACGCGTTCATCAACGGCACCAGCGGATAACGCCCATGCCAGCGCTCACACAGATCAGCGGGCAACGCCTCACCCGTCACCATCAGCCACCGCAGATCCGGCAGCTCAGGCGCACGGCCCTCCACATCGAAGGCGTCCAGCGCCGCCCGCAACAACGACGGCACCACCTCCAGCACCGCCACCCGCTCCTCACGCACCACCGCGAACAGACCCACCGGATCCGCCGCCAGCTCCACGCCCGACACCCGCACCCGGCCCCCCACCAACAAAGGAGCCAGCATCTGCCACACCGACACGTCGAACGTCAGCGGAGCGTTCTGCACCACCACCTCACCCGCGACCAGCTCCAGATCCGCCACCTTCGCCCACAGGTGATTCACCATCCCCGACCGCTGGACCATCGCCCCCTTCGGACGCCCCGTCGACCCCGACGTGAACATCACATACGCCAGGTCGAGCGGGCCCCCGGACAGGGGGAGTCCGGCGTCGCCGCGGGCGTCGGCCGGGTCGGTGAGGGACAGGGCCACGACGTCCGCGTCCGGGGCGTCGAGCCCGGCGCCGAGGAGGAGGTGGCGTGCGCCGCTGTCCCGCAGGAGTGCCGCGTTGCGGGCGGCCGGGGCGGCCGGGTCCAGCGGCAGATAGGCACCGCCGGCGGCCAGGACGCCCAGCACGCCCGCGACGAAGGGCACGCCGGGCTCGGCGAGCAGGGCGACGACCGCACCGGTGGCCGTGCCGGCGGCGCGCAGGCGGGCGGCGACCCCGGCGGCACGGGTGACGAGACCGGCGTAGGTGACCTCCTGTGTGCCGTCGGAGACGGCGACGGCGCCGGGCGAGAGCGCGGCGACGTCCCGGACCCGCTCCACGAGCCCCTCGTAGCCGGCCTGTTCGGTGTCCCGGTCCCAGGTGCCGAGCAGTCCGAGCCGTTCCCCGGGGGCGCCGATGCCGATCCGGCCGACGGGGTGGTCGGCGGGGAGGGCGGCGAGGTCGCCGAGGAACGCCTCGAAGCGGGCCAGGTGGGTGGCCAGCTCCTCGGACGTGTAGAGCTCCGGGTTGCCGTCGAGGTGGATCTCCATCGTGCCGTCGGCGGTGTTGAGGACGGTGATGATGAGGTCGTTGACGATGCCGGTGGAGAGATTGACGACGGTGCCCCGGCAGCCGGTGCCGAAGGCGAGGGCAGGGTCCTGATCGAGGACGTTGATGAACGGCCCGAAGGGGCGCCGGTCGTCGGTGCGCAGGCCGATGTCGCGGCGGACGCGGTCGCCCCGGTACCGCTGGTGCTTCAGGGCCCCCGACACCTCGACCCAGGACTGGCGCAGCAGCTGGGCCGGGGTCATGCCGGGGCGCACCGGCACGGCCAGCGGAAGGTAGTTGGCCAGCATGCCGGGGATCTCCCGGCTGGCGGCGCCGACCCGGCCGGTCACCGGCAGGGTGAGCAGCGGCCGGTCGACGCCGGTGGCGTGCCGGGTGTACGCGGCGGCCGCGGCGACCAGGACCACGGGCAGGGTGACCTTGCCGTCCCTGGCGAGGGCGCGCAGGGCGTCCGTGGCCTCGGTGCCGAGGCGGGTGGTGTGCCGCAGCGCGCTGCGGCCGGGGGCGGGCTGCCGCGAGGAGAGCGAGACGAGTTCGGGGGCCGGGCCGCGGGTGCTCTCGGTGAGCCGTGCGGTCCAGTAGGCGCGGTCGCGTTCGACGTGCGGGGAGCCGAGGTAGTCGCGTTCGGCGTCCAGAAGCCGGTGGAAGGGCGGCATGGCGTCGGCGGCGAGGTCGCCCGGGCGGGCACCGGCGGCGAGCCGGCTGTAGAGGGCGGCGAGCTTCGGGTAGAGCAGCGCGCGGCTGAACCCGTCGGCCAGGATGTGGTGCATGCACAGGTAGAGCAGGTGGTGCTCGGGGCCGAGCCGGATGAGGGCGCCGCGGAACAGCGGGAAGTCGGTGACCTTCAGGGGATCGGCGTGGTCGGCGCGCATCCACGCCCCGGCCGCGGCGAGCGGGTCCGCCTCGCCGCTCAGGTCGAGGGTCTTCAGGGGGAGCTGGGCGAGCGGCCGGACGATCTGTCCGGGGGCGCCCTCCTCCTCGACGAACTGCACCCGCAGTCCCTCGGCCTCGTGCCCGAGACGTCCGAGGGCCCGGCCGAGCACCTCGGTGTCCAGCGGTCCGCGCAGGTCGATGTAGTCGGCCATGTTGTAGCCGAGCGGCCCGGTGGCGAACTGCTCGTCGAACCAGATCTCCGCCTGTGCCGCGGTGAGCGGGAGGACGGCGCCTCGGTCTGTCGTCATCGCTTTCCTCTCCGTCATGCTCAGCGCCTCAACCCATCCGTCCGCTCGTGCCGTTCATCCGGAGACCGGTTCGAGTCCGGCCGTCGCACCGGTCCGTGCCGGGTGCTGCCCGGCGGTCCGCGTCAGGCTGTCCGGGCCGAGGGCGTGGGTGACCCAGTCGTCGTGGTAGACGGTCTCCATGTAGCGCTCGCCCAGGTCCGGGGAGATGGTCACCGCGGTCACCTGCTCGTCCGCCCGGCCGGTGGCGTCGCCGTGGTGCCGGTCGAGCCAGGTCAGCGCGCCGGTCACGGCGGTGCCCGTGGAGCCGCCGAAGGAGAAGCCGTGCCGCATCAGTTCCCGGCAGGTGCGGACGGTGTCCGCCTCGGGGACGTGGACGACGGCGTCGACGAGGGACTCGTCGAGCAGGGCGGGCCGCACGCTGGTGCCGAGACCGGGGATGTGCCGGGTGGCCGGGGGACCGCCGAAGGTGACCGAGCCGACGCTGTCCACGGCGACGATCCGCACCGAGGGGCGCCGCTCGCGGAACCAGCGGGCGCAGCCCATCAGGGTGCCCGTGGTGCCGGCGCCGACGAACAGCACGCTCAGGTCGGGGAACTGCCGGGCGATGGCGGGCGCGGTGGTGCGGTAGTGGGCCATCCAGTTGCCGGGGCTGAGGTACTGGTTGAGCCAGACCTTCTTCTCGTCGGCGGCCAGCAGCGCCTTGACGTGGCGGATGCGGGCGCCGAGGAAGCCCTCGCTCTCGTGCGGCTCGGTGATGACGTGCACCTCGGCGCCGAGCGACTCCATGGTGCGCCGGGTCACGGCGTTGCAGCGGGTGTCGGTGACGCACAGGAACCTGAAGCCCCGGTTCGCGGCGATCAGCGCCAGGGCGACGCCCATGTTCCCGGAGGAGGACTCCACGAGGGTCGAGCCGGGGCCCAGGGCGCCGGCGGCCTCCGCCTGCGCGACCATCTCCCGGGCCGCCTTGAGCTTGATGGAGCCGGCGAAGTTGAATCCCTCGACCTTGAGAAAGAGCCGACGCCCGAAGAACGGTTGCAGATTCACGAAGAGGTCGCTGACATCGAATTCATGCGACGCGGATATAACCGGCACTGGCACTCCTGGCCTTCGGCGACGAATGAGCCTCGGCGCCCAGCCTGTCGCCGGGCGCTGA
The DNA here is from genome assembly GCF_042792555.1 of Streptomyces sp. NPDC056628. Classification (NCBI taxonomy): domain Bacteria; kingdom Bacillati; phylum Actinomycetota; class Actinomycetes; order Kitasatosporales; family Streptomycetaceae; genus Streptomyces; species Streptomyces sp. NPDC056628. The sequence continues at coordinate 27,976 of NZ_JBHTWG010000019.1, forward strand.
CGCAGTGCTGACGGTCTGCTGACGGGGTCCACCGGGGCCGGGGACGGCCGGGCACCTGCGGTGGCGCGGGGTGCGGGCGGGCGGGGAAGGCGGTGCCGGCGTCAGCGGGGTGTCAGTTCCCGGTCAGTTGAGCGTCAGTGCCATCGGAAATCGTCGTGCGGTCGGAATTTCTCCCGGCTTCCGCCCGTCCCACAGCTCTTTTGTGAGGAGCACGGCTTGAATCGGCCATCAGCCATCAGTGAAGTCCTTCCGCTCTCGCCTTTGCAACAGGGCCTGCTGTTCCTCACGGAATTCGACCGGGAGGGGACGGACCGCTACACCCTTCAGCTGGTGGTGGACTTCGAGGACCTGACCGACGCGGGCGCGGCGGCGCTGCGCGAGGCGGCGTCGGCGCTGCTCGACCGCCACCCGCAGCTGCGGGCCTGTTTCCGGCACCGGCGTTCCGGCGAGGCGGTGCAGGTGGTGCCGAAGGCCGTGGACCTCCCGTGGCGGGAGGTGGAGGTGGCGGACGACGCGGACCTGGACCGGCCGGCCCGGGAGGACCGGCTGCGCCGGTTCGACCTCGGCCGTCCTCCCCTGCACCGCTTCACCCTGCTCAGGGCGCCGGGGGGCCGCGCACGGCTGCTGTGGACCGTGCACCACATCCTGGTCGACGGCTGGTCGATGGCGACGCTGACGCGGGAGCTGGCGCGGTACGCGGCCGGGGCGGACGAGCCGGCGCCCGTGCCGCCCTACCGGGCCCACCTCTCCTGGCTCGGGACGCGTGACCGGGAGACGGCCCGGGCAGCCTGGACGGAGGCCCTGGCCGGCGTGTCGGAGCCGACCCGCCTCGTGGGGGACGACGGGACCGCCGACAGCTCGCGGGATCTGCCCGAGCGGGTCCCCGTCGAGCTCTCCCCCGACGTCGCCGCGAGGCTCACCGGGTTCGCCCGCGCCCGGGGCCTGACGGTCAACGCGGTCGTCCAGGGCTGCTGGGCGCTGCTGCTGTCCCGGCTGACCGGCCAGGACACCGTCCTGTTCGGCGCGGTCACCTCCGGCCGGCCGGCCGAACTGCCCGGCGTCGAGGACATGGTGGGCCTGTTCGCCAACACCCTGCCGGTGCGGGTCGACGTGGACCCCCGGCTGACCCCGGCCGAGCTGTTCGCCGCCGTGCAGGAACGGCAGGCCGGGCTGTTGCCGCACGAGCATCTGACGCTGGCGGAGGTGCAGCAGCTCACCGCGGTGCGCGGCGAGCTGTTCGACACGGCCCTGATGTTCCAGAACTACCCGGTGGACCGCTCGCCGCTGCCGCCGTCCGAGCAGGGCGCGGGCCCGCGGGTGACGGGCGTCGACATCCACTCGGCGACCCACTACCCGCTGACGCTCACGGTGTTCCCCGGCACCCCGTTCGGCCTGGCGGTCGACCATCTGCCGTCCCGGGTCCCGGCCGCCGCCGCCCGCTCCCTCGGGCTGCGGCTCGCGCGGCTGCTGGAGGCGGCGGTGACCCGTCCGGACGAGCCGTCGGGCCGCCTCGACGTGCTGCTGGACGACCGCGAGCGCGCCCTTCTGCTGACCGGCCGCAACCGCACCCGGGCCGGCCTTCCCGACCGCCTGCCGGCGCCGCTCCTGGAGCGGTGGGCCGAGCGCACGCCCGACGCCCCGGCGGTGCGCTGCGGCACGGCACGCCTCACCCACCGGGAACTGCACGCCCGCGCGGACGAGTTGGCCGCCGCCCTGCGCGCGGCGGGCGCGGGCCCCGAGCGGGTCGTGGCGCTCGCCCTGGACCGCTCCCGCGACCTCGTGGTGGCGGTGCTGGCGGTCCTGAAGACCGGTGCCGCCTATCTCCCGCTCGACCCCGACTATCCGGCGGACCGGCTGCGCCTGATGCTCGCCGACGCGGCGCCGGTGGTGACGCTCACGCATCGCCGGGTCGCCCCGCTCCTGGCGGACGTCCCGGCCGGCACGACGTGGGTCCTCGACGGGGAGGGGTTCCCCGAGGGGACGCCGGGGGACGGCGAGGGCCCGCCCACCGACCCGCGCTCCCCCGCGTACGTGATCTACACCTCCGGCTCCACCGGCCGCCCCAAGGGTGTCGTCGTCCCCCACGAGGCCCTGGCGAACCTCGTCCACGACATGACGCGGCGCCTCGAGGTCACCCCCGGGGACCGCTTCCTGGCGGTCACCACCTTCGGGTTCGACATCGCCAACCTGGAACTCCTCGTCCCGCTGGCGGCGGGCGCCGAACTCGTCCTCGCCGACCGGGAGACCGTCCGCGACCCGGCCGCCCTGGCCGACGCGATCACCACGGCCGGCGCCACCCTGCTGCAGGCCACCCCCAGCCTCTGGCAGACCCTCACCGCCCACCACGCGCCCGCCCTGCGGAACCTGCGCGCGCTGGTCGGCGGCGAGGCGCTGCCGGAGCCGCTGGCCCGCGCCCTCGTCACGCACTGCGCCTCGGTCAGCAACGTGTACGGCCCCACGGAGACGACCGTCTGGTCCACGGCCGCGCCTCTCACCCCCGCGCTGCGCGGACAGCCCCCCATCGGCGAACCGATCTCCAACACGGCCGTGTACGTCCTCGACCCCGCGCTGCGCCCCGCCCCGGACGGCTCGTTCGGCGAGCTGTACATCGCCGGGACGGGGCTGGCCCGCGGCTATCTGGGCCGGCCGGCTCTCACCGCGGACCGTTTCGTCGCCGACCCGTACGGCCCGCCCGGCAGCCGCATGTACCGCACCGGCGACATCGTCCGCCGCTCCGCCGACGGCACCGCGCTGGAGTACGCGGGCCGCAGCGACCACCAGGTGAAGATCCGCGGGCACCGCGTCGAGCTCGGTGAGATCGAGTCCGTGCTGGGCGCACAGCCCGGCGTCGAGCGGGCCGTCGTCACGGCCCGCCCCGGCCACGGCGGCGAGGCCCGCCTGGTCGCCTATGTCGTACCGGCAGGGACCGACCGCGACCGGCTGCGGGAGCGCGCGTCCGCGGTGCTGCCCACGCACATGGTCCCTGCCGTGTACGTCCCCCTGGACACGCTCCCGACCACCCCGAACGGCAAGGTGGACCGCAAGGCGCTGCCCGCCCCGCCGGAGGACCGCGGCGGGAGCGGTCGGCCGCCCGCCACGGCACGCGAGGAGCTGCTGTGCGCCGTGTTCGCGGAGGCGCTGGGCGTCGCACGGGTCGGCGCCGACGACGACTTCTTCGCGCTGGGCGGCCACTCGCTGTCCGCGGTCCGCGTCGCCAACCGGCTGCGCGCGGAGCTCGGCGTGGACGTCCCCGTGCGCACCCTGTTCGACACCCGTACCGCCGAGGCGCTGGCCCGCGCCCTGCCCGGCGGCCCGCTGACGCCGGACCGCCCTCCGCTGCGGCCCGCCCCGCCCGGGGACCGGGCGGCTGCGCCCCTGTCGTACGCGCAGGAGCGGCTGTGGTTCCTCAGCCGGATGGGCGTCCCGGCCGGCACGTACAACATCCCGCTCGCCGTCCGGTTCACCGGTCCGCTCGACCCGGCGGTGCTGGGGCGGGCGCTCGCGGACGTGGTGGCCCGGCACGCGTGCCTGCGCACCGTGTTCGTGGAGACCGACGGGATGCCGTCGCAACTGGTGCTGACCGCGCGGGAGGCGGCCGGGGCGGGCGCCTCCCTGGAGGTCGTACGGCTGTCCGGGAAGGAGGCGCTCGCCGGGGCACTGGCCGGTGAGGCGGCGCACGCCTTCGACCTGTCGGCCCGGGTGCCGCTGCGCGCCCGTCTGTTCTCGCTCGGCTCCGGCACCCACGTGCTGGCCCTGACGCTGCATCACATCGCGGCGGACGGCTGGTCGCTGGAGCCGCTGGCCCGGGACCTGGCGTCCGCCTACCGGGCGCGGCTGGCCGGCCGCGCGCCGGACTGGGAGCCGCTGCCGGTGCGGTACACGGACTACGCGCGCTGGCAGCGGGAGCTGCTCGGTCCGAGGGACGACCCGGACGGCCTCGCCGCCGCCGAACTCGCCCACTGGACGCGGGTGCTGGAGGGGCTGCCCGAGGAGCTGGAGCTGCCCGCCGACTTCCCGCGGCCAGCCCGCGCCTCCGGGCGGGGCGGGAGTGTGGCCCGGTCCGTGCCCGCCGAGGCGCACACCCGTCTCGCCGGGCTGGCGCGGCGCTCCGGCGCCACCCTCTTCATGGCCGTGCAGGCGGGGCTCGCGGCTCTGCTGACCCGGCTGGGCGCGGGTACCGACATCCCGCTGGGCAGCCCGGTCGCGGGCCGCGCCGACGACGCGCTGCGCGACCTGATCGGCTGCTTCGTCAACACGCTCGTGCTGCGCACCGACACCTCCGGCGACCCCACTTTCACCGGACTGCTGGAGCGGGTGCGGGAGACGGACCTGACCGCGTACGCCCACGCAGAGCTGCCGTTCGAGCATCTCGTCGACGCACTGAAGCCGACCCGCTCGCTGGCCCGGCAGCCTCTCGTCCAGGTGGTGCTGGCGTTCCGCAACGCCGCCGACCCCCTGCCGGCGATCGACGGGATCACGGCCGCGGTGGAGTCCGTGCCGTCGACGACCGCGAAGTTCGACCTCTCCTTCGAGGTGACCGAACGCGCGGCGCCCGACGGCACCCCGGACGGGCTGGAGATCCTGCTGGAGTACAACGCGGACCTGTTCACCGAGGCGACGGCCGGCCGGATCGCGCAGGCGCTGGCCACCCTCCTCGACGCGGCGTCCCGCACCCCCGACGCCCCCGTCGGCACGCTCGCCCTGCTCACCGCCCAGGAACGCCACGCGCTGCTGACCGGGCACCAGGGGCGGGTGCGGCCCCGGCCGCCGGTCACGCTGACCGACCTGTTCGAGGCCCACGCCGCCGGGGCCCCCGACTGCCCGGCGCTGGTCGTCCCCGGCACGGCCCCCGTGACCTACGGCGAACTGGACGCCGAGGCCGGCCGGCTGGCCCGGCGGCTGCTGGGCCGGGGCGTCGGCCCCGGCGACGTGGTGGCCCTTGCCCTGCCCCGCTCCCCTGACACGGTCGTGGCCCTGCTCGCGGTGCTGAAGACCGGCGCGGCCTATCTGCCGGTGGACCCCGACTACCCGGCCGAGCGGATCGCGTACATGCTGCGGGACGCCCGCCCGGCCGAGGTGCTGTCCGTCCGGGCGGTCGCCGGCCGGCTGCCGGGGGTGTCCCCGCTGCTGCTGGACGACCCCGCCGAGCGGCCCGAGCGGCCCGCCGCGCCCCCCGCCGTCCGCCGTGCGGGCCCGCGGGACACGGCGTACGTCATCTACACCTCGGGCTCGACCGGGCGGCCCAAGGGCGTCGCCGTGCCGCACGCGGGCGCGGCGAACCTGGCGGCCACCCTGCGCGAGGGCCTGGGCGCGGGTCCGGGCACCCGGGTCCTGCAGTTCGCCTCGTTCAGCTTCGACGCCACGGTGTGGGAGCTGGCCGCCTCGCTGTTCAGCGGGGGCACCCTGGTGTTCGCGACCGCCGAGAGCAGGATGTCCCCGCCGCTGCTGGCCGGGCTGATCGGCGAGAACGGGGTGAACCACGCGATCCTGCCGCCCAGCGTGGTCGCCGGCTTCCCCGACCCGGCGGCGCTCCCCCGTGACCTGTGCCTGCTGGTCGGCGGTGAGGCGTGCCCGCCGTCGCTGGTGGAGCGGGTGGCCCCGCACGTCACCCTGCGCAACGCCTACGGGCCCACCGAGACGTCGGTCTGCGCCACCTGGAGCGACCCGCTCACCCCGGGCGGCAGGCCCCCGATCGGCCGCGCCCTGGACAACGTCCGGCTGTACGTCCTGGACGCGGCCCTGGCCCCCGCGCCGGTCGGGGTCACCGGTGAGCTCTGCGTCGCCGGGGCCGGACTCGCGCACGGCTACACGGGCCGCCCCGGCGTCACCGCCGAGCGCTTCGTCGCCGACCCGTACGGCCCGCCCGGCACCCGGATGTACCGCACCGGTGACCTGGTGCGCCGGCTGCCCGACGGCTCCCTCGACTACGTCGGCCGCGCCGACCAGCAGATCAAGCTGCGGGGCTTCCGGATCGAGCCGGGCGAGATCGAGGCCGCGCTGACCCGGCACCCGGCGGTCGCGCAGGCGGCGGTCGTGGCCACCCCGACACCGGCCGGCGGGAAGCAGCTGACCGGGTACGTGGTGCCGGTCGCGGGCGTGGCCGACGTCGACGTCCCCGCCGTGCTCGGCCACGCGGCCGAGTTCCTGCCGGCCCACATGATGCCGGCGGCCCTGGTGACCCTCCCGAAGCTCCCGCTGACCACCAACGGGAAGCTGGATGTGCGGGCCCTCCCGGCGCCGGGCGCGCCCGCCTCCGGGCGTCCCCCCCGGCCGCCGCGCACCGCCGCCGAGCAGGCGCTGGCGGACGTCTTCCGCGAGGTGCTGGGCCTGGAGGAGGTCGACGCGGACGGGGACTTCTTCGCGCTGGGCGGCGACAGTCTGCGCTCGGTGCGGATCGTGTCCCGCGCCGCCAAGGCGGGCCTGACGCTCTCCCTGTCCGACGTGTTCACGCACCGGACGGTGGCGGCTCTGGCGGCGGCCGCGGAGCGGCGGGCCCCGGTGGAGGAGGGTGACGACGAGGGCTTCACGGCCCTGCTGCCCGTGCGTCCCTCGGGGTCCCTGCCGCCGCTGTTCTGCGTCCACGGCGGCGTCGGCTTCGGTCTGCCCTTCGCCGGGCTGGCACCGCATCTCTCCCCGGAGCGCCCGGTGTTCGCGCTCCAGTCCGACGGCATCGCAGCGCCGGCCGGCGCATGGTCGCCGCCCGCCGACGTGCCGTCCCTGGCCGCCCTCTACGTGGAGCGGATCCGGCGGGTCCGGCCGCACGGGCCGTACCACCTGCTGGGCTGGTCCTTCGGCGGCCTGGTGGCGCACGAGATGGCGGTACGGCTCCAGGCTGCCGGGGAGGAGGTGGCGTTCCTCGCGGCGCTGGACGTCTGCCCGGTCGCCCCGGAGGACCCCGCGGCCACGGACGAGCAGATGCGCACGGCCTTCCTGGAGCATCACGCCCGGGGCCGCGCGGTGGACGGGGCGGAGCTGGAGCGGCTGACGACCGTGATGCGCCATCACACCGGCATCGCACGGCACTTCACACCCGGAGGCTTCCACGGGCCGCTGACCCTGTTCGTGGCCGCGGACGAGCCGGACGCCCCGGTCGCCGACCCGGCGGCGCGCTGGGAGCCGTACGTGGCAGGGCCGGTCGTGGTGCACGAGGTCCGCTGCGGACACGAGGAGATGCTGTCCGGGGAGGCGGCCCGCCACATCGGCACGCTCACGGAGCGGGCGCTGCGCCGGACCTGACCCGGCCCGCGCACACGAAGGCGCCGGCGGTTCCAGGGGAATCGCCGGCGCCTGTCCGTGTCCGCCGGTTCAGCGGTCCCGCGGACTCACAGCGACGGGTCCTGCATGAGGATCGCCTGGTACGTGCTGTGGAGCCGGCGCGACGGCTTGAGACCCAGTTCCTCGTCGAGCCACTTGCGGGTGCGGTGGAAGATGTCGATCGCCTCGGACTGCCGCCCGCATCGGTACAGGGCGATCATCAACTGCTCGCTGAACCGCTCCCGTTCCGGGTACTGGGCGAGCAGCTGCTTCAGCTCGGCAACGACGACCCCCGCCTCGCCGGCCTGGAGCTGAGCCTCGATCAGGTCTTCCCTCGCGGTCTTGCGCTGTTCGTCGAGACGGAGGGCGACCGCCCGGCACCGCGGGCCGTCGCTCACGTCGAGCAGGGCGGGCCCCCGCCACATGGACAGGGAACCGCGCAGCAGGTCCCTCGCCTCGTGCGGCCGCTCGCTCACCAGACTCGCGCCCTTCTCCGCCATCCGCAGGAAGCGGTGGGCGTCGAGGGCCTCCTCGGGCACGTCGAGCAGATAGCCGTTGTCCACGGTCCGGATGACCGTCTGGTCGGGATCCTCGAAGCCGAACTCGGCCAGCGCCTTGCGCATCCGCTTGACGTTGGCCTGCAGGGCGTTGCGCGTGTTCTTGAGGGGGCTCTCGCCCCAGAGTTCGTCGATCAGTTCGTCGAAGGCGACCACCTGACCGGGGTTCATTGCCAGCATGGTCAGCATGACGCGTATCTTCTTCGCCCGCAGACCGACAGTCCGCTGACCGTCCCCTATCAGCAGCGGGCCCAGTATGGAGATGTACACCAAAAAATTCCCATCCCTATCCAAGAATTCGGCCGCGAGCTCCCACCTCGCGACTTCGGGCACAGCACGCGGAACAGCGACTCATTCCGACGGGCCCGACAAGGGAATTACCTGGGAGTTACTCGAACTGATCAATTATCGAACACGTCCGAGTGGTTCGAAATTGTACCTTCGTACATGTGGTGATGGGCCTGGGCCACCAAGCCCACCTGAAGGCGCGATTCCACTTCCAGCTTGGTCAGGATGCTCGCGACGTGCGCCTTCACCGTGCGCTCGGTGACCTGGAGGCGGGCCGCGATGGCCCGGTTGGAATGCCCGTCACCGAGGAGTGCGAAGACCTGGAGCTCGCGGTCCGAGAGCGTGTCTACGCGAGCGAGCTCGGCCTGCCAGCGCGCGGTCGGCAGGTCGTCGTCAGCGTGCATGGATACTTCCCCCTGATCGCCCCGTTTTCCCCCGTCGTCGCGTCAAGGAAGTTGATGATTCACCCAATGCATCGGTGGTGGACCGGTGATCGCTCTTCCCCGAACGCGCGTCTGAGTGTACAACTCCCACATCTTTCCCCACAGGAGTCGCAGAAGCGGTTCACACAATTCGCTGGATGATTAGCGAGTGTCCAGCGCAAAGCATGACAGACATGACGGAAGGGGCGGCCCGTAAGGACCGCCCCTTCCGTCGCGACCGGGCCGCGCGGCGCCTCAGAGAATCGGCGCCCGCTGCGCCAGCACCGCCGGGATCCTGACCGGCCGGGCCTCGTCCTGGTGGGCCAGGCGCGAGGGCCACCAGGTCTTCCAGCCGAGGAGCGTGACCACCGACGGCAGGACCACGATCCGGATCAGCGTGGCGTCCAGCAGCACCGCACAGGCCATGCCCACCCCCATCTGCTTCATCTCGATGAAGCTCAGCGAGGCGAGCAGGGCGAACACGCTGACCATCACCACGGCCGCGCTCGTCACCACTCCCGCCGTGCGCGTGATGCCCTGCTCGACGGCCTCACGGATGGGCAGCCCGCCGCGCGCCGCCTCCCGGATCCGGCTGACCACGAAGACGTGGTAGTCCATCGACAGCCCCAGCAGGATCACGAACAGCATCAGCGGCAGCCACGCCACCACCCGGCCGGTGGACTCGAAGTCGAGGAAGCCCTCCGCCCAGGTCCGCTGGAAGATCAGCGCCAGCAGGCCGAACGAGGCGACGGCGGAGAGCACGTTGAGCACCACGGTGATCAGCGCGAGCACGACCGAGCGGAACGCGATCGCCATGACCAGGAAGGTCAGCAGCAGCGCCACCCCGAGCACCCACGGCATCTTGTCGACGACGTTGGCCCGGTAGTCCACGTCGTACGCCACGTCGCTGCCGCCGACCGCGAACTCGGCGCCCTCGACGGCGCCCACGGTCTTCGGGGCGATGTCCTCGCGCAGCGCCGCCAGCGACTCCCGCGCCTTCTCGGAGCTGCTGTCGAAGCGGGTGCCGACGGAGATCGTCGTGATCGTCCCGTCCTTCGAGGTGCGCACCTCGGGCGCCGGGGTGTGCACGAACAGGTCGGAGTGCCGGGTGCGTTCGACGAGCGCGCCCACCGCGTCGTCCAGGCGCCCCTTCTGGCCGGCGGGGACCCGGACGGCGACGGTGTGGGTGTCGGCCTGGCTCGGGAACGACTGCGTCAGCCGCTCGTTGGCCTGCATCGCGGGGATGGACCGGGGCAGGTCGTCGACACCGGTCGCCTTCAGCTTCAGGTCCAGCGCGGGCAGGGCGAGGGCGAGCAGGGCGCCCACGGAGACCACCAGGGCGATCACAGGGTGGCGCAGGGACGGCTTGAGCATCGCCGACCACAGCCGCGGCTTGGTGCCGGCCCGCTGGGTCAGCCGCCACACCAGCGGCACCCGCGGCCGGTCCAGGTAGCGGCCGAACTTGGAGAGCATCGCGGGCAGGACGGTCAGCGAGGCGAGCATCGCGATGGCGACGACCAGGACCGCGCCGGTCGCCATCGACTCGAAGGCGATGTGCCCGGCGAGGTACAGGGCCCCCATGGAGACCATGACGGCCAGTCCGGAGACCATCACGGAGTGGCCGGAGGTGGCGGAGGCGATCTCGATGGCGTCGATGTTGTCGGCGCCCAGGGCCCGCTCCTCGCGCTGCCGCTTGAGGTAGAAGAGCGAGTAGTCGACGCCGATGGCCATGCCCATCAGCACGATGATGTGCGTCACCGGGCCCGGGTCGGCGACGAGTTGGGAGGCGACACCCCACAGGCCGAGACCGGCGAGCACGGACGAGATGCCGAGGATGACGGGGACGCTGGCGGCGACGATCGCGCCGAAGACGAACACCATCACGATCAGGGTGACCGGCAGGCTCAGGCCCGTCGCCCGGCCCAGGTCCTCGGAGAGCATGTCGTCGAGCCCGGCCTTGATGGAGCCGGCCCCCACGAGTTCGACCCGGACGTCGGAGTGCGCGTCCCCGACCTTCGTGACCCGGTCGATGAGCGGCTGCACCCGCTCGCTCGCGGTCTCGGGGTCGCCGGAGAGCGTCACCGGCACCAGCAGGGCCGAGCCGTCCGGCGCGGGCACGGGCCTGCCGACGGAGGCGACGCCCTCGGCACCGCGCAGCGCGTCCGCGGCCTCCCCGGCGGCCGCCCGCGCCGCCTTCTGGTCGAGGCCGCCCTCGTAGGGCGTCACCAGGACGTTCTCCACGGCCCGGCTCTCCAGACCGCCGCTGCGGGCCAGATCGGCGGCCCGCCCGGACTGCCCGATGGCCAGGTCCGAGACGGTCGCCGACCGTGTGCCGGTCATTCCGCCGACCACCAGGGCGCCCAGGACGAACACCACCCAGAGCGTCATCGCCCACCAGGGGTGGACGGCGCTCCAGCGAGCGGCCCTGGTGATCAGGTTCCTGCCTCCCACGATTGCTTTCCCCTTCTCGAATGGATCGCCCCGGATCACGGACACATGACTCGGTACGAAATTCCGGCCGTTGATTACCGCGCGCTCTTGCCTGTCGAAAATCTATGGGTGACCCGGCGCGCGTTCACGGGTACAAGTACTCCGATTCGAGGGGGAGTTTTCTCTACTTGACACCCCGGGTGGCCGACATGGCGGCGGATTCTTCCGGCGGCATGTCATACCACAGCCGCGATGACACGGAAAAGGGGCCGCCGCCGAGCAGGGCGACGGCCCCCGCGTATCCGGCGGGCAGCGTCAGGTCCGCGACCGTCCAGGGTCCGGGCAGCGCACCGGTGGGGTCGCGGACGACGGCCTGGGCCGCGGCGTGCGCCACCGGCACGCCCATGCCCTGGGTGAGCCGGCTGCCCGCCGCCTTCACGCACGCCTCCTTCCTCGTCCAGAAGCGGACGAAGGCGCCGCGCCCGGCGCGCTCCACCAACTCCCGTTCCGCTTCCGGGAAGAAGCGCCTGGCCAGCCGGATGACGTCGAGGTCCGGCCGGGCGTACTCCACGTCCACGCCGACCGGCCGGGGCGCCAGCGCGAGGAGCGCCAGCTCGCCCGAGTGGGACAGGCTGAAGTGGGTCCCCGCGGCCCCGTCGACGACCGGTTTTCCCCAGGGTCCCCGGGTGAAGCGCAGCTCCTGCGGGGGCCGTCCGAGGCGGGCCCCGATGATGACGCGGGCCGCGGCGTGCGCCCGTACGAAACGGCGTCGCATTCCGGGGAGTTTCCCCATCCGGGCCCGCGTCCTCTCCTGCTCGTCGAGGATCCCTTCGAGAACGGAGACACGGTCTTCCGCTTCCGGTACGCCCGTCCCATGGACCTGGACGGAACCGGAAGCGGAAGCGGAAGCGGAAGCGGAAAGCGGAATGTGCCACACCTCGACCCGTGTGTTCACGGGCGGCCCACCTTTCCGGTGTGCAGTCCCTGGAACAGATTGAGTTTCTGGATGTTCCGCGTGCCTTCCATGAACTCCACGCCCCGCGCGTCCCGTGCCAGCTTCTCCAGCAGCGGGTGGTCCAGCCGCGCGCCGGGCCCGAGCAGACCGAGCGCGGCGAGGGTGACGTCCTCGGCGACCTCGCAGGCCCGCGCCTTCGCGGCGGACGCCAGGTGCCCCGCCGCGGGCCGGCGGTCCACGGCGCGGGCGGCCCGGTAGGTCAGCAGCCGGGCGGCGTCGATACGGCGACCCAGTTCCTCGTACGTCTCCCGCTCAGCGCCCCGCAGCCGCCGGCGGTGCTCGGCCACGTACGCGTGGGCGGCGCGGGCGATGCCGAGGGCGATGGCGGCCACGCTGGGCCGCAGCTGGTTGAAGACGGCCACGATGCTCCACATCCCGCGCCGGGTCGGCGGCAGATGGGTGCCCAGCACCTGCTCGGCGGGCACCCGCACCGCGTCCAGCGTGATGCGGGTGAGCTGGGCGCCGCGCAGCCCCACCGTGGGCAGCGGCTCGGCACGGAAGCCCGGGTCGGCGGTGTCGACCAGGACGGCCAGCACACCGAGCCGCTCGGTGCCCTCGACGCGGGCGAAGACGGCGCCGACGTCGGCACGCGCGGCGTTGCCGACGTACCGCTTCGCGCCGTTCAGGACGTATCCGCCGTCGCCCACCGGGGTGAGGGTCGCGGTCATCTCCCCGATCGCGGAGCCGCGTTCGGGCTCGGTCAGCGCGAAGCAGGTCCAGCGGGGCCGCTCCGCGAGACGGCCGTACACCCGGTCCCGCTGCTCCTGGCTGCCGAGGACACCGAGCAGCACCCCGCACATGGAGGCGCCCGGCGAGGCCAGCATCATGCCGGCGTCCCCCCGGGCCAGTTCCTCACTCACGATCACCCGCTCCAGGGTGGGCAGCCCGTGCGCCGGCCCCGCGCCGGCCGCGTCGCTCACCCGGTCCCAGCCGGGCGGCACCAGGTGCCCGGCGAGGAACCGCACGGCGGGCAGGTCGAGGTGCCGCCGGACGGCGTCCGGGTCGCGGTCGAGCTCCAGGGCGTGCGCCCGCAGGTCCCCGGCCCAGCGGCGCACATGGTCCCGGGTGGTGACGAGGGACGCGGGCAGTGCGCTCACGCCGGCTCCCCGCGGTAGACGTCGGCGAGCAGCTCCGAGGCGTGCGCGGCGGGGCCGGGGCCGTCCTGGGTGAAGCCGTGGGCGCCGAGCAGCCGCAGCAGGGTGCGGTCGGCCCGGGTGATCTGCCGCTGGAGCCGGTCCAGGGTGCCGTCCCCGCCGGGGGTGTCGGCCAGCTCCTCCAGGACGCCCTCGATCTCCAGGTGCTCGATGAGGACATCGGCGAGGGTGCCCTTGACCATCTGCTGCATCAGCAGCGAGGTGCCCTCGACCTGCCGGGCGGCGAGATAGGCGACGCACGCCTCCCGCAGCCGCTCGGACATGCCGAGCCGCAGCCAGGCCAGCCCGGTGCCCCAGACGCGCGCGTCGGGCCCGTCCGGCGCCGCCGCGGTCTCCGTGCGGTCCGCGGGCCGCAGCACGGCCAGTCCGGGCAGCGGTTCGTCGTCCCGGCGTTCGTCGCGTCGGGCGTCCTCGGCCTCCATCGCGGCGAATTCGTCGAGCAGTTCCTTCGGCAGCACGGCGTGCCCGCGCGGCCCGCGCGGCGGCGCCTTCGGCGACAGGGCCCGCGCCAGCAGGGCCAGCGCGGGCACCAGCCCGTCCGTGCGCGCGCTCCCGCGCGCCTCCCGGCAGTGCTCACGCACCTCGGCCGGAACCGTCATCGGTGTTCCCCTTCCCCCCGGTCACCCGGGTCCGGGTGCAGTCGAGCGTGCAGTGCGCGAGCCGGCCGGGCCCCGGGTCGTGGTCGGCCACCACCACCGGGCCGGTGACACCCCGGCCGACCGCGTCCAGCAGCGCCGTCCAGACGCCGGTGCACGGCAGTCCGGGCGCGGCGACGGCCACCGGCGCCTCGTACGCGGGCAGCCGGCGGGCGGCCTCGGCGAGCCGGGCGCCCGCCACCACCGGGACCGCAGGGTCCCACCCGGCGCAGGTGTCCGGCGCCGCCACCGGGCCCTGCCCCATGCCGCCCACGGGGGCCCCGCCGCCGCCCCACTCCAGCAGCAGCGCGACCGCGGAGTCCGTGTGCGCGGCCGCCGCGTCCGGCACGGGGAACGGCTGGGTGCTCTGGTCCACGGCCAGCAGCAGCACCCGGGTGAGGTCGCGGCGCCGTGCGTACTCGACGGCCACCCGCAGCGCGCTGAACCCGGTCAGCGGCCCCTGGTCGGACAGCGCGAAGGCCAGCGGCCCGCCCGGAAGACGCCCCTTCACACAGGACGCGGCCAGCTCCGCGTGGACGAAGTCGGGCGTGGCGTACGCGACCACGACGAGCTGCGGGGCCTGCCCGGCGGGCAGGCCGCCCAGCGCGTCGAGTGCGCCGAGGGCCAGCTCCACGGAGCCGCGCCGGGGCGCGGCCGCGTAGCCCTCGCGGTCGAAGCGCAGCCCGTAGGGGGCGCCCAGCTCCGCGTAGAACGCCTCCAGTTCCGGATCCGGTACGTAGGGGGCCGCGGCGGCCCCGGGCGCGAACCGGGCCGCCCTCACGAGGCGGGGCAGGACCGGCGCGGCGCCGTCCGGCTCCGCCCGCCGTACGGGCGCTGCCGTGCGGAACACGCTCAGGCGCCCGCTTCGGCCGCGACGAAGTCGGCGAGGGAGCCCACCGTCTCGAAGTGGGTCATCTCCAGTTCCTCGGCGTCGAACTGCACGTCGAGGATCTCCTCGATGGTGATGAGCAGTTCCAGCGCGCTGCTGGAGTCCAGGCCCAGCTCGTCGAAGAGGCGCACGCCCTCGGCGGCCTCCGCTACGTCCTTGTTCAGGACCTCGCTCAGGCCCTTGCGGACGGCGTCCACGTAGCGCTCGCGCTCGGCGCCGGCCACCGCTGCGGTGTTCTCGGTCATCTGTCGTTCTCCTCGCTGGTGCGGTCGGTCTCGGGTGTCAGGGGGTGGTGTCGCTGCCCGGCGTGTCGTACAGGCGCTGCCCGCCGAGCATCGCCTCGACGTCGTCCCGTTCGCGGACGAGGTGCGGCCGCCCGTCCAGGACGAGGACCTCCGCCGGGTAGCCGTGGCTGAGGAAGTGCACGGGGGAGGCGGTCGGCCCGTACGCGCCGGAGCGCAGCACGCCGATCAGCTCACCGGCCCGCAGCGCCGGCATCGGGACCTTCTTGCCGATGACGTCGTTCGGGGTGCACAGCGGCCCGGTGATGTTCCACGGCTCGCCCGCCGGCTCGTCGAGGCGCTCCAGGGCGACGATGGGGAAGTTGCGCTTGACGTAGGAGCCGATGCCGACGGCCGCCATGTGGTGGTTGGTGCCGCCGTCGGTGACGGCGAAGTTCTCGCCCATCGACTGCTTCGTGTAACGCACGCGCGTCACGTAGGTGCCGGACGCGGCGACCAGGAACCGGCCCAGCTCCATGATCATCCGGGTGTCCGGGTGCCGTACGGCGAAGGCGTCCACGACCGGGTTGAGACGGGCGGTGAGCTCGTCGAGGTCGAGGTCCTTCTCGTTGTCGAAGTAGGCGATGCCCAGGCCGCCGCCGACGTCGACCGTCTCCAGCGGGAAGCCCAGGTGCCCGGAGACGCGCTCGGCGAGGTCCAGGATGCGCCGGGTGTTCTCCACGACGGTGTCCTCGCCGAGGATGCGGGTGCCCAGGTACACCTGGACGCCCATCAGGCGCACGGCGGAGTACCGGGACGTGAGGCCGGGGCCCTCCGCCAGCAGCCGCTCCTCGTCGATGCCGAACTGGCGGGGCTTGCCGCCCATGGTCAGGCCCGAGCCCTTCACGGAGAAGGACGGGTTGACGCGCAGCGCGACCCGGGCGGTGACGAACTTCTCGCGGGCCACCTCGTCGATCAGGGCGAGTTCGTCGAGGGACTCGCAGACGATCGCGTGGACGTCCTCGTCGAGGCAGGCGGCGAGTTCGGCACGGGACTTGCCGGGGCCGAGGAAGATGATGTCGCGCGGGGCGACTCCGGCCCGGCGGGCCGTGACCAGCTCGGTCAGGGAGGACACCTCGGCGCGGGCGCCGCAGCGGTTCAGCAGGGCGCAGACCGAGATGTTCGGGTTGGCCTTCAGGGAGTAGAAGACCTCCAGCGACGGGTGCAGCCGTTCGCGCAGTCCCTGGAAGCGGCCGGTGATCTCGGCGCCGTCGTACAGGTAGAGGGGGGTGCCGTACTGCTCGGCGAGGTCGGTGACGCCGATGCCCTGCACCTCGAAGGCGTGGCTCACGTTCAGCTCCGTTCCGTGTGGGCCGCGAGGCGGCGGGTGATGTCGGTGTCGAGGGCGGCCACCTCGGCGTCGGAGCCGGCCACGAGGACGCCGTAGAGCCGGCCCTCGAAGCCGTCGTCCCCGGCGTCCGCGGCGGCGGCGTTCACCGTGGCGTAGTTGTTGACGAACAGGCCGCGCGGGCGCGGGCCGCGCTCGGTCAGCAGCAGCGTGTCCAGGACCTCGCGCAGCTCCGCGAAGGGCAGGGCGCGCCGCGGCCGGACGGTGAAGTGCCGGGCGACGGCGACCTCGTCGGGCCCGGCGAGGACCTCGTGGACGACGCTCTGGTACGTCGACATGTTGTTGCGGGCGTTGATCTCCACGACCGGGTACAGCCCCCCGTCGGGGTCGACCATGGCGTCCACGCCCACCACCCCGAAGTAGCCGTCGGCCGCCAGGCGTTCGCCGAGCCGGCCGGCGGTGGCGGCGATCTCGGTGATCTGCCGTTCGGTCAGCCGGGCGGGCATGCGGTGGCCCTTGTGGACGCCGTTCTCGGTGAGCAGTTCCTTGACGAAGTCGAAGTGCGTGGAGCCGTCCCGGCCCACCGTGAACTGGTAGTTGAGGTCGGCGCGCTTGGCGACCCACTCCTCGACGACGAGCGCCGTGCGGGGCTCCCCGCCGCCTGCCGCCCGCTCGGCCTGGGTGACGGCCATCCGGTGCAGCCGCGCGAGGCGCTTGCCGCTGTCGAGGACGACGATGCCCTTGCCGGACACCCCGAACGCGTCCTTGACGACGACCCTGCGGCCCGCCGCCAGCAGCTCCCCGGCCGCCGCGACGGCGTCCGCCAGCTCCGGGAGCGTCTCGCAGGCCCAGCCCCGCGCCTGCCGGATGCCGAGCTCGTCGGCGAGACGGCGGCTGTAGACCTTGCTGTTGACGCGCTTGCAGACGGCGGCGGACGGGGCGGCCAGGGCCAGTCCGGTGCGTTCGGACAGCTCCTCCTCGACGGTGGAGACGCCGTGCCCGGTCAGCCGGGCGCCGCCGGCGGCCAGCGCGGACAGGGTGTGCAGCAGCCCCGGGTCGGCGAGGGCGTCCTCGCTGACCGTGCGGCGCGGGTCCTGCCCGGCCACCACGTGCACGGTGGGCAGGGCGAGGCCGAGTCCCTCCAGGTAGGCGCGGTAGCCCTCGTCGAGGGCGGTCTTGAGGACGACGTGGTCGTCCTTGCCGCCGAGCAGCAGCGCGAACTCGTCCATGCGGTTGACGACCGCGCTGCCGGCGTGGGCGCCGACGCGGGGCAGCGCGGGCTCACCGACCGCCCACTGGTTCTCGACCTCGAAGTTGCCCAGGAACACCAGAGGGGTGTCGACGGCTCCGGTGACGGCGCGCTTGAGGCGCGCGGTGAAGCCGGCGGGCGGTGGTTGCATCTGTGTCGACCTCGTCCTTCTCGTGGATGTCAGTGCTCGAAGACCATCGCCGCGAACGTCGCCCCGAGCCCGACGCTGGTCATGAGGTAGCGGTCGCCGGGGCGCAGCCGGCCCAGCTCGGAGGCGTGCTGGAGGTTGATGAAGGGGTCGGCGCAGAAGCAGTGCCCGGTGTGCGGCACCAGGTCGAGGAAGACCCGCTCCAGGGGCAGCCCGAGCTCCTTGCAGACGCCGATCCACGACAGCCGGTTCACGTTGTGGGGCAGCACCAGCGCGAGCTCGCCGAGCGTGCAGCCCGCCTCGTCCAGGGCCGCGCCGATCACCTCGGTCAGGCCCGGCCCGTACAGGTCCTGGAAGTCCTTCGCGGCCGCGTCGCCCATGATGAAGTCGGCGCCGAAGCGGGGGTGGGTGCGGGCGGCGTAGCCGAGCATCCGGTCCCGTCCGGTGCGGTCGGCGGCGATCAGGACGGCGGCCGTGCCCTCGCCCATGACGGTCACGTCGGGAATGGACTGCGTCTTGCCGGTACGGGCCTTCTCACCGGTGAGGACGAGGGCGAGCGCGTCCGGGTCGGGGTCCGCGGCGAGCAGGGTCCCGGCCATGTCCACGGCGAGCAGGCCCGAGGCGCAGGCGTGGTGGGCCACCACGAACGCGGTGGCGTGCTCCAGGCCCAGCTCGGCCAGGAGCGGTCCTAGGGAGGTCATCGGGTAGGGCAGCGGCGAGGCCATGGTGCGGGCCTGCAGGACGTACTTCACCCGCTGCTCCTGACCGCGCAGCTCGACGAGCTTGGCGGCGGCGCGCAGCAGCAGCTCGGTCTCCGTGGCCTCCGGTGCGCGGCACACCTCGGAGAGACCGTAGAAACGCTGGTAGCGGCGCAACTGCACGTCGGTCAGCCCGAGTTCCCTCTGGAACCGGGCGATCGGAATGGTGTCGGGCAGGCTGCTGGAGACCGCGACGATGGACGTCATACCCCTAACAGTCGCGGCCCCCGCTGACGCCCAGCTGACGCTGCGCTGACCGGCGCCCCGCCCCTCACCCGCCGCCCTGCGTCACCGCCGCGCCCTGCGGGGTGCGGCGGTGGGCCGTCGCGAGGGCCACGGTGACGGTGAGGGACGCGAGGGCCATGCAGGTCATCGCCGTCGCCGGCGTGGTCAGCTGGGCGACCGTGCCCGCCAGGGCCGCGGCGACGCCCTGCATGGCGAGCATCCCGGCGCCGCGCAACCCGAGGGCGTGACCGGCGAGTTCGTCGGGGGTGAGGGACATCAGGCGTTCCTGCTGGGCCAGGGTCGCGCCGAAGCCGACGGAGGCGACACACACCGCCAGGGCGGACCAGGGCAGGCCGGGGCGCAGGGCGAACAGCAGGTACGGCGCGGCCAGCAGCGTCAGGAGCGGGATCGGCAGGCGCGGGCGCAGGGCGGGCGGCACCAGGCGGCCGACCGTCAGGTCGCCGGTGAACATGCCCAGCGCCGCACAGGCGAAGAGGGCCCCGGCCGCGCCGGGGTCGTAGGAGACGTAGAGGGATTCGCAGCCGACGATCAGGCCGTTGGGCAGCCACATGCCGAGGTAGGCGAGGCGGCGGGGGCGCGAGGACCACAGCAGGGCGTTGGTGCGCCAGGTCTCCGCGACGGACGGGCGGCCGGCGGCGCGCGGCGGACGGGCGGTCAGGCCCAGCCGCAGGACGAGGGACGCGACGGCGTACAGCGCCGCCGCGAGGAGCAGACAGGCACGCGGGGACAGTACGGCGAGGAGGGCGCCGCCCGTCGCGAAGCCGACGATCTGCACCAGCCCGAAGACCATGTTGAACACCGAGCGGCCCAGCACGAAGCCGCCCTTGGGCAGGATCTCGTTGAGCAGTCCCCCGCTCACCCCGCCGCCCAGCGAGGAGACCAGTCCCTGGACGAAGACCACGCCGAAGGCCGCGCCGAGCGGCAGCCCGGGCAGCGCCTGCACGGCCGCGCAGAGGCCGAAGGCCAGGGCGATGCCGCTGAGCGCGGCCCGCGGCGGGAGCCGGTCGGCGGCCGACAGCAGGAAGGTCGCCCCGAGCAGCTGCGCGAGCTGCGGCCCGAACATGCTGACCGCCGACAGCAGCGATGAGTCGGTGGCCCGGTAGACGAGCGTGGCGAGCGCGAGCCCGCCGATCGTCAGGGCCGCGCCCTGGGCGGCGGCGCCGAGGAAGAACGGCGTGAACTCACGGGTCCGGAAGAGCTCGCGGTAGCTGCGCATGCGGGGAGTCTGGGGCGGCGCGCGCGGCGGCCGTACTGTTTCGCGCGCACGCGAAACGTCGGGAGGGTGCTCGTGGGGTGGTGGCAGCTCAACGCGGACACACTGGTGCGCAGCCGGTTCGTGCTCTCCCCGTTCGCGGAGACCTTCGCCAGTCTGCGGCTGCTGCACACAGGCACTGCGGCGCACCCCGGCGAGCGGGCGTGGCTGCGCGCCCATCTGCCCGCCTACCGGTCGCTCCTCGCGGCGGACCCGACGACCGCGCGGCTGGTGGGCGCCGCCCTCGGCCGGTCCTGGATCGCCGACTTCGTCGCGCCCACCCCGCGGGACGGGGAGGCCTTCGAGGACGTCGTCGCCCGGGTGCGGTCCGCCGATCCCGCCGCCGCGCGCGCCCACCTCGCCGTCTCCCTCGCCGGGCCGCTGCCCGCCGAGCTGGACCGCGACGACCTGCCCGAGCGGGCCGCCCGGCTCCTGGAGCACGTCTGGACCCGGACCGTACGGCCGTCCTGGGAGCGGCGCCGCCGCGTCCTGGAGGCGGACGTGGCCGCCCGGACCGCGCGGGTCAGCCAGGGCGGCTGGGCGGCGGTCCTGGACTCCCTGCGGCCCCGACAGACCCGCTGGCTCGGCGGGAACCGGCTCCAGGTGAACCTGCAGGAGTACCCGCCGCGCGAGATCTCCGGCGCGGAGCTGGTGTTCATGCCGGTGACCCCGCGCACCGGCTGGGTCTCCTGGGAGGAGCCCGACCGGTACGCCCTCGTCTACGCCTGCTCCGGCCCCCTCACCGACCCGGGCGCCCGGAGCGTCCCCGCGGGTCTGTCCGCCCTGCTGGGCCCGGCCCGCGCCACCGTCCTCGTCCTCCTCGGCTCCCCCCTGAGCACGAGCCACCTGGTCGCGGTGACCGGGCAGGGCCTGGGCTCGGTCGGGCGGCATCTGCGGGTGCTGCGGGAGGCGGGACTGGTGGAGCGGCGGCGGGCGGGCCGGTCGGTGCTGTACGCGCGGACGGCGGCCGGGGACGTCCTCGTCGACGCCCCGCGCCGGCGCGGAACGGAGCGGAGTTAGCATCCGGTCCATGACGACCCAGAACAGCACCTCACCCCTCGACGTCGACATCGACGCCCTCACCGGCGGCCCGGCCGACCTCGCCCAGTACGCCGGCAAGGTCGTGCTGGTCGTGAACGTGGCCTCCAAGTGCGGCGCGACCCCGCAGTACAGCGGCCTGGAGAAGCTCCAGGAGCGCTACGCCGAGCGCGGCTTCACGGTGCTCGGGGTGCCCTGCAACCAGTTCCTCGGGCAGGAGCCCGGCTCCGCCGAGGAGATCGCCGAGTTCTGCTCGGCCACGTACGGTGTGACCTTCCCGATGACCGAGAAGGTCGAGGTGAACGGGGAGGGCCGGCACCCGCTGTACGAGCGGCTGGTGGGCTTCGCCGACGCCGAGGGATACACCGGCGACATCCGCTGGAACTTCGAGAAGTTCCTGATCGGCCGGGACGGCGCGGTCGTCGCCCGGTTCTCGCGGCACACCGAGCCGGAGGCCGCCGAGCTCGTGGCGGCCGTCGAGGCCCAGCTGGCCTGACCGCTTGACCTTGCCCCAGGGGCAGAGCCGAGCGTCGTCGTCGCCGGGCGGAGGGAACCGCCCGGCGACGGAGGATGAGGCCGTGGACGAGGAACTGCTCACCATCGGCGCGTTCGCCGCGCGGGCGCGACTGTCCGCCAAGGCCCTGCGGCTGTACGACCGGCTGGGACTGCTGGTGCCGGCGCGGGTCGACGAGGCCAGCGGGTACCGCTACTACCGGGCCGAGCAGGTCGCACGGGCCCGTACGGTGGCGCTGCTGCGCCAGCTGGACATGCCGCTCGCGCGGGTCGCGGAGGTGGTCGGGGCCCCGGACGGGGCGACGGCCGCCGACCGGCTCGCCGCCTACTGGGCGCAGGTCGAGGCGCGGGTGGCGGGGCAGCGGACGCTCGCCGAGTACCTCCGTGGACGACTGTCGGGGAGGAGCTCCGAGATGTACGGGAAGTTCGTGGTCGAGACGGTGGACGTGCCCGGGCAGGTGGTGATCGGGGAGGCCCGCCATGTGCTGGTGGGCGAACTGCCGGTGTGGATCGGGTCGGCTCTGGGCCGGCTGGAGGCGGCGGGCCGGGAGTGCGGCGGGATCACGGCGCCGCCGTTCGTCGTGTACCACGCCGAGGTGTCGCCGGAGAGCGACGGGCCGGCCGAGGCGTGTGTGCCGGTCGCGGACGAGGCGGCGGCCCGTGCCTGGCTCGCACGGACCGGCCGGACGCACACCACCTCGGTACGGGTGGAGCCCGCGCGGCGGCTGGCCTTCACCCGGATCACGAAGGCGCAGG
This sequence comes from Streptomyces sp. NPDC056628, assembly GCF_042792555.1. Taxonomy (NCBI): domain Bacteria; kingdom Bacillati; phylum Actinomycetota; class Actinomycetes; order Kitasatosporales; family Streptomycetaceae; genus Streptomyces; species Streptomyces sp. NPDC056628. The sequence continues at coordinate 50,149 of NZ_JBHTWG010000019.1, forward strand.
TGGCGCATCCGCAGATCATGGCGGCGTTCGAGGCGGTGGAGGAGTGGATCGCCCGGGAGGGGCTGGAGCAGGCGGGTCCGTGCCGCGAGGTGTACTTCGCGGACTGGGAGGCGGCGGGAGCCGGGGACCCGGTGTGCGACGTGGCCTTCCCCGTGAGGTGATCCGGGGTGAGGCGGTGGGGGTGACGCCGGCGGTCGCCGCGCCGGGTCGCCGTGCCTGACGGGTGTGGCCGAGCCCTCTCGGCAAGGACGGCGGACTGGTCGAGAGGGCTCTTCCTTGTGCTGCCTGTGCAGTGGTGACGCTTACGGCCGGTGGAAGGAAAGGTCAGACGGACCCGCCCCTCACGCCTTGACCGACGCCACGAAGGTGTTCCACGCGTCGGCGGGGAACGCCAGGACGGGGCCCTCGGGCACCTTGGAGTCCCGTACCGCCATGGCCGCCGTGACCGGCGACTTGACTTCGACGCACGCGCCGTTCCCTGTCGAGTACGAGGACTTGGTCCACGTGTCCGTGGAACCCTGACGAATTGCCATGTTTGCTCCGCAATGCTGATGGTGAGTGCTGTCATCGCGCGGCACGGCCCTGGCCGGACCGGCAGCGCGATTCACGCCAACCTTTCGCTCGGTGGCGTGATCGACGCTACTCGCCAGCCCCGGCCGACGAAGCGACTATTCACTCGGCCGGGTGGCATATTCCAATGGAGCCTTCCGTCCTGACGGGTGACGGTGTACGGTGCGGCTTTTTCAGCGCGCGTACTCCTTGGCGATGTCCGCGATGAACTGCCGCGACTGCTCGACGTTCAGGGCCTGCGCCCGCAGGTGCTCGTACATCACGCTGTACTTCTGGACGTCGTTCGCCTTCTCCAGGTACAGGTCGCTGGTGACGCCCTCGATGTAGACGACACTGGAGTCGGCCGCGTCCGGGAACTCCAGGATCGCGTACTGGCCGTTGAGGCCCGGATGGGCGCCCATGTCGAACGGGATCACCTGCACGGTGACGTGCGGCAGCAGGGACTGCTCGACGAGCTGCTCCAACTGGTCGCGCATCAGGGAGCGGTTGCCGACGACCCGGCGCAGGGCGGCCTCGTCCAGCACGGTCCACAGCCGCAGCGGGTTGTCCTCGGTGGAGATTCGTTCCTGTCGGCGCATCCGCACCTGGACGCGCTTCTCGATCTCCGTCGGCGCGGTCTCGGGCAGCGCCCCGGCGATCAGGGCCTCCGCGTACTGCTTCGTCTGGAGCAGACCGGGCACGACCTGCGGGTCGTACACGCGCAGGCTGGCGGCGTCGGTCTCCAGGCCGATGTAGACGCTGTAGGGGATGTCGCCGAAGGAGTGCCACCAGCCCTGCTGACGCGAGTCCTTGGCCATCTGCATCAGGGAGTCGACGATCCGGTGGTCCTCCACCTCGTAGACCCCGCACAGGTCGCGGACGTCGCGCTGGCTGATGCTGCGCCGCCCGTTCTCCAGCCGGCTGATCTTCGACTGGGAGACCAGCAGCCGTTCGGCCACTTCCTCGGCGGTCATGCCCTTGAGCTCACGGAGCCGGCGCAACTCCTGGCCCAGCCGGCGTCGCCTGACGGTGGGATTGACATTGGACGCCACGGGACGTGCACCTCCGGCTGCCTGCCTTGTGATCGGCACTTTGCGTATCTGCTGTTCAGCAGATTGCCACCAAGGCGCTCACCACCGCTGGGAAACGGTGGATATGCGCAGGACGCACACCGTTGGGGATACGCGCGGGCACACGCGGCCGCGCGGGGCGACGGAACCGGTGTCCCCGTCCGTGAGAAGACACGGACGTACGGTTCCGTCGCCCCGCGCGGATCAGCGGCTCCCGAACCGGTCATGGGGACGGCGCGGCGCTGCACGTGGCGTGCGTGTGGTGCGGGTCGAACGGGTCGAGCGGTCTCTCAGTGGGCCACGACACGCGCCATGGACCCACGGCGCGGCTGTGCCGGGACGGCGCGCGCGGGTTCCGCCGGCGACCTGCCGCCGGGGCCCGGCTGCCGGCCGGACGGTGGCTGGCCGCGACGCGGCTGTGCGGCCGCGCCGTTCTGGACGTCCATCACCGCGTGCGCGACGAGGCCGCCCATGGGGTCGTGCCGGATCAGATCCCGCAGCCGGGAGCGAGAGGAGCGTCCCTCGTTGCCCGGATACAGGTGCTTGCCGAGCCCGACCGCGTGGGCCAGGGCGGCGAGCGCCGCGGTCCGCGGGTCCGGCGGTACGCCGGTGCGGATCGCGGAGTCCAGCCGGGCCCTGATCTCCCGGCTGATCTCGGTGTCCGTCGCCTGGTAGCGCGTCGTCGGCAGCACTCCGCACATCTGGCCCGGCACGGCGGCGACCATGCCGCACCTCTCCAGATGCGAGAGATAGGTCTGGCGCAGCCCCAGCCGGGGCCCGCCGATCCAGTGGACGGCCCGTACCGGAGCGCCACGCCTTCGCAGCAACTCCAACGCGCAGTCCAGTGTCGGATCTCCTGTCGGCCGTGGTGCCACCACGGCGATACGATCCCCGTCTGGGGCTATCCGTCCGGCCAGCGCCAGCTCCACTAGCTGTGCTCCGGCCAGACCGAGGTCGAGCGACTGCGGCTGCGCGGTGGTACCCGTGGCCGGGTCCAACGCCAGCAGCAGAAGCTCCTCCGGAAGTGTTCTGCGGCTCCTGCCCATCCATGCCTCCCCGCGTGGATGAAAGACAGGGTGACCCCTCTCACATTGGTCTGTCGAGAGCACGTGACCGGTTCGTAGCGGAACCGGTAGGTATGTCGTTCTCGTCTACCGCGTCAGGTGGGGGCCGCGCACAGGACACTGGTATCTGGTTCGGACAGCGGCACGGGCACCGTGCGGACACGGTGTCCGGGCGACGGCCCACGATTCGGCAGCCGCACGGAGGGCGTGCGGCGGCACATGAGGAGGCATCGGTGGCGGGCGAGTCCCCCGACAGGTCGAAGCAGCGCGAGTCGTCGGCAGAACCGACGTCGGGGAGCGCGGTCCCGGTTCCCGAGTCCCGGCCCGAACCCGGGGCCACCACCCGTCCGGCCCAGGACGCGGGCGGCGACCCGCGCCTGGCGATGGCCCGCGAATCGTCCTCGCGCGGCGGCGTGGACACGGCCACCCGGGTGCTGTCCCGCCAGGATCTGGACGAGGCCCGGGAGGAACCGGCGGAACCGGAGGCCGACGGTGACGATGACGCCGAGGCCGCCGAGCCCGCCGCAGGGAGCGCCGAGGGTTCCGGCGACTCCCCGGCCACCGAGGACGCCGAGGGGCCCGAGAGCGAACGCGAGGCCACGGAGGTCGCCCAGGACGCCGGGGACGCCGAGGACGCCGGCGACAACGATGGCGACGGCGAGGCGGTTGGCACCTCGGACGACTCCGAGGCCACCGACAGCTCCGGGGACGCCGGGGACTCCGGGGACGAGTCCCCCGGCACGGACGGGGACCGGCTGAGGGACGCCGTCGCGGCCTGGGTGGCGACCGCCGACGGCAAGGGCGCCCCGGAGGACAAGGGCGAGGCGGGCGCGGAGGACGGCGCCGAGGACAGCGCCGAGGAGGCCGGCGAGGACACCGACAGCGTTTCCGGCGCCGGCGCGGAAGCCGGCACCGACGCCGAGCACACGGCAGACGCCGAGGACACCCGTGCCGACGGCAAGGGCGTCGACCAGGCGACCGCGGTCTTCCGGACCCGGCCCGCCGAGCAGCCGGAGGCGTCGAAGGCCGACGACGCCGAGGACGAGCCCGCCGCCGAGGACACCCCCGCCGGTGGCAAGGGCGTGGACCAGGCGACCGCGGTCTTCCGGACCCGCCCCGCCGCGCCGCACGTCGACCAGCCGACCACCATGCTGAAGGCACCCAAGCCCGAAGCACCCGAGCCGAAGGCGCCGAACCCGGAGGCGCCCAAGTCCGGGGCGCCCAAGTCCGGGGCGCCCAAGCCGAAGACCCCGAAGGCCGAGGCTCCCGAGGCCCCGGCGCCCGCCGAGCGCACCAGCAAGTTCGTCGCGCTCAAGCCGGACCTCCCGCCGGAGACCCCGAAGGCACCCGAGGCCCCCCGGGCTCCCGTGCCGCCGGCGGACGTCACCGCCGCCGTCCCGCAGATCGGGCCGGAGCGCACCACGCAGCAGCCGCTGCCGCCGAAGCCCCCGCTGGACCTGCTCGCCGAGCTGACGAACACCCCGCCGCCGCCGGAGACCCCGGTGCGGACCCTGGTGCGGCGCGTCAAGATCTGGACGCCGCTGGTGATCCTGCTGGCGATCGTCTTCGCGATCGTGCAGGGTGTGCGTCCGCTCCCGGCGCCCACCCTGGACCTGACCGCGCAGGACAGCTTCACCTTCGAGGGCGACAAGATCGACATCCCGTGGCCGGCCCGGGGCCAGGCCGCGCTGGACGTCGACGGCATCGGCAGCTTCGGCTCCTCGGGCGACCAGAAGCCCGTGCCGATCGCCAGCGTCGCCAAGGTCATGACGGCGTACCTGATCCTGCGTGAGCACCCGCTGAAGAGCGGTGCCGAGGGCCCGAAGATCAAGATCGACCAGTCGGCCGAGGACCAGTCGAAGGCGGGCCAGGAGTCCACCGTCGACGTGACCGCGGGCGACTCCATCTCCCAGCGGGAGGCGCTGGAGTCCATCCTGATCGCGTCCGCGAACAACGTGGCGCGGCTGCTGGCCCGCTGGGACGCCGGTTCGGAGAAGGACTTCGTGGCGAAGATGAACGCCACCGCCGGGAAGCTCGGCATGACGAACACCACGTACACCGACCCGTCCGGTCTGAACGACACCACCGTGAGCACGGCCGTCGACCAGGTGAAGCTGGCCAAGGCCGCGATGAAGGAGCCCGCCTTCCGCGAGGTCGCCGCGATGATGTCGTACGACGACTACAAGGGCGTCAACCACTCCAACTGGAACCAGCTGGTCGGCAAGAACGGCGTGGTGGGCATCAAGACCGGCACCACCACCTCCGCCCTCGGCAACCTCGTCTTCGCGGCGAAGAAGGAGGTCGGCGGCGAGACGCGCACCATCATCGGCGCCGTCGTCCGCCAGCCCGCGGGCGGCCCGGAGAACACCATCCTCAGCGCCGCCCTGTACGGCGGCGACCAGCTGATCCGTGCCGCGCAGGGCGCCCTGGAGCCGGCGACCGTCCTGAAGAAGGGGGACGTCGTCGGCTACGTGGACGACGGGCTGGGCGGCCGTACCCCGGTGGTGGCCGCCAAGGACGTCACGGCGGTTGGCTGGGCGGGCCTGAAGGTGAAGCTGACCTTCGCGCCCGACGAGGTCCCGCACACCGCGAAGGCCGGCACCGAGGTGGGCGCGCTCACGGTCGGCGACGGCACCAGCGGCGCGGTGAAGATCCCCGTCGCTCTCCAGACGGACCTCACCGAGCCGGGCTTCACGGACAAACTGACCCGTATCGGCTGACCTGGGGGCGCTACGGCGTCACCGCACCGCAGCCCGCCGACCGCGTTCGCCGGCGGGCTGCGTGCTAGCGTCACGAATCGGGCAGGTCGTCGCTCACGGGGCACGACCGCAGCACCTTGACCGACCGGGCCGAGACACGCGGGACACGGGACGCGGCCGGAACAGAAGACAGCACGGGGAGTGCCTCAGACGTGGCCACTGCGGAGCCGACACGCGCCGACGACGCCGATCCGGGACGGGGAGCCGGTCCGCGAATACGCGTGCCCGCGCCGCACACGGAGGAGGATCCGGGCGACACCCGGAACGGGCCGTCGTCACGTCCGAGGAGGGCCGTCCACGCCCTGCGCGAGCGTCTGCTGCGTCACCCGGCACTGTCGGTCACCGCCCTCTCCGGGCTGCTCCACATCATCTGGTTCTTCACGTTCGCGAACAGTGGCGGCGACCTCGCGGCCCAGGACGCCTGGGCCGAGTTCGTCGGCCGGCACCCCGACTCCGCGTACAACCTCGCCTGGTACGGCGGGATGCACCCGGTGTCGTACAGCATCGTGTCGCCGTATCTGATGTCGGTCCTGGGCGTCCGGACGACGATGATGATCGCCGGGACGATCTCGGCGGGGCTGCTGATGCTGGTCCTGCTGCGCAGCCGGTCCGTGCGCAACCCGCTGTGGGCCGCGCTCGCCGGGATCTTCGGGCTGATCGCCAACGCCATCTCCGGGCGCGTGACGTTCGCGCTGGGCACGATGTTCGCGCTGGGCGCGGTCGCCGTCGTCTTCTGCTGGCCGTACCTGTGGCGCTACAGACGCTGGGCGAAGGCGCTGTGCGCGGCGCCGCTCGCCGCGCTCGCCACCATGGCGTCGCCGGTCGCGGGACTCTTCGTCGGGTTCGTGGCCGTCGCGCTGTTCCTGCAGAAACGGCGTCCGGGTGCCTGGGCGCTGGGGCTCGCGCCGGCCACCGTGGTGGGGCTGTCGGCGTGGCTGTTCCCGTTCTCCGGCACCCAGCCGATGGTGTTCGGCTCGGTGATCATGCCGCTGCTGATGGCCGTCGTCGTCCATCTCGCGGTGCCCGCGGACTGGAAGACCGTCCGGCTGGTGTCGGCGGTCTACGGCGTCTCGGTCGTCCTGGTGTGGGTGGTCAGCTCGCAGATCGGCTCCAACATCACCCGGCTGGCGATGCTGTTCGCCGGGGTGACGCTGGTGGCGGCCCTGCCGTTCACGGTGCCGCGCACGCGCAAGTGGTACGCGGTGGTGACGGCCCTGCTGACGTTCGTCGGATGGATCGGCTACAAGACGGTCGACGACGTCATCCACGCGGCTCCGGAGGCGTCCTGGGCGCGTGAGCTGGCCCCGCTGGTCAACGAACTCCAGGAGGTCGGCGCCGAGAAGGGCCGGGTGGAGGTCGTGCCGGCCCGCTCGCACCGGGAGGCGTCCGCGCTCGCGCCGTACGTGAACCTGGCGCGCGGCTGGAACCGGCAGGCCGACATGGAGCGCAACCCGCTCTTCTACGACGACACCCTCAACTCGGCGAACTACCGGGAGTGGCTCCGGCGCTGGGCGGTGCACTTCGTCGTGCTGCCCAAGGACGAGCCGGACCCCTCCGCCGCGCAGCGGGAGCGGGAGCTGGTGCAGCGCGGCCTGCCGTATCTGAAGCAGGTGTGGGGCGACGCGAACTGGCAGCTGTTCCAGGTGACCGACCCGGCGCCGCTCGCCGAGCCGAACGCCGTGGTGGAGCGGGCCGAGCAGGGCGAGATGACGATGCGGGTGAGCAAGCCGGGCCGCATCCTGATCCGCATCCCCTACTCGCCCTGGCTGAGCATCGTGGACGCCGAGGGCAAGAAGCTCGACCCGCCGAAGGAGACGGAGGCCTCCCTCAAGCGTCCCGACGACGAGCCCAAGACGTACGCCAACGTCAACGGCTGTCTGATGGAGACCGAGGAGGACGCGAAGGGCGACCGCTGGACGACGCTGGTCGCCCCGCGGGCGGGCGTGTACCGGCTGGCGGCGCCCTACGACGTGCCGCGCGGCACGCCCTGCCCGGAGGAGCTGCGCTGACGCAGCCTCTCAGCGCAGCTCGGCCACGTACCGGTCGGTGCCCGGCACCGTGGGGATGAAAGGCGCCACGAGCTCGGTCCGGCCCAGGCCCGTCCTCTCGACGGCCGTGTCCAGTCCGGTGAAGTGGTCCTGCCAGCAGCGCCGGGGGTCCTCCTCCAGGAACCAGAGCAGGGTGAGCCGGGTGCCGACGCCCTCGACCTGCTTGACGTAGGACATGCGGTCCAGCGGCAGGGGCGTGGGGCTGAAGACGGTCACCAGCGCGGCCGGGGAGCCCTTCAGCAGTTCGGGCAGATGGTGGTCGCGCAGCCGGCCGAGCAGGTCCGCGCGCCGCTCGGCCGCGTCGGCGTCGACGACCTGGAGGACCAGGCCCGCGTAGGGGTGGTCGAGGGCGTGGACGTCGCGGGGGCCCGCCGTGCCGTCGCGGTACACCGTCGCCTCGTGGTCCTGGAACGCCGTGAAGACATGGGTGCGGTCGTGGTGGACGCGGGCGTCGCGGTTCAGGCGCCGGTTGATGGCGACGGTCCAGCGCATGTGGTCGGCGTAGCGGCCGGCGGTGATCCAGTACGTGGAGAGGTAGCAGCCGGCGGTGACCGGCCGCGCGACGGCCGACTCGGCGGGGTAGCGCAGCAGCTGGAGGTCGCGGGTGGCCACCCAGCGCCGGCCGGCGAACATCCAGGGCATCGCCATGGCGCCCGCGTAGTAGTGGTCGTCCTCGTACCAGCGGTTGTAGGCGTGCTCATGGCCGGGATGCGGTTCGACCATGGTGATCAGGGCGTGGCCGGGGCGGACCCCGTACGGGCCGACGGCGGCCAGTTCGGCGTACACCTCGCTGCGGGTGTCCTCGCTCACGCTGTTCCCCTTTCCTCGGCTCGCCCATACTCTGACGCCCCGTCAGATATTGCGCCAGGGTCGGGAGGCACCGGGATGTCACTGCTCACGGGCAAGACGGTGGTCGTGTCGGGGGTCGGCGTGGGACTCGGCCACCAGGTCGCGGCGGCGGTCGTACGGGACGGCGGGAACGCGGTGCTGGGGGCGCGGACCGGGGAACAACTGGCCCGCAGCGCCGCCGGGATCGACCCGGCCGGAAAGCGCACCGCGTACCGGGCGACCGACATCACCGACGAGGAGCAGTGCGCGGCGCTGGCCGCGCTGGCCCGGGAGCGGTTCGGCGGGATCGACGCGGTGGTCCATGTGGCGGCCTGGGACTCGCTGTTCGGCGGGCTCAGGGACGCGGACTTCGCCACCTGGCAGGCGGTGCTCGACGTCAATCTGCTGGGCACGCTGCGGATGACGCGGGCCTGTCTGCCGGCCCTGGAGGAGCACGGGGGGTCGGTGGTGTTCATCGGCACGCAGTCGGCGGTGGCGGCGCCGTCCGAGGTGCGCCAGGCCGCGTACGCCGCCTCCAAGGGTGCCCTGACCAGCGCGATGTACTCGCTCGCCCGGGAGCTGGGGCCGCGCCGGGTGCGGGTCAACACCGTGCTGCCGGGCTGGATGTGGGGGCCGGCGGTGGAGACCTTCGTCCGGTTCACGGCCCGGGCGGAGGGCGTCGCGGAGGCGGAGGTGCTGGCGCGGCTGACCGGGCGGATGGCGCTGCCGGAGATGCCCACCGACGGGGACGTGGCGGACGCGGCGGTGTTCCTCGCCTCCGATCGGGCACGGGCCATCACGGGGCAGTCGCTGCTCGTCAACGCCGGGGAGTTGATGCGCTGACGTACGGGTTCCCACGGATTTTGTCATTCATATCCGTGAACCCAAGTCACTTAGCAGAACGATTTTACTGTCTGTTGACCCTACTCGCGCTTGTCGTGCCGTCTGCGGCGCATCGACCATGGGCGGGCCGTTCACAGGGCGGAACCCTGGAAGGGGTCACATGAACAGTCTCGACTGGGCCGTGCTCATCGGCTACTTCGGCGTGATGGTCGCGATCGGCGTCTGGTCCCACAAGCGGGTCGACAACGTCAGCGACTTCTTCACCGCGGGCGGCAAGATGCCGTGGTGGCTGTCCGGCATCTCGCACCACATGTCCGGCTACAGCGCGGTGATGTTCACCGGGTACGCGGGCATCGCCTACACCTACGGCGTCACGTCCTTCGTCACCTGGTCCTTCCCCATCGCGCTCGGCATCGCCATCGGGTCGAAGCTGTTCGCGCCGCGCATCAACCGGCTGCGGTCACGGCTGCACGTGGCCTCCCCGCTGGAGTACCTGAAGAACCGCTACGACCTGCGGACCCAGCAGGCACTGGCCTGGTCCGGCATGCTGCTGAAGATCGTGGACGTGGGCGCCAAGTGGGCCGCGATCGCGACCCTGTTGTCGGTGTTCACCGGGGTCTCGCTCAACCAGGGCATCCTCATCACCGGGTGCATCACCGCCGTCTACTGCACCATCGGCGGACTGTGGGCGGACGCCCTCACCGAACTCGGCCAGTTCGTCATCCAGTTGCTCGCCGGGCTCGCGATGTTCCTCGCCGTCGTGATGAAGCTGAACGACAAGGGCATCGGCTTCCTGGGAGCCTGGGACGAGCCCGAACTGCACGGTCACGGCGAGCCGCTGGTCGGCCCGTACGGCACGGTCTTCCTGCTGGCGTTCCTGTTCATCAAGCTCTTCGAGTACAACGGCGGCATGCTCAACCAGGCCCAGCGGTACATGGCCACGGCCACCCCGCGCGAGGCCGAGCGCTCGGCCCGGCTCTCGGCGGTACTGTGGCTGGTCTGGCCGCTCGTGCTGTTCTTCCCGATGTGGATGTCGCCGCTGCTGGTCGAGTCGCAGAAGCCCGACGGCTCCGACTCCTACGCCCTGATGACCGAACAGCTGCTGCCGCACGGCCTGCTGGGCCTGGTCATCGTCGGCTTCTTCTCGCACACCATGGCCATGTGCTCCTCCGACGCCAACGCCATCGCCGCCGTCTTCACCCGGGACGTGGCGCCGGTGCTGTCGAAGCGGGCGCGGGCCTGGAACGAGCGGTCCGGCCTGGTCGCGGCACGCGTGACGACCGTCGTCTTCCTCGGCCTGTCGATGGCGGTGGCGACCCAGGTCAACTCCCCCACGTTCAAGGACATCATCACCGTCGTGATCAAGTGGGTCGCCGGTCTCATGGGCCCCATCGCGATCCCGATGATGCTGGGCCTGCTGCGGCCGTTCCGCCGCTCCGGGCCGACCGCCGCGCTCACCAGCTGGTCGATGGGCCTGCTCGCCTTCTGGCTGGTCAACTACCCGATCAGCTGGAACGTCGACGGCGGAGTGCCGCTCCAGTACCAGGTCTCCATCCCGCTGGCGGTCTCGCTCGTCCTCTACATCCTCATCGGCCGCCTGAAGCCGGAGGACACCCCGGAGCGCCTCGCCGTGGTGGAGAGCGTCAACACGGACGGCGACGGGGCGGCGGCCGCGGTGCCGGCGCCGGCCCGTGCGCCCGAGGACGTGGTGCGGGCCAAGGAGTGAGCGCGGGAACGGGCGGCGCGGCTCAGGCGCGCGGGTAGCGCGCCAGCCAGCCCGGCGCGGAGGCGCCCGGCCCGTGCAGGGCCGGCCCCTGCGTCATCTCCATGGCGAAGTCGTCGGCGAGTTCCAGGATCGTGGGACGGCCCTCCAGCTCGGCCAGCCAGGCCGGGGGCAGGGCCGTCTCACCGTGCAGGGCCCCCAGCAGACCGCCGGTGAGAGCGGCCGTGGCGGCGGACGGGCCGTCGTGGTTCACCGCCAGGCACAGTCCCTGCCGGACGTCCTCCCCGACCAGGGCGCAGTACACGGACGCCGCGAGCAGCCCGTCCGCCGAGCCGTCGGCCGCCAGCTCCCCCACGCGGGCGGGGGTCGGCATGCCCTGGCGCACCGCGCCCAGCGCGTGCTGCAGCGCGTCCGACACCGGCTCGTGCCCGGGGCGCACGGCGAGCAGCCCGAGGGCCCGCTGCACCGCCCCGTCCAGGCTCTCCCCGCAGGCCAGCCCGTGCACGATCACGGCGTACGCGCCCGCCGACAGGTAGGCGACGGGGTGGCCGTGGGTCTGCGCCGCGCACTCCACGGCGAGCTGCACGACGAGTTGCGGCTCCCAGCCGACGAGCAGCCCGAACGGCGCGGAGCGCGCGGCCGCCTCGGGGCCGAGCTCGGCGGAGTTCTTCGGCGCCTCCAGGGTGCCCATGGTCTCGTCACCGAGGCCGAGCAGCAGGGAGCGGGTCGCGTCCCGGCGGGCGTACAGCCACTCCTCGCGGGCGAGCCAGCCGTCGTCCTTGCGGCGCTCGTCGGGTCCCCAGTCGCGCTGGGTGGCGGCCCAGCGCAGATAGGCCCGGTGCAGATCGGTCGGCGGATGCCAGGCGCCGGTGTCCCGGCGGACCTGGGCCCTTATGAGCCCGTCCACGGAGAACAGGGTGAGCTGGGTGAGATGGGTGACGGCACCCCGGCGCCCGTAGGCGAACGCCAGGTCCAGCAGGCCCTCGACGCCGTGCTGCTCCTGGATCTCGGTCAGGCCCAGCCCGTCGACCGGGGCTCCGAGGGCGTCCCCGACGGCCACACCGAGCAGCGTCCCGCGCACCCGGCTGCGGAAGTCCTGCTGCTCGGCACGGCCCCAGACGGGTCCGCCAGTCGCCCCCACCAAGACCTCCCCGCGACCATCCGCTCGTACGACAGTTCGTCACTGTAATCGACCGGGGACCGTCGGTTCAGGGGGCGGATCGGTATGCGGCGTGTGACGGAAGTGGTCCGGAACGAGCCCCTTCGCGGCCTTCGCCGGTCAGGTCCGGTGACGTTCCCGGATCGTCTCCGCCACCGTCGTGATCCGCTCCAGGCGCGGCCCGAGGTGCGCCGCGTCGGCGCCGGGGCTCCTCAGGAGGTCGCCCAGGATGGAGGCCAGGTTCGCCACGTCCGCCCAGCCGGGTTCCAGGGCCAGGAAGTCCGTCAGCCCCCGGTCCGCCAGGGGCCAGTCCCTGAGGGCGCAGCCCAGGAAGCAGTGGCCCTGGGCGCGCTGGACGTCGTCCAGTTCGGGCTCCGTCTCCAGCATCCGGGCCAGCTCACGCCACAGGGGTTCGGCGGCGGGCAGGCCCTCCACGAGGCCGGTGACCACGGCCGTCTGGAACACGCCGGCGAGGGGCTCCGGCTCCCGCAGCCGTTGCGCGCAGCGCCGGGCCTGATCCCACTCCTCGCGGCGGGCGTGCCACTCGGCCCGCAGGTCGTCCAGGTCGCCGTCGGGCAGCCCTGCCTCCCCGGCCGCGCGCAGCCGCTCTCCCGCCTCGTCCCGGCGGCCGCACAGCATGAGCAGGTCGATGGCCGTCCGGTGGGCCCAGACCGGCTCCCAGTCCAGGGCGACGCACCGGTCCAGGTCGGCCAGGGCCTCCTCGCACCACCCGAGCTCCAGCGCGGCACGCGCCCGCTGGGCGTGGGCCCAGCCGAAGTCCTCGCCGGCCTCCACAGCGCGCCCGAAGCAGCGGTACGCCTCTTCGCGGTCCTTCAGCTCCCGGTGGACGGCCCCGAGGACGGCGTGCGCGTAGTCGTAGTCCGGGTCCTGGGCCAGGGCCTGCTCCAGGGCGGCACGCGCCTCCTCGTAGCGGCCCTCCTGCCGGTACGCCTCGCCCAGTTCGGCGGCGGCCCAGCCGTCCGAGGGGTCCGCGGCGGCGGCCCGCCGCAGGTCGTCGAACCTGCCCTCCTGGTCGCCCGTGCGTGCCCTGACCTGGGCGCGGGTGACCAGCGCCCACGCGTAGTCGGGTGTCAGCTCGATGGCCCGGGAGAGATCGGCCAGTGCCTCCCCGTCGCGGCCCAGTTCGTACTGGGCGAGGCCCCGGCTCGCGAGCGCCGAGGCGTAGTCGGGCTTGAGGGCGACGGCCCGGCCGAGTTCGGCGACGGCGTCCTCGAAGCGGCCCGCGAGCCGGTAGGCGTCCCCGCGCTCGGACGCGACCCAGGGGTTGTCGGGCGCCTTCCCGACGGCGCGGTCGAAGTCCGCGAACGCCTCGTCCCACTCGGAGCGCACGCGGCGCAGCCGGGCCCGGCGCACCAGCGGCCACAGGTAGTCCTCGTCGAGGGCCACCGCCTGGTCGAGGTCGGCGAGGGCCTCGTCGTACCGGCCCAGCTCCTGGCGGCACACGGCCCGGCCGGCGAGGTACTCGGGATCCGTCGGGTCGAGGGCGACGGCCCGGTCGTAGTCGGCGAACGCCTCCTCGAAACGGCCCGCGAGCCGGTACGTCTCGGCGCGCTCGGCGATGACGTACTCGTCGTCCGGGGTGAGCCGGTCGGCGGTGTCGAACGCGGCGAGCGCCGCCGGGAAGCCGCCGAGCGAGCGCAGGGCGAGTCCGCGGCCGACGTGCGCCGGGGTCAGTTCGGGGTCCAGCCCGACCGCCCGGTCGGCGTCCGCGAGGGCGAGCTCGTACCGGCCCTCGCGGCGCAGCTCCCGCGCCCGGAAGGAGTAGGCGGCGGCCCGGGTGCGGCGGTCGGGCCCCGGACGGGACAGGACCAGGTTCGCCACCTCGGTCATCGCGGTCGCGTCGTCCGCGAGTGCCTCGCCCAGGGCCCGGCCCCAGTCGCCGAGGACCGGGTCACCGGTGGCCTCGCCCGCCTCCGCCAGCATCTGCGCCCAGCGCCGGCCCGCCGCCTCGTCGGCGCCGCAGACCAGCACGACGTCCCACAGCGCGCCGTTCAGCGCGGTGCGGGGACGGGCGCACAGCGCGTGGTAGGTCTCCTCCAGCCGCAGCTCGCGCCACTCCTCCTCCAGCCACTCCTGGTAGGCGCCCAGGCCCTGGCCCGCCTCCTCCCGCCAGCGGCCGTACACGGCGGCGAGCCGGTCGTGCCGCTCGGTCCAGCCGCGCGGGGAGCGGCGCCGCAGCAGCCGGAGCATCGGCTCGCGGACCAGGTCGTGGTACCGCAGCCGGTCGCCCCGCTCGTCCACGAACGCCAGGCCCCGCAGCCAGGCGAAGAGCGGCTCGACGTCGTCGTCCGGGCAGTCCACGGCGGCCCGGAACACGTCCATGTCCACCCGCCGGGGCAGCGCGCAGGCGAGCGCCACGGCCCGGCGCACGGCGTCCTGCTCCCACTTCAGGAAGCGTTCGACGGCGGTGGCGCTCGGGTCGCCGACGTCGTCCGGCCGGGCGGGGCGCTGTTCGGCCAGGGTCGAGACGAGGACGGGCAGACCGCCGGTGAGCCGCAGGACCTCCTCGACGACCGGCTCGGCCACGACGCCCCGGTCGGCCAGCAGTCCGCGCGCCTCGGTCTCGGTGAACGGGCCGAGCGGCAGGTCGGCCATGAAGTCGGTGAAGCCGCCCCAGCGGGCCGTGTCGAAGGGGTGCTGGCCCGCGGTGACCACGACGACGGTGGCGGGCAGCGCGCCGTACCGGTCGCTGGTCATGACGTCGTGCAGCCAGCCGTCCAGGAAGGGGCCGGTGCGTTCGTACGTGTCGAGGAACAGGACGATCCACGGGGCGTGTTCCGCGGCGCCGGACAGCTCGGTCAGCAGGACGGGGGTGAGCACCCGCTCCGGGGAGAGCACCAGCTGCACATCGTCCTGGCTGCGGAACCGGGCGCTGAGCCCCGCCCGCAGCCGGTCGGCGCTCTGGGCGAGCTGGGCGGCGTCGAGGGCCCCCGCGAACGGGCCGATCCCGGGAACCAGACCGAGGCCCACGAGTCCGGCCCGCATCACCGCCGTGCCGGTGGCCGACGGCCCCTCCGGTTCGGTGCCCAGGGCGGCGGCCGCCGCCTCCGCCTCGTGCCGCCGCTCCCGGTGGGTGGCGAGCGCCCGGTCGAGGTCCTTGAACCGGTGCCCCTGGGCGGCGAACCGGCGGCTGATCGCCGCCATCGCCTCCGGGACGCTGCCGGCGGACTCGTCCACGGAGGCGGTCAGCGCGCCCTTCTCGCGGGCCAGTTGCTCCAGTTCCCGCAGCAGGAAGGACTTGCCGACGCCGGCCTGGCCGTGCACATGGAACAGGAACCGGTGCCTCTCGTCCTGCGGCGGCAGCTCCAGGTTCTCCCGGAACGCGGCCCGTTCGGCTCCCCGGCCCACGAAGCCGGCGCGGCTGCGCTGCCGGATCAGCTCCTGCATCGACGGCTGCGCCTGCGCCACCGTACGTCCCCTCGTCCGCCCGCCCTCGAAGTCCGTCTCGCTCATTGTGGCGCAATGACGCCCGAACACCTGCTCGGCGCAGGGAAGATGACCTCCATGTCGACCACACCCCCACGCACCCCCCTGCACCTCGCGGCCACGCTCCTGACCGGGACCGTGGCGCTCTACATCGCGCTCGTCGCCTTCGGGAACATCACGGACTTCGGTACGAACCAGCAGTTCGTGCGGCACGTCCTCGCGATGGACACCACGTTCAAGGACGACGACCTGATGTGGCGGGCCGTCACCGGCAAGGGACTTCAGGACGCGGCCTACGTCGCGATCATCGTCTGGGAGACCGTCGCCGCGCTCGTGCTCATATACGGCACCTGGCTGTGGGCGCGGCACGACGACGTGAGGGCCCGCCGCTTCTCCACCTACGGGCTGCTGATGCTGATGCTGCTGTTCGGGGCCGGGTTCATCGCGATCGGCGGTGAGTGGTTCTCGATGTGGCAGTCCTCGGACTGGAACGGGCTCGACGCGGCGACCCGGGTGTTCCTGCTGAGCGGCGTCGTGCTGATCGTGAACCACCTGCCGGCCGGGCCGGCGAAGACCCCCGACGCCTGACCCGACGGGCGCCGGGGTCAGTCGACCACGACCACCGGCGTCCCCGTCTCACCGAACGTCCACAGCGCCGCCCCGTCCGCCGCGCGCATGCGGACCCCGCCGGTCTGCTTGCCGGCGGCGGGCGGGGGCGACGAGCCGTCCACGGCGTTGGAGAAGGCGATGGAGATGCCGGACTTGGCGGCGAAGTAGACGATGTTCTCGATCTGCACGCCGTCGGAGCCCTTCGTGGCCATGGTCCGGGACGACACCGCGTAGCGGCCGGGGTCCGGGCTGACCGTGCCGGGCCAGACGGTGAAGGTCCGCCGGGCGGCGTCGCTCGCGTCGACCAGCCAGACCCGCTTGTCGCCGAGGTCGTAGACGATGCGGCGGCCGGTGCCGGAGTCGGCGGGCACTTCGGCGGCCCGGGCCGGCTTCGACGGCGCGGGGCTCGCCTCCGGGGACGCCGACGCGCTCGGGCGGGCCTTCCCCGCCGTCGGGTGGGGGCCCTTGTCGGCCTGCACGGCGAGGGCGGCGACGGCGGCTATCGCGCCCACCGTCAGACCGGTCACCCAGACCTTGGAAGCAGGCACGGGCACGCATCTCCTCGGCTACGGAAAGCTATGGACGGCCGTCGACGGCCACGGAGCGCGCCGACGGCTACGGGAACGCCGGCGAGTCCGCCGGCGAGGGTCGGATCATCGTACCGACCCCCGCGGTGAGCTCCCCCTCAGTCCAGGACGGGCAGCAGCTGGGGCAGGTGCCCGTCCGAGGCGGCCGCCGCCCGCTGCCGCTCCTCGGGCACCTCGCCGTACAGGGTCGTGCGCGGCTTCGCCGGCCGCCCGGCCGCCTCGGCGACCGCCACCAGATCCCGTACGGACTTGTAGGAGCCGTACGACGAACCCGCCATCCGCGAGATCGTCTCCTCCATCAGCGTGCCGCCCAGGTCGTTGGCGCCGGAGCGGAGCATCTCCGCCGCACCCTCGGCGCCCAGTTTGACCCAGCTCGTCTGGATGTTGGGGATGTGGGGGTGCAGGAGGAGCCGGGCCATGGCCGTGACCGCGCGGTTGTCGCGGGTCGTCGGGCCGGGGCGGGCGATGCCCGCGAGATAGACCGGCGCGTTGGTGTGGATGAACGGCAGCGTGACGAACTCCGTGAAGCCGCCCGTGCGCTGCTGGATGCCGGCCAGGGTGCGCAGATGCCCGAGCCAGTGCCGGGGCTGGTCGACGTGCCCGTACATCATGGTCGAGGAGGAGCGGATGCCCAGTTCGTGGGCGGTGGTGACGACCTCGATCCAGGTCGCCGCCGGCAGCTTGCCCTTGGTGAGGACCCAGCGGACCTCGTCGTCGAGGATCTCCGCCGCGGTGCCGGGGATCGAGTCCAGGCCGGCCTCCTTGGCCGCCGTCAGCCACTCGCGGATGGACAGGCCGGTGCGGGTGGCGCCGTTGACGACCTCCATCGGGGAGAAGGCGTGCACGTGCATGCCGGGGACGCGTTCCTTCACCGCCCGCGCGATGTCGAAGTACGCCGTGCCGGGCAGGTCCGGGTGGATGCCGCCCTGCATGCAGACCTCGACGGCGCCCACGTCCCACGCCTGCCGGGCGCGGTCGGCGACCTGGTCCAGGGAGAGCGTGTAGGCGTCGGCGTCGGTGCGGCGCTGGGCGAACGCGCAGAAGCGGCAGCCGGTGTAGCAGACGTTCGTGAAGTTGATGTTCCGGGTGACGATGTACGTCACGTCGTCGCCGACCGCCGTTTTCCGGACGTCGTCGGCGACGCGGCACAGCGCGTCCAGGGCGGGCCCGTCCGCGTGCAGCAGGGCCAGCGCCTCGTCGTCGGTCAGCCGGGTCGGGTCGTCGGCGGCGACCCGCAGCGCCTCGCGGACGTCCGTGTCGATGCGCTCCGGCGCCATGCCGGGCGCGGCCGCCTCGCGCAGGGCGCCCCAGTCGCCGTACACCTCGTCGAAGTCGTCGCGCCGGTCGGACGTACGGCCCTCGGTGTCGATGGTCGTGTGCAGGTCGGTGCGCCCGGAGGAGACGAACGCCTCCTCGGGCTCCTGCCACGGGTGCCCCTCGACCACGGCGTCCGGCCGGGCGAGCCCCGTCCGCGGGTCGGCGAGGGCCCGGACGTGCGGCAGCAGCCGGGGGTCCAGCCAAGGCTCGCCGCGCGTCACGAACTCCGGGTACACGCAGAGCCGTTCGCGCAGCTCGAACCCGGCGTCCGCGGAGCGCCGGGCCAGTTCCTCGATGCGCGGCCAGGGGCGCTCGGGGTTGACGTGGTCGATGGTGAGCGGGGAGACGCCGCCCCAGTCGTCGATGCCGGCCGCGATCAGCCGGGCGTACTCGTGGTCGACGAGGTTCGGCGGAGCCTGGATGTTGCCGGCAGGGCCCATGATGAGGCGGGCCACCGCGACCGCCGCGACGAGGTCGTCCAGCTCCGCGTCCGGCATGCCGCGCATCGCGGTGTCCGGCTTGGCGCGGAAGTTCTGGATGATCAGTTCCTGCACGCCGTGGTAGGCGCGGGAGATCCGGCGGAGCGCGAACAGGGACTCGGCGCGCTCCTCGTAGGTCTCGCCGATGCCGAGGAGGATGCCCGAGGTGAACGGCACCGAGGACCGGCCGGCGTCCTCCAGGACGCGCAGGCGGACGGCCGGTTCCTTGTCCGGGGAGCCGTGGTGCGGGCCGCCGGGCTCGGACCACAGACGGGTCGCGGTCGTCTCCAGCATCATGCCCATCGACGGGGCGACGGGCTTCAGGCGCTGGAAGTCGGTCCAGGTCATGACGCCCGGGTTGAGGTGCGGGAGCAGGCCCGTCTCCTCCAGGATGCGGATGGAGATCGCGCGGACGTAGGCGATGGTGTCGTCGTAGCCGTGCGCGTCGAGCCACTCGCGGGCCTCCGGCCAGCGGTCCTCGGGCTTGTCGCCGAGGGTGATGAGGGCTTCCTTGCAGCCGAGGGCCGCACCCTTGCGGGCGATGTCCAGCACCTCGTCCGGGGACATGAACATCCCGTGGCCGGCCCGGCGCAGCTTGCCGGGGACGGTGACGAAGGTGCAGTAGTGACAGCGGTCCCGGCACAGCCGGGTGAGGGGGATGAAGACGCTCTTGGAGTAGGTGATGACCCCGGGCCGGCCGGCGGCCGCGAGGCCCGCGTCCCGGACCCGGGCGGCGGACGCGGCGAGGTCGTCGAGCGCCTCGCCGCGGGCCTGGAGCAGCACGGCCGCCTCGGACACGTCGAGGGCGACGCCGTCCCGGGCGCGTTTGAGGGCGCGACGCATGGAGTTGTCGGTCGGGCCGGTTCCGGGGGTCGCGGGAGTCGTCATCCATCGAGCATACGAGCGCACTGATCAGCGGCGGCGGTCAGGCGACGAAGGGCGCGTAACCGTCCAGGGCGCGCAGCACCTCGGCGTCGCCGGCCGGAGGCAGTTGGACGACGACCTCCTCGATGCCCAGTTCGGCGTAGTGGGCGAGCTTGCCGGGGGTGGGGAAGACGGCGTACGGAACCACCTGGAGGGCGGCCGGGTCGCGTCCGGCGTCGGCCCAGACGGTCCGCAGCCGGGGCAGGCTCTCGGACAGTCCGCGTCCGCCGATCGGCAGCCACCCGTCGGCGTACTCACCGATGTGGGCGAACAGTTTCGGCCCCGCGGCGCCGCCGACGAGGGTGCGCGGTCCGTCGAGGCGGGGGCCGCGCGGCTTCTGCACGGGCTTGGGGTGGGCGAAACTGGCCCGTACGGACCCGAACTCACCCTCGTACGGCGTCGGTTCGTCGGCCCACAGCGCCCGCATCAGGGCCATCCGGTCGCGGACGAGGTCGCGGCGCGAGGACCAGTCGACGCCGTGGTCGGCGGCCTCCTCCACGTTCCAGCCGAAGCCGAGGCCGAAGGTGAAGCGCCCGCCGGAGAGATGGTCCAGGGTGGCGATCTGCTTGGCCAGGTCGATGGGGTCGTGCTGGGCGACCAGGGTGATGCCGGTGCCGAGGCCCAGCCGTTCGGTGACGGCGGCGGCCTGCGCGAGGGCGACGAAGGGGTCGAGGGTGCGGCCGTACTCGGGCGGCAGGTCGCCGCCGGCCGGGTACGGCGTGGTCCGCTCGACGGGGATGTGCGTGTGCTCGGGCAGGTACAGCCCGGCGAATCCCCGCTGCTCCAGCTCACGGGCCAGCCGGGTCGGGGTGATCGTCTCGTCGGTGAGGAAGATCGTGGCGGAGATACGCATGCCTGCATCTGTACCCCCGGCACGCCACGATGTCCATACCGACTGGTCGGCACATTCCAGCCGGCCACCGCGACGGTCCGCCCCGCCCGTTTGTCCGCCGAACGCCTTCCCCTCTCCGGAAGTTCACGGCTGAATACGAGGGTTGCACGCACCACCCCCGCACCACCCACGCCATGGCACTCACGACGAACCGGGAGCACCAGCATGTGCGAGGACGACCAAGCGGGCCTGGGCCGGCGCGCGCTGTTCGTGACGGGCGCCGCCGCCGCGCTTACGTTGGGAGGCGTGACCTTCGCGTCAGGCGCCGAGAACCCCCGGGGCACGCAGACCCGCACCGTGCGGGGCACCCTGCCGCCCGGGTCCCCCGACTATGTGTACGTGCCGGTCGACGTCCCGTCCGGCGTACGGGAGATCAAGGTCTCCTACACCTACGACAAGCCGTCCGTCCCGGCCGGCACCGCGGGCAACGCCCTCGACATCGGCATCTTCGACCAGCGCGGCACCGAACTCGGCGGGCGCGGCTTCCGCGGCTGGTCGGGCGGGGCGCGCACGGAGTTCTTCATCCGGACGGACGACGCCACGCCGGGCTACCTCCCGGGTCCCGTCCGGGCGGGCACCTGGCACATCGCCCTCGGGCCGTACACGGTGGCACCGCAGGGGCTGGCGTACGAGCTCACGATCACGCTCACGTACGGCGAGCCCGGCGAGGCCGTCCGGCCCGTGTACCCGCCGGAGCGGGCCAAGGGGCGGGGGCGCGCCTGGTACCGGGGCGACTGCCATCTGCACTCCTGGCACTCCGACGGCCGCCGCACACCGGCCGAGATCGCCGCGCTGGCGCGGGCGGCGGGCCTGGACTTCATCAACTCCTCCGACCACAACACGCACGCCTCGCACCCGCACTGGGCCGAGGCGGCCGGGGACGACCTGCTGATCATGCTGGGCGAGGAGGTGACCACCCGCAACGGGCACGTGGTGGCCCTCGGCACCGACCCCGGCACGTTCGTCGACTGGCGCTACCGGGCGCGGGACAACCGCTTCGGGCGGTTCGCCCGACGCGTCCGCGAGGCGGGCGGCCTCGTCGTGCCCGCGCACCCGCACGCCACCTGTGTCGGCTGCAACTGGAAGTTCGGCTTCGGCGAGGCCGACGCGATCGAGGTCTGGAACGGCCCGTACACCCCGGACGACGAGGTGGCCCTGGCCGACTGGGACAGCACGCTGGTGGCGTCCACGCGCCCGGGCTCGCGCTCCTGGATCCCGGCGATGGGCAGCAGCGACGCCCACCGCGCCCCCGACCCGGTCGGCAGCCCGCAGACGGTCGTCCTCGCCGACGACCTGACCCGCACGGCCATCCAGGAGGGCATCCGCGCGGGCCGCTCGTACGTCGCCGAGTCGAAGAACGTCTCCCTGACGTTCGGCGCCTCCGGCGGCAGGGCCCGGCACGCGGGTATCGGCGAACGCCTGGAGGTGGACCCCGACACCCCCGTGACGGTCCGCCTGGCGGCCGAGGGCGCCCCCCGCTGCACGATCCGCTTCGTCACCGACCAGGGCGTCCTCTTCACGACCGACCCCCTCCCGGTCTCGGGCACCGGCACCGCGGAATGGCACACCACCCCGGCCAACGCGGCCTACGTCCGGGCGGAACTGCGCCACGAGACGGCGGCGGGTCCCCTGCCGGGGGCTCTGGCGGCGTTCACGAATCCGATTTTTCTGGGGCGCGAGCACGCGCCATGACCGGGAACCGGCCCGTCAGCCGGCCAGGTCCGCGACCACCGCCATGTGGTCGGACGCCCAGACACCGGCGATGGGCGTGTCGCAGGCCCGGTGGGCGGAGCGGACATGGCCGAGGCCGCCCTCGCCCGGAGGGCCGACGTGGATGTAGTCGATCCGGGCGCCCGGCTCCAGCATGGCCGCGACGTACGGGTTGACGGGGTCCCAGGTGCGGGCGGGGGCGGCCGGGTCGGCGTACTCCCAGGCGTCGAGGAAGACCTGGCCGGGTACGGGCGGCGCGGTCCGCAGGCCGCCGAAGAGGCGGACCTCGTCGGAGTCCGGGAAGGCGTTGAAGTCGCCGGTGACGACCGCCGGGAAGGGCGTGTCGCCGCGGTGCCCGGCGACGAACCGGGCGAGGGCGGTGACCTGCTCGACGCGGACCGCCGAGGCGTGCGGGACGGACGTCAGATGGGTGGTGAAGAACGGGATGTCGTAGCCGGGGCCGGCCAGCCGGGCGTGCAGGGCGAGACGGCCGTCGTCGAGGTCGGCGGGCACGGGCAGGCGCAGGGTGTGCTGGGCGGCGACCGGCCAGCGGCTGAGGACGGCGTTGCCGATGTCGGCCGACGGGTCGCCGATCCGTGCGCGCCAGCGCTCCGGGGCCGGGGAGGGCGCCCACGCCCAGTGCAGACCGAGTTCGCCGGCCAGCCACTCGGCCTGGTTCTCGCCGTCGGCGGCCCAGACCTCCTGGAGTCCGACGACATCGGGGCGCAGCTCGCGCAGCGCGGCGAGGATGGCCTTGCGGCGGTCCTGCCAAGGGCCGAAACGCCACCAGAGGTTCCACGTCACGACCCGCATCGGCTTTCACCCGCTTCTCGTCCTGGCGTGTCGGGGACCATGGAGGCAACGGTCCGGCAACACTTCGCCCGTCGCG
Organism: Streptomyces sp. NPDC056628; assembly: GCF_042792555.1. Taxonomy (NCBI): domain Bacteria; kingdom Bacillati; phylum Actinomycetota; class Actinomycetes; order Kitasatosporales; family Streptomycetaceae; genus Streptomyces; species Streptomyces sp. NPDC056628. The sequence goes on from NZ_JBHTWG010000019.1 coordinate 73,046, forward strand.
CCCGAACTTCCCGAAGGGACAGGAGACTAACCGGTCATGTCACGCCTCGACGACGCCAGGTTCCGTGCCGCCACCGCGTTCCAGCGGCACGTGGGGAATCCGGTACTGCGCCGATTGCCCTTCCAGACGCTGCTGGAAACCACGGGCCGGGTCCCCGGCCTGCCGCGGCGGACGCCGGTGGGCGGGCGCCGGGTCGGGGACGCGTTCTGGCTGGTGTCGGAGTTCGGGGAGCGGTCCCAGTACGTGCGCAACATCGAGGCCGACCCCCGGGTCCGGGTGCGCGTGAAGGGCCGCTGGTACTCCGGTACGGCCCAGCTGCTGCCCGACGACGACCCGGTGGCCCGGCTGCGGCGGCTCCCGCGCTTCAACAGCACGGCCGTGCGGGCCCTCGGGACGGACCTGCTGTCGATCCGCGTGGACCTGGCGGACTGACCTCAGCCCGGCCAGACGATCGCCTGGATCTCGCTGTAGGCGTGCAGGGCGTACGACCCGACGTCCCGTCCGACCCCGCTCTTCTTGAACCCCCCGAACGGCGCCTCCATGTTGCGGCCGACGGTGTTCACGCCGACCCCGCCGGCCCGCAGCCGCCGTGCCACGCGGAAGGCGCGGGCCACGTCGCCCGACCAGACGTAGTCGACGAGGCCGTAGTCGCTGTCGTTGGCGAGGGCGATCCCCTCCTCCTCGTCGTCGAAGGGGACGACCACGACGACCGGGCCGAAGATCTCCTCACGGGCGACGCGCATGTCGTTGGTGCAGTCGGCGAGGACGGTGGGGGCCACATAGAAGCCACGGGCGCTGTCCGGTCGTTCGCCGCCCGCGACCACCACCGCGCCCTCCTTGCGGCCCAGTTCGACGTACGCCTCCACCCGGTCGCGGTGCGCCCGGGAGATCACCGGGCCGACCACCGTGCCCGGCTCCCGCGGGTCGCCGACCGTCAGCCGGCGCGCGTACGCCATCAGCCGCTCCACCAGGCGGTCGTAGACGCCGCGCTGGGCCAGCACCCGGGTCGGGGCCGTGCAGATCTGGCCGCTGTAGAAGGAGAACGTGGTGCCGATCCCGGTGACCGCCGAGTCGAGGTCGGCGTCGTCGAGGACGACCGCGGCCCCCTTCCCGCCCAGTTCCATGAGCTGGCGGCGCATGTCCCGCCCGCACACCTCGGCGATGCGCTGCCCGACCGCGGTGGAGCCGGTGAAGCTCACCATGTCGACGTCCGGCGACGACCCGACCGCCTCGCCGACCGCGACGGACCGGGCCGAGACGACGTTCACCACCCCGGGCGGCACCCCCGCCTCCTCCAGCGCCTCCGCCATCCGGTAGACGGACAGCGGGTCCTGCGGCGCCGGTTTCACCACGACCGTGTTGCCCATGGCGAGCGCGGGCGCGATCTTGCCGGCCGGGTTCGCCCACGGATTGTTGTACGAGGTGACGCAGGCGACCACGCCCACGGGCTGCCGGACGGCGAGCGCGCCCATCACCCTGGCCCGGCCCATCGGCCCGGCCTCGTTTATCTGCGGCGGGATCGCCCACTCGGCCGGTTCCACGCGGGCGTACCGCCGGAAGCGGGCCGCCGCGACCCCCACCTGCAGGCCCCGGGCCGTCGCGGTGGTCGCACCGGTCTCGGCGCGGGCCAGCTCGGCGTACGGCACGAGGCGGTCCCGGATGAGGGAGGCCGCCCGCGCGAGGACGGCGGCCCGTTCCTCCGGCGCGGTGCGCGACCACGGTCCGAAGGCGGCGCGGGCCGCCGCGCAGGCCGCCCGCGCCTGCTCCGGCGTGGCCTCCGGGGCCCGCCCGACGGTCTCCTCGGTCGCCGGGTCGACGACGTCGTAGTGCCCGCCGTCCGGCTCCGTCCAGGAACCGCCGGTGAACAGCCGCTGTCCCCCGTCGTCGCTCACCGGGTGGCCACCGTCCCGGTGTCCCGGCCCGAGCGCAGCACCCGCCCCGGCACGGCCCCGCTCACCACGTCGTCGCGGATCGCCTCGACGCCGTTGACCCACACGGCCCGTACGCCGAGCGGCCGGGAGTCCAGCCGCGGGCTGTCGCCCGGCAGGTCGTGCACCAGGGTGGCCGGGGCGGCGTCGACGTGCTCCGGGTCGAACAGCACCAGGTCCGCGTGGAAGCCCTCCTGGATCCGGCCGCGGCCGCGCAGCCCGAACAGCCGCGCCGGGTCGTCGGTGAGCATCTTCACGGCCTGTTCCAGACCGGTGAGCCGGCGCCCGCGCAGACAGTCGCCGAGGAACCGGGTGGTGTACGGCGCCCCGCACATGCGGTCCAGGTGCGCCCCGGCGTCGGAGCCGCCGAGCAGGACGTCCTCGTGCCGCCAGGTCTCGGCGCGCAGCGCCCAGGACGCCGGGTCGTTGTCGGTGGGCATGGGCCACAGGACGGTCCGCAGGCCGTCGTGGGCGCAGATCTCCACCAGGCACGCGAAGGGTTCCTGGCCGCGTTCGGCGGCGATGTCCCCGACGACGCGTCCGGTCAGGCCGCGGTTGGCGTCGCTGTAGGTGTCGCCGACGACGTACCGGGCGAAGTTCGTCAGCCGCCGGAAGACTCCCGCCTCCTTGGACCGGGCGTGCCGCAGCAGCTCCGCCCGCACGGCGGGGTCCCGCAGCCGGGCGATCCGCTCGGGCACCGGCAGCCCCAGCACGTCGCCCCAGCCGGGGATCAGGTTGAGGGCGCAGAAGGTGCCCAGCGACATGTTCATCGGCGTGAGGATGGGCATGGTCAGGGCGACGATGCGGCCGCCCGCCTTGCGGGCCCGCTCGCTCGCCAGCAGTTGCCGGGGGACGCGCTCGGGCACGGCCGCGTCGACGGTGAGCACGTTCCAGTTCAGGGGGCGCCCGGCGGTCGCGCTCATCTCCACGAGGAGATCGATCTCGGCGTCGCTGAACCGGTCGAGGCATCCGGCGACGATCGCCTCGATCTGGGTGCCCTCGTGCTCGCCGACCGCCTTCGACAGCGCGAGCAGCTCCGCCGGTTCCGCGTGCCGGGACGCGACGGGCCGGCCGTCGCCGTCGGAGTGGGTGGCGGACTGGGTGGTGGACAGGCCCCAGGCGCCGGCGTCCATGGCGTCGTGCAGCAGCCGCAGCATCGCGTCGAGCTGCTCGCCGCTCGGCCGGCCGCCGACGGCGTCCTCGCCCATCACGTACCGCCGCAGCGCGCAGTGCCCCACCATGAACCCGGCGTTGACCGCGATGCGCCCTTCGAGCGCCTCCAGGTACTCCCCGAAGCCGTGCCAGTCCCAGGGGGCGCCCTCCTCCAGTGCGACCAGCGACATGCCCTCGACCTTGGACATCATGCGGCGTGTGTAGTCGGCGTCCCCGGGCCGGTCCGGGTTCAGCGGGGCGAGCGTGAAGCCGCAGTTCCCGCCGACGACCGTGGTCACCCCGTGGTCCAGGGACGGGGTGGCGTACGGGTCCCAGAACAGCTGGGCGTCGTAGTGGGTATGCGGATCGACGAACCCGGGGGCGAGGACGAGCCCGGAGGCGTCCTCGCTACCGCGGGCCTCCTCGTCGGCGGCCCCGACGACGGCGATCCTCCCGTCCCGGATTCCGACGTCGCCGGTGAAGGCGGCCGCACCGGTGCCGTCGACGACGGTGGCGCCCTTGATGACGTGATCGAGCATGCCGGTTCCTCCTCGGATCGGGGGTGCGGGCCGTGCCGTCAGGGGCGCGGGGAAGCGCGCGACCCGCCCCGTCGCACCCGCACTCGCCGTCGGCCCACGGCCTCGCGGCGATCAGGCGGACTGCCGGAAGCGGGACGTCCGGTGCGCCGGATCGGTGTCGATCCTGGGAATCACGTGCTCCCCGATCAGCCGGATCGTCCGCAAGGTCTCCTCCTTCGGCACCCCCACCGGCAGCCCGAAGCTCAGCTGGTCCGCCCCGGCCTGCTCCCACCGCTTGCACTGCGTGAGCACCTCGTCCGGGTCGCCGCAGATCAGCAGCTCCTCCTCGACGAGCAGTTCCACGAACTCCGCCGTGTACGGCGGCAGCGTCTCGGGCCACTCCGGGAAGCCCTCGGGCCGCGGGAAGGTGTCGTGGTACCGGAAGACCAGCGAGGGCAGGTAGTGCAGCCCTCCGTTCACGGCGGTCTCGACGGCCTCGGCGTGGGTCGGCGCGCAGATCGCGGTGGTCGTCACCATCACGTTGTCGTTGACGAAGTCCCCGACCGGCTCGGCGTCGACGATCGCGCTCTTGTACTGCTCCAGCACCCACTCCATGTCGGACACCTTCTGGACGCTGAAGCCGAGCACCCCGAGGCCCTTGCGGGCGGCCATCGCGTACGACGGCGGCGACCCCGCGGCGTACCACATAGCGGGGTGCGACTTCCCGTACGGCTTCGGCAGGACCTTGCGCGGCGGCAGCGACCAGTGCTTGCCCTGGAAGCCGGCGTACTCGTCCTGGAGCCACATCTTGGGGAACTCGGCGATGGTCTCTTCCCAGATCTCCTTGGTGTGGTTCATGTCGGTCACACCCGGTATGAAGCCCAGGATCTCGTGCGACCCGGCGCCGCGTCCGCTGCCGAACTCGAAGCGGTTGCCGGTGAGGTGGTCGAGCATGGCGACCTTCTCGGCGACCTTCACGGGGTGGTTGACCTGGGCGAGCGGGTTGAAGATGCCCGAGCCGAGGTGGATGCGCTCGGTGGCGTGGGCGAGGTAGCCGAGGAAGACGTCGTTGGCGGACAGGTGCGAGTACTCCTCCAGGAAGTGGTGCTCGGAGGCCCAGGCGTACTTGAACCCGGACTTGTCCGCCTGGATGACGTACTCGGTCTCCTCCATGAGCGCCTTGTGCTCGGCGAGCGGGTCGGTCTCGGCGCGCCTGCCGACGTATCCCTGTACGAAGAGCCCGAATTCCAAAGCGGTTCACCGTCCCCTGGTCCTATCTGACGAACCGTCAGATCCGTGTGCGGCCGACTGTGGCACCGCCCGCGTGGACCGTCAAGAGATGACGGTCCGTCAGATGATGCTCACGCCGGCCAGCCAGCCACCGTCGATCACGAAGGGTTGCCCGGTGATGTACGAGGAGTCCGCCGACGTCAGGAACAGCGCGAGCCGTGCGACCTCCTCGGGCCGCCCGATCCGGCCCAGCGGCACCAGCTTGCGGTAGAGGCCGTCGAGCGCCCGTGCGGAGTCCTCCGGGCCGGCGTCGGGGTCCAGCCGGGCCGGGTTCGCCATCACGGTGTCGACGGCGCCCGGGCAGATCGCGTTGACCCGGATGCCCCGGGGCGCCAGCTCGAGCGCCGCGACCCGGGTGAGGCCGAGGACGGCGTGCTTGGTGGCCGCGTACGCGCCCACGGCCGCCATGCCGGTCAGGCCCGTGCAGGAGGCGGTGTTCACGATCGTGCCCCCGTCCGCCATCTCGGGCGCCACGGTCTTCATCCCCAGGAAGCAGCCCACCTGGTTGACCCGCACGACCTGCATGAACTCCTCCAGCGGGGTGTCGACGAGGGCGTGGAAGCGCAGGATGCCCGCGTTGTTGACCAGGGCGTCGACCTGCCCGTACGCCTCCTTGGCGGCCGCCACCGCCGCCCGCCAGTCCTCCTCCTCGCCGACGTCCAGGTGCGTGTAGCGCGCGCCCAGCTCCTTCGCCAGCGCCTCCCCCCGCTCGTCCAGCACATCGGCGACGACCACCTCGGCGCCCTCGGCCCGGAAGAGCCGCGCCTCCTGCTCCCCCTGCCCGCGCGCCGCACCGGTGACGATCACGACCCGGCCGTCCAGCTTGCCCATGGCTCCCCCTCAGTCGAGACACGGGGCGACCTCGGCCCCGAAGGCGGCGATCTGGTCCTCCAGCTCGGCCCGGCCACGGCTGCGCAGCCGCACCTGGACCTGGTGCACGCCCATCGCCCGGTAGGCCCGCAGTGACTCGGCGAGCACCTGCGGCGGCCCGCTGAGCGTCTGCCGGCCCACGTCCCAGGCGGGCGTGCCGATGTACAGCGGCTCGGCGATGGCGCCGACGGTGAAGGGGCCTTCGGCGCCCGCCTCCTCCCTCAGCCGGTGGATGCGGGCGATCTGCGCGGGGAGCCGGTCGCGCGGGTCGCCCTGCGGCAGCCAGCCGTCCCCCTTGAGCGCGGCCCGGCGCACGGCGGCGGGCGAGGACCCGCCGACCCAGACCGGGACGTGCTCCCGCGCGGGGCGCGGCCGTTGCCCGAGTCCGGCGAAGTCGTAGTGCTTGCCGTGGTGTTCGGGGAACTCCTCCGGTCCGAGCGCCGCGCGCAGGGCGTCGACCGACTCGTCGAGGACGGCGCCCCGGCGCGTGAAGTCCACGCCCAGTGCGTCGAACTCCTCGCGCACATGGCCGGCGCCGACGCCCAGGATCAGCCGTCCGCCGCTGAGGTGGTCGAGCGTGGCGTACTGCTTGGCGGACAGCAGGGGGTGCCGCAGCCCGACGACGGCGACATGGCTGAGCAGCAGGGTCCGTTCCGTCGCGGCGGCGAGGAAGGCGAGCGTGGCGACGGGGTCGTACCAGATCGTGCTCATCGCGGCGGCGAGGCGGCGCGGGACGCCGACGTGGTCGCAGCTCGCGATGTACGTGAACCCGGCGCGGTCCGCGGCGCGGGCGACGGCCACCAGGTCGTCCGGTCCGGCCGCGGCCTCCCAGGGCTCCGCGTAGAGCCTGCTCTGCGACTGGACGGGGAGCTGGATGCCGTAGCGCAGGCTCACCGGGCACCGCCGCCCGGCCACAGCCCGTCGCCGGTCAGGCCCAGCAGGTCGACGGCGTTGCCCCGGACGATCCGCTCGACCACCTCGGCGTCCAGGTGCCCCATCTGCGCCTCGCCGACCTCGCGGGACTTCGGCCAGGTGGAGTCGGAGTGCGGGTAGTCGGTCTCGTACAGGACGTTGCCGACACCGATGGCGTCCAGGTTGCGCAGGCCGAAGGCGTCGTCGAAGAAGCAGCCGTAGACGTGCTCGGTGAAGAGTTCGGACGGCGGGCGGTGGACCTTGCCGGCGACGCCGCCCCAGCCGCGGTTCTCCTCCCAGACCACGTCGGCGCGTTCCAGGATGTAGGGGATCCAGCCGATCTGGCCCTCGGCGTACATCACCTTCAGGTTCGGGAAGCGCTCGAACTTGCCGCTCAGCAGCCAGTCGACCATCGAGAAGCAGCAGTTGGCGAAGGTGATGGTGGAGCCGACGGCGGGCGGGGCGTCGGCGGAGGTCGAGGGCATCCGGCTGGAGGAGCCGATGTGCATGGCGACGACCGTGCCGGTCTCGTCGCAGGCGGCGAGGAAGGGGTCCCAGTCGTCGGTGTGGACCGAGGGCAGACCCAGGTGCGGGGGTATCTCGGAGAAGGCGACGGCGCGCACGCCCCGGGCGGCGTTGCGCCGGACCTCGGCCGCCGCGAGCTCCGCGTCCCAGAGCGGAATGAGGGTGAGCGGGATGAGCCGCCCCTGGGCCCGCGGCCCGCACCACTCCTCCACCATCCAGTCGTTGTAGGCCCGCACGCACAGCAGGGCCAGCTCGCGGTCGGCGGCCTCGGTGAAGGTCTGGCCGCAGAAGCGCGGGAAGGTCGGGAAGCAGAGCGCGGACCGGACGTGGTTGACGTCCATGTCGGCGAGGCGGGCGGGGACGTCGTAGGAGCCCGGGCGCATCTGCTCGTAGGTGATCACCTCGAGCCTGATCTCGTCGCGGGGGTAACCGACGGCCGTGTCGAGCCGGGTGAGGGGGCGGTGCAGGTCCTCGTACACCCACCAGTCGCCGACCGGGCCCTCGTCGCCGGGGCGGCCCATGACGGGTTTGAACCGGCCGCCCAGGAAGGTCATGTCCTTCAGGGGGGCGCGCACGATGCGCGGGCCTGTGTCCCGGTGCTTCCTGGGGAGCCGGTCCTGCCAGACGGTGGGCGGCTCGACCGTGTGGTCGTCCACGGAGATGATCGGCGGGAACGTCGTCTCGGTGTCCATGCCGGTCACCGTAGCGCCGATCTGACGGTCCGTCAGCTCACCGGGTGGGGGTCCGTCGTGCGAAGGGCGCGTGAGGGTGCTGTGACATCCCGCGTGCCGGACCGTCGACACCCGATCCACAGCTGACGCATCGGCCGGAACAAGGCAAACTGACGGAGTTGTAAACGGTCTGAGGGAGACGGCGATGGACGGGGAACCGCGAGTGCCGGAGCAGAGGCGTCCCGGCTCCTCGGCAGGTGCGGCGGCGCCGGTGGCGGCCCTGCGCTTCGGCGTGCTCGGCCCGGTGCGCGCCTGGCGCGGCGAGGAGCCCCTCCCCACTGGCTCGCCGCAGCAACGCGCCCTGTTCGCGGCCCTGTTGCTGCGCGAAGGCCGCACGGCGACCGCGGCGGAGCTGATCGACGCCCTCTGGGGCCAGGAACCTCCCTCGCAGGCGCTCGCCGCGGTCCGCACGTACGCCTCGCGGCTGCGCAAGGCGCTGGACGCCGGGGTCCTGGTCAGCGAGTCCGGCGGCTACGCGATCCGGGGGCTGGGCGAGGGCGCGCTGGACCTCGCGCGGGCGCAGGAACTCGCCGCCGACGGCGAGAAGGCGCGGGCCGCCGGGGACCTGTGCCGGGCGCGGGAGCTGCTGGGGCGGGCGCTGGCGCTGTGGGACGGCGAGGCGCTGGCCGGGGTGCCCGGCCCGTACGCGGAGGCCCAGCGGGTCCGGCTGGAGGAGTGGCGGCTGCAGCTCCTGGAGTCCCGGCTCGACATGGACCTGGAGCAGGGCTGCCACGCGGAGGCCGTGGCGGAGCTGACCGCGCTCACCGCGGCGCACCCGCTGCGCGAGCGGCTGCGGGAGCTGCTGATGCTCGCGCTGTACCGCAGCGGCCGGCAGGCGGAGGCCCTGGCGGTGTACGCCGACACCCGCCGGCTGCTCGCGGACGAGCTGGGCGTGGACCCGCGGCCCGGTCTGAAGGAGCTCCAGCAGCGCATCCTGAGGGCCGACCCGGCCCTCGCCGAACCGTCGTCCCCGGCGGCCGAACCGGCGGCGGCGCCGGTGCGCCCGGCCCAGCTCCCGGCCACCGTGCCCGACTTCACCGGCCGGTCCTCCTTCGTCGCCGAGCTGAGCGCCGTGCTGTCCTCGGCCGAGGGCCGGGTGATGGCGGTGTCGGCGCTGGCCGGCATCGGCGGCGTGGGCAAGACGACTCTGGCCGTGCACGTGGCCCACCAGGCGCGTGCCGCGTTCCCCGACGGGCAGCTCTACGTCGACCTCCAGGGCGCGGGGCCGCGCGCCGCCGAGCCGGAGACCGTGCTGGGCTCCTTCCTGCGGGCGCTCGGCACCGCGGACGCGGCGATCCCCGACTCGCTGGAGGAACGTGCGGCGCTGTACCGCTCGGTGCTGGACGGGCGGCGGGTCCTGGTCCTGCTGGACAACGCCCGGGACGCCGCCCAGGTACGGCCGCTGCTGCCGGGCACCGACGGCTGCGCGGCGCTGGTGACGTCCCGGGTGCGCATGGTCGACCTCGCGGGCGCCCATCTGGTGGACCTGGACGTGATGGCGCCGGACGAGGCACTCGCCCTCTTCACGAGGATCGTCGGTGAGGAGCGGGTGGCCGCCGAGCGGGAGGCCGCGCTCGACGTGGTCGCGGCGTGCGGGTTCCTGCCGCTGGCCATCCGGATCGCGGCGTCCCGGCTGGCGGCGCGGCGCACCTGGACGGTGTCCTCGCTCGCCGCGAAGCTCGCCGACGAGCGGCGCAGGCTGGACGAGCTGCAGGCCGGGGACCTCGCGGTGAAGGCGACGTTCGAGCTGGGCTACGGCGCGCTGGAGCCCGCGCAGGCCCGCGCGTTCCGGCTGCTGGGCCTCGCGGACGGCCCCGACATCTCACTGGCGGCGGCCGCGGCGGTGCTGGACCTTCCCGTGGAGGACGCCGAGGACCTGCTGGAGCCTCTGGTCGACATGTCCCTGCTGGAGTCGGCGGCCCCGGGCCGCTACCGCTTCCACGACCTGGTCCGCCTCTACGCCCGCTCCTGCGCCGAACGCGACGAGCACCCTCCGGGGGAGCGGGAGGCGGCGCTGTCGCGGTTGCTGGACTTCCATCTGGCGACGGTCTCCGGCGTCTACCTGATCGAGCGGCCGGGCGACCGGCTGGTGGACCACCTGGAGCGCACCGCGTATCCGGGGCTGACGTTCGGCAGCCGGCGGGCCGCTCAGGACTGGCTGTACTCCGAGGCGGTGTGCCTGCTGGCCGCCGTGCGGCAGGCGGCGCGCCCGGGGACGCTGCGCCGGGCCGTGGACGTGCTGTGGGCCGCGGTGGACCTGGCGGAGTCCGGCGCCAACTCCAAGGAGTACGAGACGGTCGCGACGCTGCTGCGGGACGTCGCCCGGCGCGTCGGCGACCCGCGCTCGGAGGGCCGGGCGCTGACCGCGCTGGCCTTCGTGCACCACATCTCGGGCAGCCGCTTCGACGTGGCCCTCCAGGAGGCGCGGCGGGCGGCCGAGCTGGCCGGACAGGCGGACGACCCGCTCACCGGCTGCTGGGCGTCCAACATCAGCGGCGTGGTCGAGCTCTACCGGAGCCGGCACGACGAGGGCGAGGCGCACTTCACCGCCACCATCGACAACTTCCGGGCGCTCGGGGACCGTCCGGGCGAGGCGAGCGCGCTGTGCAACCTCTCGCGCATCCACCTCGCGACGGGCCGCACCGCGAGCGCGGTGGCCCTGGCCCGGCAGGGCACCGAGATGTACGACGCGATGGGGCACGCCCTCAAGGGGGCCAACGGCCGCTACGCCCTCGGGCTCGCCCTCACCCAGAGCGGGCAGCTGGCGGAGGCCACCGACTGCCTGCGGCAGGCGCTGCGGGTCTTCCGGGACAGCCGGCAGCGGCTGTGGGAGGGCATGACGCTGTTCCGCCTGGCCGAGGTCGACCTCGCCGCGCGGCGGTACGCCCACGCGGCCGCCGACGCCGAGACGGCGCTGACCTTGCTGCGCGGCATCGGCGGCGAGTGGCGGCACGGCAACGTCCTCACCGTGCTCGGCCGGGCGCTGAACGGCATCGGGCAGCCCGGCCGCGCCCAGGTCTGCTGGCGGGAGGCGCTCGCCCTGTTCGAGGCGCTCGGCGCGCCGGAGGCCCTGGAGGTGCGGGGCCTGCTGGCCCCGTCGGCGGCCGCCTGATCCGGCCGACTCCGTTCGTGCGCGCGGGCGTTCATCGTTCGTTTATCGCGGCCCGGCACTGTGATGGGTGCCGGGCCGTCGCGTCGGGGGGCAGACGGAACGGCGGGTGGCCGGAGCCTTAGGGTGAACCGGCCCAGCAGGGCCCGCCCGGCAGCCCGCGGGGGAGCTGCCGGGCGGATCCTGCCGCGCACAGCACCGAGTTCCGTCTCTTTTCAGGGGAGCAATCGAGATGTCCGACGAGAACAGCACCGACAACGTCCACGCGACCGGCGAGCCGGCCGACACGACGGACAACGTCCACGCCACCACCGAGCCCGTCACCACGAAGAACGTGCACGCCACCAGCGAGCCGCTCAAGCTGAAGGGCGACACAGCGGACGCGTCGACGGACAACGTCCACGCCACGGGCGAGCCCGTCTGATCCGGACCATCCCGCACGGGGAGACGACCGCGGCGGCGCGGAGGGGGAGCCGTCGCGGTCGTCGGCGTCAGGGGGGTGCGGGGGCCGTGCCCCGCAGCGCCGCCTTGACCACCTTCCCGCTCGCGTTCCGCGGAAGTTGCGCCACGAACTCCACCCGCCGCGGCACCTTGTAGTTCGCCATCTCCCGCCGCGCCCAGGCGATGAGGTCGTCCCCGGTGAGCACCGCTCCCGGCCGGCGGACCACGAACGCCTTGCCGACTTCGCCCAGCCGCACATCCGGCACGCCGATCACGGCGACGTCCGCCACCTGCGGGTGCAGGCCGAGCGTCCGCTCTATCTCCGCCGGGTAGGCGTTGAAGCCGCCGACGATGAACATGTCCTTCAGCCGGTCGGTGATGCGCAGGTTGCCCGCCGCGTCGAGCACGCCGACGTCCCCGGTGCGCAGCCAGCCGTCGGCGGTCAGCACCTCGGCGGTCGCCGCCGCGTCCTCGTAGTAGCCGCGCATGACGTTGAAGCCGCGCACCAGGACCTCGCCGGGTTCGCCGGGCGGGGCCTCCACCCGGACCTCGGTGCCGGGGATCGCCCTGCCGGACGTGGTCGCGATCACCGCGGGGTCGTCGCCGCGCCGGCACATCGTCACCAGGCCGCCGGCCTCGGAGAGCCCGTAGGCGGTCAGGACCGTCTCCACGCCCAGTTCGCCGCGCAGCCGTTCCACGAGCCGGAGCGGGACGACGGCCGCCCCGGTCACCACCAGGCGCAGCGCGGACAGGTCGTGGCTGTCGCGGGCCGGGTGGTCGAGCAGCGACTGGTGCAGGGTGGGCGGGCCCGGCAGCACCGAGACCCGTTCCGCCGCGATGTTCGCGAGGGCCGTCTCCACGCTGAACACGGGCTGCGGGATCATCGTGGCGCCCCGCATCAGGCAGGCGATCACCCCGGCCTTGTAGCCGAAGGTGTGGAAGAAGGGGTTCACGATGAGGTAGCGGTCGCCGTGGCGCAGGCCCGCCAGGTCGCTCCAGACCGCGTAGGCGCGCAGCGTCTGCGCGTGGGTGAGGACCACGCCCTTGGGCCGCCCGGTCGTCCCGGACGTGAAGACGATGTCCGAGGGCCAGGAGCCCTCGACCGCCGCGGCGCGCGCCCGCACCCGTGCCGTGCTCACGGTGTCGCCGCCCACGAGGAAGTCCTTCCAGGTGCGGTAGTCCGCGGGGGCGTCCTCCGCGAGCACCACGACCTGCTCCAGCGCGGGCAGCCCGGGCCCCCCGGCGACGGCCCGGCGCAGCGAGGCCACGTAGGAGGTGCCGAGGAAGGTGCCCGTCACGAACAGCAGCCGGGCGCCGCTGCGGCGCAGCACGTCGGCCGCCTCGGCGCCCTTGAAGCGGGTGTTCAGCGGCACCAGGACCGCGCCCGCCGAGACGGCGCCGAGCGCGGCCACGATCCAGGCGGGCGAGTTGGGGGCCCACAGGGCGACCCGGTCGCCGGGCCGGACGCCCGCGGCGAGGCAGGCGGCCGCCGCGCGGTCGACGCGGGCGCCGAGTTCGGCGTACGTGATGCGGGTGCGGCCCTCCACCACGGCTTCGGTGTCCGCGTACCGGCCGGCCGCCGCCCGTACGAGTTCCGGAACGCTGCCCCACTCCACGTCACCGCGCACCATGCCCTCCCGCACTAGCTGACGGTCCGTCAGATTAGCTGTAATCTGACGTGCTGTCAGCAGCCGTCCCAGGGCGTGGAGGTGTGCGCGGCATGACGTCAGGCACCGGTCTCAAGGACGCCACGGCGATCGTCGGCATCGGGCAGACGCCCTTCGCCCGGCACCTCGCGGACGACGAGCGCACCCTCGCCTGCCGAGCCGTGCTGGCCGCGCTGGACGACGCCGGGATCGCACCCGGCGAGGTCGACGCCCTCGCCTCGTACACCATGGAGGAGACCGACGAGGTCGAGCTGGCCAAGGCCGTCGGCCTCGGCGACCTCACGTACTTCTCCAAGGTCGGCTTCGGCGGCGGCGGTTCGTGCGCCACCGTCGCGCACCTGGCGGCCGCCGTCGCCACCGGACAGGCGTCGGTGGGCGTCGCCTGGCGGTCCCGCAAGCGCGGCAGCGGACCCCGGCCGTGGCGGAACACGACCGCCCAGCTGCCCACCCCGGCGCAGTGGACCCGGCCGTTCGGGCTGCTGCGCCCCGTCGACGAGATCGCCATGCTCGCCCGGCGCTACATGCACGAGTTCGGCGCGACCCGCGACCACCTGTTCAACGTCGCCCTCGCCTGCCGCAACCGCGCCAACCAGAACCCCGCCGCGATCATGTACGACCGCCCGCTGACCCGCGAGATGTACATGACCTCGCGCTGGATCAGCGAGCCCCTGTGCCTGTACGACAACTGCCTGGAGACCGACGGGGCCCTCGCCTGCGTGGTCGTCGGCAGGGAGCGCGCCCGCGACTGCCGGCAGCGCCCCGTGTACGTGCACGCGGCCGCGCAGGGCCTGCCCGCCCAGCACCACGGCATGGTCAACTACTGGAACGACGACCCGCTCACCGGCCCCGCCTGGACGGCCGCCCGGCACCTGTGGAAGCACGCCGACCTCACCCCGCAGGACGTGGACGTCGCCCAGATCTACGACGCGTTCACCGCGCTCGTCCCGCTCTCCCTGGAGGGGTACGGGTTCTGCGCGCGGGGCGAGGGCGGGGCGTTCACCGAGGGCGGCGCCCTGGAGATCGGCGGCCGCCTCCCGCTCAACACGGGCGGCGGCGGTCTCAGCGAGGCGTACGTGCACGGCTTCAACCTCGTCACCGAGGGCGTACGGCAGCTGCGCGGCACCAGCACCGCGCAGGTCCCCGGCGCCGCGACCTGCCTCGTCACCGCCGGCGAGGGCGTCCCCACCTCCGCGCTGCTCCTGAGGAGTTGACCGCCGATGCTGTCCCCCGTCACCGACGCCGACGGCGCGCCCTTCTGGGAGTACGCAGCGCGGGGCGAGCTGAGGGTGCAGACCTGCGGCGACTGCGCCGAGCCGCGCTTCCCGCCCCGGCCGTGCTGCCCGCGCTGCCAGTCCTTCGCGAGCGCGTGGCGGCGCACGAGCGGACTCGGCCGCGTCTGGTCGTACGTCGTCGCCCATCCGCCCCTGCTGCCGGGCTACGCGGAGCTGGCGCCGTACAACGTGGTGGTCGTCGAGCTCGCCGACGCCCCGCGCGTCCGGCTCGTCGGCAACGTCGTCGCCGCCCCCGGCGCGCCCCTGAACTCCGTGCCGCCGGAACTGATCCGGATCGGCGCCCAGGTCCGGGCGGTGTTCGACGGCACGGGGCTGCCGCGCTGGGTGCTGGAGCGGTCATGAGCCTCGGCGTGCGCGTCGACGAGGGAACCGGCGTCGCCGTGGTCACCCTGGACCGGCCCGGCCGGCTCAACGCCCTCGACCTGGCGACCCGGGACGAACTGGTCGCCGCCTGGCGCCGGATGCGCTTCGACGACACCGTACGGGCCGTCGTGCTGACCGGCGCCGGGGAGCGCGCGTTCTGCACGGGCCTGGACCGGGACACCGAGGTGCCGCAGCCGGACTCCCCCTATATGACGGACGATCCGCTGCTGCGGGCCGGGCCCAAGTCCAACGACCTGTGGAAGCCGGTGATCGCGGCCGTGCGGGGCATGGCCTGCGGCGGCGCCTTCTACCTGCTCGGCGAGAGCGACTTCGTCGTCGCCGACCCGACCGCCGCGTTCTTCGACCCGCACACCACCTACGGCATGGTCAGCGCCTACGAGTCCATGCTGATGGCGCTGCGCATGCCGTACGGGGAGGCCGCCCGGACGGCGCTGATGGGCGCGGCGGAACGGCTGGGCGCGCGGCGGGCCCACGAGATCGGGCTCGTCTCCGAACTCACCGCCCCGGGCGAGGCGCTGGCCGTGGCCGTCGAGCGCGCGACCGTGATCGCCGGGCATCCGCCGGAGGCCGTGCAGGGCACCGTGCGGGCGCTGTGGGCGGCCCGGGAGGCCGCCCTGGACCGCGCGTTCGCGCAGGCCCCGCATCTGATCGCGCTCGGCAACCTGCCCGGCGAGCGGCAGGAGGAGCTGTTCCGCACCCGGAGCCGGGCGTTCAGGACCAGGTGACCGGCGGGACTAGGGCGTGTCGTCCATGCGCAGGGCTTCGCCGAGGACGCAGCTGTCGGCGGCGGTGGCGCTCGCGCGGGCCACGACGTCGACCGACTCGGTGGCGCCGGGCTCGACCGTCAGGATGCCGGAGGTGGCCTTGTCCAGCTCGCGGCCACCGGAGTCCTTGAACGTGACGGTGAACGTGTACGAGTAGGTCCGCAGCGCATCGCTGTTGGTGGCGCTCACCCGGGCGACCAGGCCGCGGTCCGGGTCGTTCGCGCACCGGTCGATCGCGACGTCACGGGTGTCCGCGGCGTCCGGCGCCTCGCTGGTCCGCGTGCCGCCGCCCGAGGTGGACCCGGTGCCGTAGTCGTCGTCATCGTCGTCGTAGTGGGTGCTGCCGCCGCCGTGGCCGCCGGAGCTCGACGAGGAGCTGTGCGAGTCCGAGCCTCCGCAGCCGCCGCCGTGGGAGTGCCGGGCCCCGGTCAGTGCGACGACGACGCCGACGGACACGGCCACAGCGCGGACATGGCGAAGCTTCACTGGTGTCAACCCCCGTTGATTTGAGCGTGAGCACGTCACGGTAGCAGCCGAGCCGTGGCAGAAAGCGCTCACTCGGTGTGACGTCTCGTGCAGGGGCGGTGGAGACGTCTACGCGGTACGGGCCGTTCCGGTGCCCTTCTCCGCGTCCAGCGCGTACACGCAGCGGTCCTTGCTGCACGCGTACACGACGCCGTCGCGCACCACCGGGGAGCCGGTGATCTCGCCGCCGGTGGCGAGCTTCCACCGCAGCCGGCCGTCGTCGGCCTTGAGCGTGTAGAGCAGGTGGTCGGTGGAGCCGAAGTGGATCCGGCCCTCCGCCACCGCGGGCGCTCCCACGATGTCGCCGCCCGCCTGGAAGCGCCACTTCGGCGTCCCGGTGACCGCGTCCAGCGTGTACAGGCCCTTGCCGCTGCCGACGTGGACGTGGCCCGCGGCCACCAGCACCGGCTCGGTCGAGGCGCGGGCCTCGGTGGCGATGCGCCAGCGGTCCCGGCCGTCGGTGGCGTCCAGCGCGTACACCGTGCCGAGGTAGTCGGCGAGGTACACACCGCCGCCGGTCACCGCGGGGCCGGGCACGAAGGCCGGCGGGCACAGGAAGACCGCCGGGGCCTCGAAGTGCCAGCGGACGTGCCCGCCGGCCGCGTCGAGGGCGAGCACGCGGGTGCCGGCCGAGACGTACACGTAGCCGTCGTGGGCCTTCGCCACCCGCACCGGCACCCCGCCGCAGGAGGCGGCGTCGCCGATCGGGTACGACCAGCGCTCGTCGCCGGTGCGGGCGTCCAGGGCGCGCAGCCGGGCGTCCTGCCAGACGTAGGCGGTGCCGTCGTACAGCGCGGGGCCCGCCTCCGGGGTCTCGAAGTCGGTCTGCGCGCCGGTGATCTCCCAGAGCTTCTGGCCGTTGGACGCCTCCCAGGCCTGGACGCCGCCGCCACGGGTGCCGGTGAGGACCGTGCCCCGCTCGGCCTTCAGGGAGTACACCCAGGCGTCCGTCTGGAGCCGCCACAGGTCGGCGCCCTCACGGCACTCCAGGGCGAACAGGGTGGGACCGTCGGAGGCGTGGATGCGCCCGTCGGCGACCGCCATGGACCAGGCCACGTCCCGGGTCTTGAAGCGGCGGCGGCCGGTGGCGACGTCCAGGGCGTGCACCTCGAAGGAGGTGACGTAGACGAGGTCGCCGGCGACGGAGGGGGTGCCCCAGACGTCGTTCGACATGCGGAAACGCCAGGGCCGCCAGCCGCCCGGGCCCTCCGCCGGGGCCGCGGGCGCGGCCGGGAGAGCGGGGTCGGCGCCGTTGACGCCGGGTCGGGGCTTGGACCAGGAGGCGACCAGGGCGGCCTCCGCGGGCGGCGCCTTCATCGCGGCGGCGCGGGCGTCGGCGACCCGGGGGCCGGGGCCGATCGGGACGGCGGCGCCCGCCAGGCGGACGGGGCCGGTGTCGGGGGCGCCGACCGGCACGGGCGGGGCCTGGGGGCCCGGGACGACCGGGTCGTGCGGGGGCGGCGGCGGCACGGGCGCGGGGACGCCGCGTCCGGCGCTGCGGCCGGAGGCGGGCGCGGGCTTGAGGGCCGTGCGGCCGCCGCGGCGCGTCTCGATCAGGCTGACCGCCCGCTCGGGCAGCCAGGCGGAGGCGGTGCCGCTGTCGTCGGTGCCGGAGCCGAAGAGGTGCGGGGCGAGCTGGGCCTGGAGGTCGGCCGGGTTGGGGCGGGCTGTCGCGTCCATCTGCATACAGGACTCGATGAGGGGGCGCAGCTCGTCGGGCAGGCCCTCCAGGTCCGGGCCCTCGCGCAGCAGCATGAAGACCGTCTCGACCGGGTTGGCGCCGTGGAAGGGCGGATGTCCGGTGGCGGCGAACACCAGCATCGAGCCGAGCGAGAAGACGTCGCTCGCGCCGGTGACGCTGCGGGAGTCCTTCGCCTGCTCGGGGGACATGTAGGCGGGGGTGCCCACGGCGACGTTGGTCATGGTCAGGCGGGTGTTCGACACGCCGGACGCGATACCGAAGTCGATGACGCGCGGCCCGTCCTCGACGACGAGCACGTTGGACGGCTTGAGGTCGCGGTGGACGAGGCCGGCACCGTGGATCGACTGCAGCGCCTCGGCCACGCCGGCGGCCAGCCAGCGCACCGCCTGGGCCGGGAGCGGCCCGCACTCGTTCACTATCTCCTCGAGGGAGGGTGCGGGGACGTACGCGGTGGCCAGCCACGGCACGGCGGCGCGCGGGTCGGCGTCGACCACCGCGGCCGTGTAGAAGCCGGAGACCGCCCGGGCCGCCTCCACCTCGCGCGTGAAGCGCACGCGGAACAGCTGGTCCTCGGCGAGCTCCGTACGGACCGTCTTGATCGCCACGCGCCGGCCCGAGGCCGACCGCGCGAGATAGACCAGCCCCATGCCGCCGGCGCCCAGCCGCCCGAGCACCTCGAACGGCCCGATCCTGCGCGGATCGTGCTGCGTCAGCTGATCCACCACTCTGCCTGCCACCTCCCCGTACGGGCCCCGTGCACCCACATATGCACGCGACCCCGTGCAGCGTCTCACCACCGCACCGCCTCGGCGGCACGCACCCCGATTCTTCCTGTCCGAGCGCCCGGTGGCGAACCCGGGTCCAAAAAGGGGTGTCTCAGGACAAACCATCACATCGAACCTGGCGCACGCCCCGCCCGCCCGCCGGAACGCCTGCCTCAGCGCTCCAGGAGGGCGAACGAGGCCCCCTGATTGTCCGTGACGACGGCGACCGTGCCGTACGACGTCTCGAAGGGCGGGACCTGCACCCGCCCGCCGAGCCGGGTGACCGTGCCGAGGGCGGCCGCGCAGTCCTCGACCCGGAAGTGGACGACGAAGTGGGGCGGCATCATCTCCGCGAAGACCTCCCCGACCGCCGCCCGCCCGAAGTCCGGCTCCGCGCCGGGACCGAACAGGGCGTCGTGGAACAGCCCGCCGTAGAAGGTGTTGGCGGCCTCGGCGTCCCGGGCGTACAGCTCGGCCCAGGCGAACGTCCCCGGCTCGTGCCGGCGCCCGAACCCGCTGTGCGTGCCCGCCTCCCACAGCCCGAACACCGCGCCCTCCGGATCGGTCACCAGCGCGGCCGTGCCCAGTCCCGGGCCCACCTCCACGGGCGCGGTGACCACCTGCCCGCCGGCCTGCCGGATCCGCGCGGTCAGCGCCCGGGCGTCGGGCGTCGCGAAGTACACCGTCCATACGCTGGGCATCCGCCCGTCCGTCTTCGGCGTGAGCGCCGCCACCCGCTCACCGTCCAGCAGGGCCCATACGGCGGAGTCGTACGCCTCCTCGAAGGCCCAGCCGAAGAGCTCGCCGTAGAACCGCTTGCCCGCTTCCACGTCGGGGAGCTGTGCGTCCACCCAGCACGGAACGCCCTCCACCTGATCCGTTCCGTCTGCGGATGCCCTGTTTTCGGCCATACTGCCAACGTAACGGCCTCCCGCGCACCGCGCAGACCAGGCACACCAGCCCCCGCGCGCTGGCGCACCCCATTTGCAGTCGGCCGAATCGCGCCCCGATGCCGCCTCGGTAAGCTGACGACATGACAGGACAAGTGCGTACCGTCGACGGCCGCGTGGCCGGCAGGCGTGGGCAGGCGACCCGGCAGAAGCTGCTCGACTGCCTCAGCGAGATGCTCAGCTCTTCCCCGTACCGGGACGTCAAGGTCATCGATGTCGCCCGCAAGGCAGGTACGTCGCCCGCCACCTTCTACCAGTACTTCCCGGACGTCGAGGGCGCCGTCCTGGAGCTCGCCGAGCAAATGGCCACCGAGGGCGCGGAGTTGACCGCCCTGGTCGAGGGTCGCAGCTGGGTGGGGAAGGCGGGCTGGCAGACCGCGCAGAACCTCGTCGAGGGCTTCCTGGACTTCTGGCGCCGCAACGAAGCGATCCTGCGGGTCGTCGACCTCGGAGCGTCCGAGGGCGACAAGCGCTTCTACAAGATCCGCATGAAGATCCTCAACTCGGTCAACAACTCCCTCGCGGACGCGGTGGCACAGCTCCAGGCGAAGGGCCGGGTCGACAAGGACGTCAACCCGGCGGCCATCGCGGGATCGCTCGTCGCGATGCTCGCCGCGGTGGCCTCGCACCAGAAGGGCTTCCAGAGCTGGGGCGTCAAGCAGTCCGAACTCAAGCCGAACCTGGCCCTGTTGGTGCATCTGGGCGTCACCGGCAGGAAGCCCGTGAAGTGACGCCCGAAGGGCCGGCGGGGCGGTTCCCGGCCGGCCGGCGCCCCAAGTCCTGTCTGGCAGGCGGTGGTCCACCCGGGTGGGCCGCCGCCTGTCGTGCGTCACGGCCCGTTCCGGCCGGGCAGCGGGCGGTCCTTCACCACGTGCTTCATCACCAGCGTCGACGTCAGCCGCTGCACCCCCGGCAGCGTGGCCAGCCGCTCGTCGTACAGCCGCTGGTAGGCCGCGAGATCGGCGGCGACCACCCGCAGCAGGTAGTCGGGCTCCCCGAACAGCCGCTGCGCCTCCAGCACCTCCTCCACCTCGCCGAGCGCCCGCTCGAACCCGGCGACCGTGTCCCGGTCCTCCTGCCGCATGGAGACGAAGACCAGCGCCTCGAAGGCGAGCCCGACGGCGGCCGGGTCCACCACCGCCCGGTACCCGCCGATGGCGCCGGACCGCTCCAGCTCGCGCAGCCGCCGGTGGCACGGCGAGACGCTGAGCCCCACCCGCGCGGCCAGCTCCGTCACGGTCAGCCGGCCGTCCTGCTGGAGCTCGGCGAGGATGCGTCCGTCCACGTCGTCCATGGGTCGGATCCTCCCCCGCGGGGCCGGGTGCCGGGCAAATGCCAACGTCGCTTTCGGGTCACCCCACCTGGGACCGTGGAGTGAGGCGGAAGAGCCGGATGCGCCGGTCCACCCGGGCCTGGTACGCCGCGTACGGGGGCCAGAGGGCCACGGCGGCCCGCCAGGCCGCCTCCCGCTCCTCGCCCGCCAGGAGCGCGGCCGTGACGGGGACGGTGCGGCCCTTCCAGTCGATCTCGGCGTCGGGGTGGGCGAGCAGGTTGTGGGTCCAGGCGGGGTGGCCGGGCCGGCCGAAGTTGGAGCCGACGAGCAGCCAGGAGCGGCCTCCCGCCTCGGGTACGCAGGCGAGCGGCGTACGGCGGGGCAGTCCGCTGCGGGCGCCCGTGGAGGTCAGCACGACACCGGGCAGCATCAGGGCGCTGGGCAGCACCTTTCCCCGGGTGAGCCGGTGCACGGCCCGGTCGAGCGCGGGCACGACGTGCGGGGCGGCCCGGGCGAAGCCCCGGGTCGCGGACAGCTTCTGGACGGCGTGTACGACCGCGTGCGGCAGGGTCACACCCGCACCTCCCGTGTCCCGGGCGCCTCGAGGAGCCGGGCCGACCCTGCGGCGTGCGCGCGCAGCCGGTGGACCGGCCCGAGAAGCAGTTCGTCGCCGGCGGCCCGCTTGAAGTACAGGTGCGCCTCGTGCTCCCAGGTGAAACCGAGGCCGCCGTGGAACTGGATCGCCTCGCCGGCGGCGGTCCGCAGCGCCTGGAGGGCCTGGGCGAGGGCGAGGCCGCCCGTCCGCTCGCCGTGGGCGGCCGCCCAGGCCGCGTAGTACGCCGCCGACCGGGCCGCCTGCACCTCGACGTACACGTCCGCCAGCCGGTGCTTGACCGCCTGGAAGGACCCGATCGGCCGCCCGAACTGCTCGCGCCGCCCGACGTGCTCCACGGTCCGCTCCAGGGCCCGGTCAGCGGCGCCCACGGCCTCGCAGGCGAGGACCGCCGCGGCCCGGTCCCCCGTCTCCGCGAGGGCGCCGGTCACCTCGGCCCCCTCCTCCCCCAGCAGCTGTGCGCCGACGTCCCGCAGGTGCACGCGGCCCTGCGGGCGGGTGGCGTCGACGGTGGTCTGCCGGGCCCGGACCACCCCGGGCGCGTCACCGGGCACCAGGAACAGCAGGGTCCGGGGGCGGGTGTAGCCCCCGGTGCGCGCGGCGACCACCAGCAGTCCGGCGCTGTGCCCGTCCAGCGTCTGGCCGGCCTGCCCGTACAGCCGCCAGCCGTCCCCGCCGCGGCGGGCCTGCACACCGCCCGCCCGTCCGCCGCCGGCCCAGTCGCCGCCGTTGCCGCCGGTCAGGGCGAGGGCGGTGGCGAGGGCGGGACCGTCCACGACGAGGGCGGCGGTGAGCGCGCCGGAGGCGAGGCGGGGCAGCAGGTCCGCCCGCTGGGCGGGGGTGCCGAGCGCGGCGATCAGCGGGGCGGCGAGGACGGCGGTGGCCGTCAGCGGGGAGGGGGCCAGGGCCCGGCCGGTCTCCTCGCAGGCGAGGGCGAGTTCGGTCACCGAGCAGCCCACGCCGCCGTACGCCTCGGGCAGGGCGAGGCCGGCCAGGCCGAGCCGTCCGGCGAGGGCCGCCCACAGGGCGGGGTCGTGACCGGCGGGGGTGTCGAGGGCCGCGCGCAGCTCGCCGGGGCCGCAGCGGCTGTCGAGCAGGTCGCGCAGGGCGCGGCGGATGCCGTCCTGTTCGGGGGTGAGGCTGGTGTCCATGGGCGGTCCCTCCGGCTCTTCCCCTCGGATCTGACGGTTCGTCATATTAGGAGGGCCGAGGTGAGATGCCCAGAGGCGGGAGGCCGCGCATGACTGCCGGGAACCGGAGAGTCGCCGTGGTGGGGGTGGCCCTGTCGGACTGCGGGCGGGTGGACGACGCGACCGCGTACGCCCTGCACGCTCAAGCCGCTCGCCGGGCGCTGGCCGACTCGGGACTCGCGCGGGAGGTGGTGGACGGCTTCGCGTCGGCGGGTCTCGGCGTGCTCGCGCCCGTCGAGGTGGCCGAGTATCTGGGCCTGCGCCCGACCTGGGTCGACTCCACCTCGGTCGGCGGCGCCACCTGGGAGGTCATGGCGGCCCACGCGGCGGACGCCGTCGCGCGCGGCCACGCGAACGCCGTGCTGCTGGTGTACGGCTCGACGGCCCGGGCGGACATCAGGGCGGGCCGGCGGACCGGCGAGCTGTCCTTCGGGGCGCGGGGCCCCGCGCAGTTCGAGGCCCCCTACGGCCACACGCTGATCGCCAAGTACGCCATGGCCGCCCGCCGCCACATGACCGAACACGGCACCGGCATCGAGGAGTTGGCGCAGGTGGCCGTCCAGGCGCGGGCGAACGCGGCCCTGAACCCCGAGGCGCTGCACCGCGATCCGATCACCGTGGACGACGTGCTGTCCGGGCCGGTGATCGCGGACCCGTTCACCCGGCTCCACTGCTGTCTGCGCTCCGACGGCGGCGCGGCGGTGCTGCTGGCCGCCGAGGAGTACGTCCCCGACTGCCGTACGGCACCGGTGTGGATCCTCGGCACCGGGGAGCACGTCTCGCACGCCTCGATGGCCGAGTGGCCGGACTTCACGACCGGCCCGGCGGCGGTGAGCGGACGGCTCGCCTTCGCCCGGGCCGGGGTGCGCCCCGAGGAGATGGACTTCGCCGAGCTGTACGACGCCTTCACCTACATGACGCTGGTGACCCTGGAGGACCTCGGCTTCTGTGCCAAGGGCGAGGGCGGGGCGTTCGTCGGGAAGGGGCGGCTGCTGGTGCGCGGCGGGGAGCTGCCGGTGAACACGGACGGGGGCGGGCTGTCGGCCCAGCACCCCGGGATGCGCGGACTGTTCCTGCTGGTGGAGGCGGTGCGCCAGCTGCGGGGCGAGGCCGGGGAACGCCAGGTGGCCCGGCGCGGCCGGACGGGGGAGCCGCCTCGGCTGGGCGTGGTGTCGGCGACGGGTGGATGGTTCTGCTCGTCGGGGACGTTGGTAGTGGGAAGGGAGTGAACCGACCGAAGGAGACGGTATGGCACTGACCCGTGAAGAGCGTGAGGCGTTCCTCGCCGAGCCGCACGTCGCGGCGCTGGCGGTCGACGGGGGCGGCGGGCGGGCCCCTTTGACCGTGCCCATCTGGTACCAGTACCGCCCCGGCGGCGACGTGTGGATCATGACCGGCCTCGACTCCCGCAAGAACCGGCGCATCCAGGAGGCGCGCCGGTTCTCCCTGCTGGTGGACCGGATCGAACCCACGATCCGGTACGTCTCGGTCTCGGGTTTCGTCCTGCGGACCGTCCCGGCCACCCTGGAGGACCTGCGGGAGATCTCGGCGCGCTATCTGCCGCCCGAGAAGGTCGACGGCTATGTCGACTTCGCCTGGAAGAACCACGGCGAGCAGGTCGTCGTCCACATGCGGCCCGAGCACTGGCTGTCGTCCGACCTCGGACGGATCTGACCCGCCCTGCACGCTCCCCGCGGGGGACAATCGGGGAATGGGAACGGATCTTCACGACCTGCTGAGGTCGCTGCGGGTGTGGGACGTCGAGCTGCCCTCCTTCGACCCGTCGGGCACCCCCGACGCGCCGCTGGAGCTGTTCACCGCCTGGTTCGCCGAGGCGGTCGCGGCCGGGCAGACCGAGCCGCACACGATGTCCCTCGCCACCGCGGACGAGGAGGGCCTACCGGACGTACGGACGGTGGTGCTGCACGGCGCCGACGCGTCCGGCTGGTCCTTCGCCACGCACCGCGACAGCCGCAAGGGCCGCCAGCTCGCCGCCCGCCCGTACGCGGCCCTCGGCTTCTACTGGCCGGCGCGGGGCCGCCAGGTGCGGCTGCGCGGCCCGGTGACGGCGGCCCCGTCCGCCGAGTCCCGGGCCGATCTGCAGGCCCGCTCGACCGGCGCGCTCGCGGCGGCCCTGACCGGCCGGCAGAGCGAGGTGCTCGCCTCCCCCGAGGAGCTGACGCGCGCGTCGGAGGCCGCCTGGGAGCGGGCCCGCGAGGAACCGGACGCGCCGGTGCCGACCTGGACGCTGTACCGGCTGCGCCCCGACGAGGTGGAGTTCTTCCAGGGCGACGCGCACCGCCGGCACGTACGGCTCGTCTACCGGCGTACGGAACCGGGCTGGGTCAAGGAGCTGCTCTGGCCCTGAGGGACGCGGGAGCGGCGCCGGTCAGCGGGCGCGGTGGATGTCGTACGCGGTGAAGTCGGCGACCGGGCGGTAGCCGATGCGCTGGTACAGGCCGTTGCTCGTGGGGTTGGACAGGTCCGTGAAGAGCAATACCTCGCGCACCCCGGAGGTGAGCACGGCCCGGGTGACCGCGGCGGTGGCCGCGCCGCCGTAGCCGCGCCCGCGCAGCGGGGCCGGGGTGTAGACGGGGGCGATGCGGACCTGCCCGGCGATCAAGGGCGTCACCCCGGTCATGGCGAGGGGCGTGCCGTCCTCGCCCTCCCACAGGGTGACGCCCCCGGAGGACACGCGCGCGTCGGCCCAGGCGCCCGGATCGCGCGCGGGCGCGTGCCCGGTGGCCTCCGTGAACTCGCCGTACCAGCGGCCCAGCAGCTCCCGGTCCCGCGGGCCGGCGAGGCGGGCGCGGCCGGCCGGGACGGGCTGCGGGACCGTCAGGTTGCCGAGCCGGTACAGGCGCTGGCGCTGTCCTACGGTGCCGCGCGCGCCGGTGTGCCGCTGCCAGGCGGCGACGAACGCCTCCGCGGTCTCCTGCGCGGCGACGACGCCGGGCACCGCGTGCCCGAGGGCGAGCAGGTGGGCGGCGAGGGCGTCGGACTCGCCGGGGGTGAGCGGGGTGACGTTGAGGTGGTGGGGCGGGGTGCGGAAGTAGGCGGCCCGCACCTGTCCGTCCCGTTCCAGCGCCCCGAACACGGGGGCCTCGTCGCCGTAGGCGCGCGGCCCGTTGGTGCGCAGCGTCTCGGTGACCGTCAGGGCGACGGTGTGCAGGTCGGGGCGTGAGCGCAGGAAGCCTCCGGCGTGGGACAGGAAGCCGTTGAGGTCCTGGGTGGAGTACCAGTCGTCCGGGCGCATGCCTCATGATCCCGCGCCCCGCCCTGCGGTGTGCATTTTTCTCCGCCGTGGACACCAAGACGACACAAGTCCTCACGCCGGTGCGGGCGTTGGGGTAAGGGGACCGACGGGGTCGGTGGCGAGGCGGGCGTGCAGGTGCGTGTCCCGGTAGGCGTCGTGCCGTCCGGCCTCCCACTGAGCGCCGCGCAGGGTCCCCTCGGCGCGGAAGCCGCGCCTCTCGGCGACCCGGCAGGAGGCGTGGTGGCCGACGGCGTGGCCGAGTTCGAGCCGGTGCAGGCGGGGGCCGTCCGGGGCGGTCAGCGCCCAGCGGGCGGCGAGGGCGAGCGCGTGGCCGGCCACGCGCCGGCCGCGGGCCTCGGGGAGGACCCAGTAGCCGACGCGGCCGCAGTCCATGGGCCGGCTGACGACGCTGACACTGACATGGCCGAGGACCACGCCGCTCCCGGCGTCGGTCACGCAGTACGCCGCCGAGCCGTCCGCCGTGTCGGCGGCGGCGGCCCGCAGGGTGGCGCGGGCGCCCTCGCGGTCCGCGGCGAGCGACAGCGGGGTGTTCCAGCGCCGGAACTCCGGGTCGGCGCGGCCCCGGAACCAGGCGTCCAGGTCGGTCCCGGAGTCCGGGTCCCAGGGGCGCAGCCGCAGTCCGTGGCCGTGGAGGTCCGGGAAGGGGCGGGGAGCGGGGCGTATGCCGGCGTCAGTCATACGGTCATTGAACCCCGGCGGGTCAGGGTGCCGGGCGGAACACCGGCACCCCGTCCGGGAAGGCGGCCGTGAGCGCCAGGCCGGCCCGCAGCCAGGCGGGGTCCGGGCAGTCCACGAGCCCGGTCGTCATCCGGGGGCCCTCGGCGAGGTCGACGACGGCGGCGACGTACGGGGTGCGCGCGTCGAAGGGCGGCAGGTCGTTGCGGTGCACGACGGACCAGGTGTACAGGGTGGCCCGGCCGCTCGCGGTCTCCCAGACGACGTCCTCGCTCCAGCAGTGCGGGCAGGACTCGCGGGGGTAGTGGTGGGCGCGTCCGCAGGCCCGGCACCGCCGCAGCAGCAGCCGGCCGGCGGCGGCCGCGTCCCAGTAGGGGCGGGTGAAGGCGTCCGGCTCAGGGACGTCGTACCGGGGCCCGCTCATTCGAACAGTCCGAGCACGCCGTCCACCGACCAGGACTGCCAGGACATCCCGAACAGCGCGACGACCGAGATCAGCGCCATCATGCCGTTCTGCCCCTGCTCGGCCCAGTCGTGGATCATCAGGGTGAGGTACAGGAGGTTGAGCAGCAGCCCGCCGGCGAGGGCGACCGGGGTGAGGAACCCCAGCACGAGACCGAGCCCCAGGGCCAGTTCGGCGTGGAGGACGACGTACGCCATGGTCCGGGGCCGGGGTGCCACGACGCGGTCGAAGCCGGAGCGGACGGCGGGCCAGCGGTGCTCGGCGGCCACGTCCGCCGCCCAGGCGATCCCGGAGCCGGCCAGCCAGCTCCTGCGGTCCTTGTGCCGCCAGCTCTCCAGCCACCACAGGCCGAGCCCTATCCGGAGCACGGCCAGCCATTGCGCACCGGTGAGCCAGATCGCGTCCATGGATCTGACGGTACGTCAGATCCATGGAGCCTGACAATCGTCCGGACGCCCCGGCCGCCACCCGGCCGGGGCACGCCCCCGGCGGGCTCAGGCGGCCGCCTCGGCCGCGGGGACGGCGGCGTCGGGCCCCGCCACCACCCGGCGGCGGCGCAGTGGCATGCCCATCCCCGGGTTGCCCACGTTCCAGGCGGCGCCCTTGCAGATCAGCTCCTTGTAGAAGGCGGCGATCCGGCCCGTCAGAGCCGCGCGGACCGGGCGGTCGTCCCCGGTGACGTACTGGATCAGGCCCTGCCTGCGGCCCAGCGAGATGCACTGGTTGAAGTAGCGCAGCGGCACCGTCGGCAGCTTGCCCCCGGTCAGCCGGGCCACGACGGCGTCGGCGGCCTGCCAGGCCGTGAAGCCGCCCGAGGCGCACGACATGCGCAGCGGCTTGCCGCCGGCGCCCCGCGCGAGGGCCGCGTCGCCGATGGCGTAGACGTCCGGGTGGGAGACCGAGCGCATGGTCCCGTCGACCACGATCTGCCCCCGGTCGCCGACCTCGAGGGTGGTGGCCGACGCGATCGGGTGGACGGCGAAGCCGGTGGTCCACACGGTGACCGCGGCCGGGATCTCCACGCCGCCGGCGGTGCGGACCCGGTCGGCCTCCACCCCGGTGGCGGTGGTGCCCTCGTGGACGGTGATCCCGAGCCGGCCGACGGCCTCGCGCAGGTGACGGCGGCCCTTCGCGGAGAGCCAGTCGCCGAGTCCGCCGCGCACGACGAGGCGGACGTCGAGGTCCGGGCGGGCCTCGGCGATCTCCGTCACGGCCTCCACGCCGGTGAGGCCGCCGCCGACCACGACCACGGACGCCCCCGCCTCCAGCGCGGCGAGGCGCTCGCGCAGCCGCAGCGCGCCGGGCCGGCTCGCGAGCTCGAAGGCGTGCTCGGCGACGCCGGGGACCCCCTGGTCGTCCCAGCCGCTGCCGAGGGCGTAGACGAGGGTGTCGTACTCCAGCTCCTCGGTGCCGTCCGCGTCCTCGACGGCCACGGCCCTGCGGTCGGCGTCGACGGCGGTGACCCGGGCGATCCTCAGGTCGACGCCGGTGCCCCGGAAGATCTCGGTGAACGGCCGGGGCTTGAGGGTCTGCCCCACGGCGAGCTGGTGCATCCGGACGCGCTCGACGAAGTCGGGCTCCGCGTTGACCAGGGTGACGGTGACGTCGTCGCCGTGCAGGCGCCTGGCGAGCCGCCCGGCGGCGAACGCTCCGGTGTAGCCGCCCCCGAGCACGATGATGCGGTGCTGCATGTCCTTGCTCCTGTCTTCAGCGGGTTCGCCTCCTGAACCGGACGGCCCGCCGATTCCTGACAGGGATGGGATGTGAACCACGTCACGCCCCACGTCACACCCCGGACGCCGACGTCGTACGCCGGTCAGAACGCGTCGCGCACCAGGGGTTCCCCGTGGTCGGCGGCCTGCCAGACCCGGGTCGCGCGCTCCAGCTTGTCGGGGTTGACCTGGCTGCGGAACGCGGCGAGGCCGTCCTCGGTGACCTCCACGCACATCACGCCGATGACCCGGCGGTCGACGACCACCACGAGGGCGGGTTCGCCGTTGGCGGTGGTCGCGTAGTACTCGGGCGACCCGCCCACCAGGGCCCGCTTGGCGGCGCTGGGCTTGAACAGGCCCCGCAGGAACCGCGCGACCGCCAGGGCCCCCTCGACCGCCCTGGCCCGCGCCGGGACCTTCCCGCCGCCGTCGCCGACCACGACCGCGTCCTCGGTGAGCAGGCGCACCAGAGGCTCGGTCCGGCCGCTGACGGCGGCCGCCAGGAACTCGTCGACGATCCGCCGGGCCGCCGCCTCGTCGACCTCGGTCCGCACCCTGCCCCGCGCCACGTGCCCGCGGGCCCGGTGCAGGATCTGCTGGCTGGCGGCCTCGGTGACGTCGAGGATCTCAGCGATCTCCCGGTGTGTGTAGTCGAACGCCTCCCGCAGCACGTACACCGCCCGCTCGCTGGGCGAGAGGCGCTCCAGCACGACGAGCACCGCGTACGAGACCGACTCGCGCTGCTCGGCGGTGTCGGCCGGGCCCAGCATGGGGTCCCCGGCGAGCAGCGGCTCGGGCAGCCACTGGCCCACATAGGTCTCGCGGCGGGCGCGGGCCGAACCGAGCTGGTTGAGGCACAGGTTGGTGAGCACCTTGGTCAGCCACGCCTCGGGGACCTCGACGCGCTCCACGTCGGCGGCCTGCCAGCGCAGGAACGTCTCCTGGACGGCGTCCTCGGCCTCGCTCGCCGAGCCGAGCAACCGGTAGGCGATGGCTTCCAGCCGGGGCCGGGCCGCCTCGAACCGTTCCACGTCGTTCACCGTGAGGGCCATGGGCCCGGATCCTAACTCCCGGGCCGCGAACGGGCAGGCGGAGACGGGGCCGGCCAGCGCCCCGGGCCCACCGCGCCCCCGCATCCCGGGCCCCGGACCCACAACCAGGAGAGCTACGTCACAGACCCCACCCAGGTCTCCCGCAGTCGTGATCGATCCGCAACCAATTCCGGGCTTGACCGAGACCCATCAACCAGTTGCGTGGTTACGCTCCGAATCATGGCCGATACCCCCCAACTCCCGGAACGCCCCGTCTACATCGTCGGGGGCGGCCCCGGCGGACTCTCCGTCGCGTACGCCCTGCGCGCCCGCGGCATACGGGCCGTCGTCCTGGAGCGGTCGGACGCGGTCGGCGCCTCGTGGCGCGGGCACTACGACCGGCTCCACCTGCACACCACCCGGCGGCTTTCGGCGCTGCCCGGCCTGCCGATGCCGCGCCGCTTCGGGCGCTGGGTGTCCCGCGACGACATGGTGCGCTACCTGGAGAAATACGCCGAGCACCACGAGCTGGAGATCGTCACCGGCGTCGAGGTCTCCCGCGTCGAGCCCGCACCGGACGGCTCCGGCTGGCTGCTGCACGCCACCGGCGGCCGGGAGCTGGCCGGCGCCGCCGTCGTCGTGGCCACCGGCCACAACCACACCCCGCGCATCCCCGACTGGCCCGGACGGGAGGGCTACGGCGGTGAGCTGGTGCACGCCGGCGAGTACCGCGACGCGGCCCCCTACGCCGGCCGGGACGTCCTGGTCGTGGGCGCCGGCAACACCGGGTCCGAGATCGCCGTGGACCTCGTGGAGGGCGGCGCGGCCCGGGTGCGCCTCGCGGTGCGGACGGTGCCGCACATCGTGCGCCGCTCGACCGCCGGGTGGCCCGCGCAGTTCACGAGCATCCTCGTACGGCGGCTGCCCGTGCGGCTCGTCGACCGGCTGGCCCGGCCGGTGGCCCGGCTCAGCGTCCCGGACCTGTCGGCGCACGGGCTGCCGCGTCCCGACACCGGCCTGTACAGCAGGGTCAGGGAGGGCGCGATCCCGGTCCTGGACGTCGGGCTCGTCGACGCGGTGCGCCGGGGCCGGATCGAGATCGTCGCCGCCGTCGAGGGGTTCGACGCGGACAAGGTGGTCCTCGCGGACGGCAGCCGGATATCGCCGGACGCCGTCGTCGCCGCCACCGGCTACGCGCGCGGCCTGGAGGGCCTGGTCGGCCATCTCGGCGTGCTCGACGAGCGGGGCAGGCCCGGCGTGCGGGGCGCCCGGACCCCGGCGGACGCGCCCGGTCTGTACTTCACCGGCTACACGAACCCGATCAGCGGCAATCTGCGGGAGATGGCGATCGACGCGCAGCGGATCGCCCGGTCCGTCGCCCGGGACCGGCGCCGCCGGGTCGCCCGGCTGCCCGCCTGACCGGCGCGCCCGCGAGCCCGCGAGGGAGGCGTCCGCCCGACTTTTGCCCGCACGACGGTTCCTGACGGAGTGTCAGTTCATTTAATCTGACACTGCGTCAGTTAATCGCTGTCACCCAGGGACGGGCGGACCGATGCTTGGATCAACCCACGGCACCCTCACCACCGACTCCCGCCGGGGCCGCGTCGTCGCGTGCGGCGAGCAGCCCGCTCCCGCCGTCCACGGCCGGCCCGCCGAGCCCGACGACCTCGACGTCAGCGGCCGTCCGCTGTACTGCGACGTACCCGACCTGGACCGCCTCTTCCGGCCTGAGTCACTGGCCGTGATCGGCGCCTCCGACGCCGAGGGGCGCCCGAACACGGGGATCACCCGCCGGCTGGTCGACTGGGCCGGGCGGACCGGCGCCCGCCTCCACCCCGTGCACCCGGCCCGCCCGTCCGTCTTCGGCATCCCCTGCGTCCCGTCGGTCGCCGACCTGCCCGAACAGGTGGACCTGGCCGTGCTGCTGGTCGCCGACCCGCTGCCGGTGATCGAGGAACTGGCCGGGACGAAGGTGAAGTTCGCCGTCGTCTTCGCCTCCGGGTTCGCGGAGACCGGCGAGGAGGGCGCGGTCGCGCAGGCCCGGCTCGCCGCCGCCGTCGAGCGGTCCGGGCTGCGGCTGCTCGGGCCCAACACCAACCTGAACGCCTTCGAGCGGTTCCGCGACGACCTGGACGGGCCCGCGATCGCGCTCATCACCCAGTCCGGGCACCAGGGCCGCCCCGTCTTCGCGCTCCAGGAGCTGGGCGTGCGCCTGTCCCACTGGGCGCCCACCGGCAATGAGGCCGACCTGACGACGGCCGACTTCCTCTCCTACTTCGCCGAGCGGCCCGAGGTCGGCGTCATCGCCGCCTATGTCGAGGGCATCAAGGACGGCCGCGCCTTCCTGCTCGCCGCCGACCGCGCGGCCCGCCGCAAGGTGCCCGTGGTCGCGGTCAAGGTGGGCCGCACCGAGGCGGGCGCCCGCACGGCCGCCTCCCACACCGGCCGGCTGACGGGCGCGGACGCGGTGGTGGACGCGGCCCTGCGCCAGTACGGCGTGATCCGGGTCGACGGCCTGGACGAACTCCAGGACACCGCCACTCTGCTGGCCCGCGCCCGCCCGCCGCGCGCCGACGGCGTCGTCGTCTACTCGATCTCCGGCGGCACGGGCGCCCACGTGGCCGACCTCGCGGCCGGGGCGGGGCTGCGCCTGCCGGTCCTGTCGCAGGCCCGGCAGGCCGAGCTGCACCAGTGGATACCCGGGTATCTGAGCGTGGCGAACCCGGTCGACAGCGGCGGGCACCCGGTCGGCGACGAGCGCGGCCGCAAGATCATCGACGCGATCCTCGACGACCCCTCGGTGGGGGTGCTGATCTGCCCGGTCACCGGGCCGTTCCCGCCGCTGAGCGACCGGCTCGCCCAGGACCTGGTGGACGCCGCCGAGCGGACGGACAAGCTGGTGTGCGTGGTGTGGGGGTCGCCGGTCGGCACCGAGCGGGCCTACCGCGAGATCCTGCTCGGCTCCTCGCGCGTGGTCACCTTCCGCACGGTCGCCAACTGCGTCTCCGCCGTCCGCGCCCACCTCGACCACCACCGGTTCGTCACCGGCTACCGCTCCCCCTTCGACGAGGCGCCCCGCACCCCCTCGCCGTCGAGCCGCAAGGCGCGGGCCCTCCTGCGCCCGGGACAGCAGCTGAGCGAGCACGCGGCGAAGCAGCTGCTGCGGGCGTACGGCATCCGGGTCCCGCGCGAACAGCTGGTGACCAGCGCGGCGGCGGCCGTGCGCGCGGCGGGCCTGGTGGGCTACCCGGTGGTGATGAAGGCGTCCGGCGCGCGGATCGCCCACAAGAGCGAGCTGGGCCTGGTCAGGATCGGCCTGACCTCGGCCAGCCAGGTCCGGGACGCCTACCGCGAGCTGACCGACATCGCCCGCTACGAGGACATCGCGCTGGACGGCGTGCTGGTCTGCCAGATGGTGGAACGGGGCGTGGAGATGGTGGTGGGCGCCTCGCACGACGAGCTGTTCGGGCCCACGGTGACGCTCGGGCTGGGCGGGGTGCTGGTGGAGGTCCTGCGCGACACGGCGGTCCGGGTGCCGCCCTTCGGCGAGGAGCAGGTCCGCCGGATGTGCGCCGAACTGCGGGGCCGGGCCCTGCTCGACGGGGTCCGGGGCCGGCCCCCGGCCGACCTCGACGCGCTCGTGGAGGTCGTGCTGCGGGTGCAGCGGATGGCGCTCGAACTCGGCGACGAGCTCGCGGAGCTGGACGTCAACCCGCTGATGGTGCTGCCCCGGGGGCAGGGCGCGGTGGCGCTCGACGCGCTCGTGGTGTGCCGCTGACATGGCGACCGGACCGGACCCGCTCGACCTGTGGGTACGGCACTCCCGCGAGGACGGGGTGTGCCGGATCACGCTGGACCGCCCCGAGGCGCTGAACGCCCTCACGCCCGGTCAGCGCGACCGGGTCGTCGACCTGCTCGCCGGCGCCTCAGCGGACCCGGAGGTGCGGGCCGTCGTCCTCACCGGCACCGGGCGCGCGTTCTGTGCCGGGGCGGACCTGCGGGGCGGGTCGGCGGGCGGGGCGCGGCGGCCCGGGGACGTGGCGCGCACGCTCCGGCTCGGCGCCCAGCGGCTGGTCGCGGCCGTGCTGGACTGCGAGAAGCCGGTGGTCGCGGCGGTGAACGGGACCGCGGCCGGCCTCGGCGTCCATCTGGCGCTCGCCTGCGACCTGGTGCTGGCCGCGGAGTCCGCGCGGTTCGTCGAGGTCTTCGTACGGCGTGGTCTCGTCCCGGACGGCGGCGGCGCCTACCTCCTCCCCCGGCTCGTCGGCCCGCACCGCGCCAAGGAGCTGATGTTCCTCGGCGACGCCCTGTCCGCGGCGGATGCCGAGCGGCTGGGCCTGGTCAACCGGGTCGTCCCCGACGGGGAGCTGGAAGGCGCGGCCGGCGACTGGGCCGCGCGCCTGGCGGCGGGCCCGACCCGGGCGCTGGCCCTCACCAAGCAGCTCGTCAACGCCTCCTGGGACAGCGACCGCGCGGGCGCGTTCGCGGCGGAGGCGGCCGCGCAGGAGATCAACCTGACGACCGAGGACGCGTCGGAGGGCCTGGCGGCCTTCGCGGAGCGCAGGAGCCCGACGTTCCGGGGGCGCTGACATCTCTCCACCGCACGGGGCTTCCTATCTGACGAACCGTCAGTTTCAATGTCCGGTGTGATGGGACACGCAGGGATGGCGGCCGCCGCCGTCCGCCACCTCCGCCCGGCCGGGGCACCGCCCGCCCCGGCGCCACCGCGCCCCGCGCTGCGCTGCGTCCGCGAGGACGAGCGGGCGCCGGTCCCGCAGGACGTGTTCCGGCGGGTGCTGGGGACCTTCGCGACCGGCGTGGTGGTCGTCACGGCCCCGGCGGACGCCGCGGCCCCGCACCGCCCCGCCGGATTCGCCTGCCAGTCCTTCGCGTCCCTGTCCCTCGACCCCCCGCTGGTCGCCTTCATGGCCGGCCGGACGTCGACGACATGGCCGCGCATCGCCCGCGCGGGCGTCTTCTGCGTCAACGTGCTGGCCGCCGGTCAGGAGGAGCTGTGCCGCGCCTTCGCGGTAAGCGGCGCCGACAAGTTCGCCGGGGTCCGCTACGACCGGGCCCCGGTCTCCGGCTCCCCGCGCCTCGCGGACACGCTCGCGTGGATCGACTGCGCGGTCCACGCGGTGCACCCGGGCGGCGACCACCTCATCGTCGTCGGGCGGGTCGACGCCCTGGGCGCGCGCGACGGGGACGGGGCTCCGCTGCTCTTCCACCGGGGCCGGTTCCGTTGACCGCGCGTCAGAGGGCCGGGACGGCCGGCACCGGACGCCGCCGGATCACCAGGGCCATCAGCGCCGCCGCCGCGCACAGGGCGCCGGACGCGTACCAGACCATGTCGTAGGTGCCGAACACGTCCCGCGCGAGCCCGCCGAGGTACGCCACCAGCGCCGCGCCGAGCTGGTGGGAGGCGAGAACCCAGCCGAAGACGATGGCGCTGTCCTCGCCGTACTGCTCCCGGCACAGGGCGACGGTGGGCGGGACGGTGGCCACCCAGTCGAGACCGTAGAAGACGATGAAGAAGAGCATCGGCGGGTGGACGCCCGGGGCGAGCAGCATCGGCAGGAACAGCAGCGAGACACCGCGCAGGGCGTAGTACACCGCGAGCAGCCGGCGCGGTTCGAAGCGGTCGGTGAGCCAGCCGGAGAACACCGTGCCGACGACGTCGAAGACACCGATCACCGCGAGCAGGGAGGCGGCGGCCGTGATCGGCATGCCGTGGTCGTGGGCGGCGGGCACGAAGTGGGTCTGGATCAGGCCGTTGGTGGAGGCGCCGCAGATCGCGAAGGTGCCCGCCAGCAGCCAGAAGGGGCCCGTGCGGGCCGCCGAGAGGAGGACGGTCACGGCCCGGCGGGCGGCGCCCGGCGCGGGCGGCGGCTTGGGCACGAACTCCGTGGCGCCGTAGGGGGCGAGGCCCACGTCGGCCGGGTGGTCGCGCAGCAGCAGCCAGACGAAGGGGATGACCGCGAGCGCCGTGAGCGCCACGGTGACGACGGCCGGCTTCCAGGTGTGCTCCTCCACCATCCAGGCCAGCAGCGGCAGGAAGACCAGCTGACCGGAGGCGGAGGCGGCGGTGAGGATGCCGGTGACCAGGCCCCGGCGCTCGGTGAACCAGCGGTTGGTGACCGTGGCGGCGAACGCCAGCGCCATCGAACCGGTGCCGAGACCCACGAGCAGGCCCCAGCACAGCAGCAGTTGCCAGGCCGCCGTCATCCAGTAGGTCAGCCCCGACCCGGCCGCGATCAGCACGAGGGCCACCGCGACGACCCGACGGATGCCGAACCGGTCCATCAGCGCGGCGGCGAAGGGGGCGGTCAGGCCGTACAGCGCCAGGTTGATGGAGACGGCCGCCCCGATCGTGCCGCGCGACCAGCCGAAGTCGTCGTTGAGCGGATCGATGAGCAGGCCCGGCAGGGAGCGGAAGGCGGCCGCGCCGAGGATCGTCACGAAGGCGACCGCGGCGACGAACCAGGCGCGGTGGACACGCGGCCGGCGCGGCGACGGCGACCCGGCGGCGGAGGCGTCCGGGGCGGCGATGTCGTGCCGTGCGGGGGTCGTCTGAGTCACGTCCACGAGCTTCGGGCCTGCGCGTCGTTGATTCCATTGGCCCGAAGGACAGCATTCGCTAGGATCGGGCCATGCCCCATGAGCCGAGCCCCGAGACCCCGACGGACTCCCGCCCGGGGCCAGGGCCCCACCGGGTCGCCGTGCTCGCCCTGGACGGGGCGATCCCCTTCGAACTGGGCATCCCGCACCGCGTCTTCGGCCGCCCCCGGGACGCCGAGGGCCGGCCGCTGTACGAGGTCGTCACCTGTTCCGCCCGGCCGCCCGGACCCGTGCGCACCGACGCCGACTTCGCCCTCCAGGTCGAGCACGGCCCGGAGGCCCTGGCCACCGCGGACACCGTGGTCGTCCCGGCGTCGCGCGAGCTCGAACCGGTCTTCGAGCAGGGCGTCCTGCCCACCGATGTGGCCGCCGCTCTCGCCCAGGTCCGGCCCGGCACCCGGCTCGCCTCCATCTGCACCGGCGTCTACGTCCTGGCCGCGGCCGGCCTGCTGGACGGCCGCCGGGCGACCACCCACTGGGCCCACGCCCGGCGCCTCCAGGAGCTGTTCCCGGCCATCGACGTCGACGCCGACGTGCTGTTCATCGACGACGGCGACGTGCTGACGTCGGCCGGGGTCGCCGCCGGGATCGACCTGTGCCTGCACATGGTCCGCCGCGACCACGGCACCGCGGTCGCCAACGACGTGGCCCGCACCATGGTGGTGCCGCCGCACCGCGACGGCGGGCAGGCCCAGTACATCGCCCGCCCGGTCCCCGACCCGCAGCAGTCCTCCACGACGGCGGCCCGCGCCTGGGCCCTGGCCCACCTCCACGAGCCGATCCAGCTACGGGACATGGCCGACCAGGAGTCCATGTCGGTGCGCACCTTCACCCGGCGATTCCGCGAGGAGGCCGGCGTCAGCCCCGGCCAGTGGCTGACCCGGCAGCGGGTCGAACGGGCCCGGCACCTGCTGGAGACCACCGGCCTCTCCGTCGACCAGGTGGCCGCGCGGTCCGGCTTCGGCACCGCCCAGTCGATGCGCCAGCACCTACAGGCTGCGCTCGGGGTCACCCCCACCAGCTACCGGCGCACCTTCCGCGCGGGCGGCGGGGCGTGCCTGGAGGCCACCGGCAGCCGGTGACCGCTCCCGCCGGGCCTCCCCCCACCAGCCCAGCGCGGTCAGCAGCAGCGTCAGACCGACCCCGGCCAGGACCGCCGTGGACGGCGCCACCACCCGGAGCAGGGCACCCGCCAGCGACCCCGTCGCCGCGTACCCGGCGCCCGCGGCCGCGTACAGCACGGAGTAGCCGGCGGCCAGCGCGCCCGGCGGCAGCGCGTCCCGCAGCGACAGATTGCGGGTGATCAGCGCGCCGGACTGGAGGATGCCCGCGAGGACCAGGGCGACCGCCATGCCCGGCCCCTCCGGTATCAGCGCGAGCAGCGCCACGAACACCGACATCCCGCACATCAGCGCCACGCTCCGCGAGCGCAACCGCCCCGGCCACGCCCGCAGTCCGTACACGAACGCCCCGGCGCCCGACCCCACCGCCATGCCCGCCAGCAGCGGACCCGACCAGCCCACGCCGATCCCGCGCTGCTCCAGCAGGGCGGGCAGGGTCAGTTCGACCAGGCCGAGCAGGGTGATGCTGGCGGCGCCCGTGACGTACACCGGCCAGGCGCCCAGCAGCACACGGGGCCGCACCCGGTTCGCCCGGCCGCCCTGCCCCTCCTTCGCCCAGCCCGCGGGCAGCAGCCGGTGACCGGCCACGGACAGCGCCATCAGGACGGCCGCGAGGAGCAGCGGCACCCGGGGCGCCCAGGCGAGGGCCAGGCCGGCGACCGCGACCGGCGAGACCGCCCACACGCCGGACATCAGCATCGACTCCGCGGACAGCGCCTGCGCCACGGCACGCTCGGGCACCAGGAAGGTCAGCAGCGCGCGCTGCCCTCCGGCGGCGGCGGACGGGGCGGCCCCGGCCAGGAACGCGAACACGCCGAGCACCACGGCGTGCGACCCGGCGAAGACCCCGAGCCCGGTGAACCCCAGGGCGCCGCCCGCGAGTCCGGCGGTCAGCTGGCGCCGCCCGCGGGCCGGGTCCAGGCGGGTGCCCAGGACGGGCGCGGCGACGATCTCGCCGAGCACATAGGCCGCCGCGAGCGCCGCGCCCAGGCTGTAGCCGCCGGGCCGCTCCCGGACCAGGAACACCAGCGCCAGCGGCGTCATGGCGACCGGCATCCGCGCGGCGACGGCGGTGCCGGCCCACACCAGGACCTGCCTGGAGGCGACGTCTCGATAGGTCATGGAGTCGACGGTAGGTCCCGGCACCGACAGCACGGCAGCCGATTTCCGGGCCTGTGGAAAACTCTCCCGCCACCGTCCGGACCCGGACGAACCACCGTCCCGCGGCGGCACTTCAGAAGGTCAGCACACCCCGTGCCACCTTCCCCGCCGCCGCGTCCGCCGCCGCCCGCGCGAAGTCCTCCACCGGGTAGGTCCGCGTCACCAGCTCGTCCAGCAGCAGCCGGCCCGCGCGGTACAGCTCCGCGTACAGCGCGATGTCCCGCTGGGGCCGCGACGAGCCGTACCGGCAGCCGAGGATCGCCTTGTCCAGGTACATCGAGGAGACGAGGAAGGACGCCTCGGCGGTGGCGGGCGGCACCCCGAGCAGCACGGCCTGCCCGTGCCGGTCGAGCAGGTCGACGGCGGCCCGGATCAGCTCGACGCGGCCCACGCACTCGAAGACGTGGTCGGCCCCGTCCGGCAGCAGCTCCCGCACCCCGTCCACCGAGGTCAGGAAGTCCGTGGCCCCGAACCGCCGGGCCGTCTCCTCCTTCGCCGGGTGGGCGTCCACGGCCACGATCCGCAGCGCCCCGGCGATCCGGGCGCCCTGGACGACGTTGAGCCCGACCCCACCGGTGCCGATCACGACGACCCGGTCGCCCCGGTCGACCCGGGCCCGGTTCAGCACCGCCCCGACCCCGGTGAGCACCCCGCAGCCGATGAGCGCGGCCCCGGGCAGCGGGATGTCCTTGGGCACGGGCACCGCCTGGACGGCCTTCACCACGGTCCGTTCCGCGAAGGCCGAGTTGGCGGCGAACTGGAACACCGGTCGGCCACCGCGCCGGAACGGCCGTTCCGGCCGCCCTATGGCCCGCCGGCACATGGTGGGCCGTCCCCGGTCGCACTCGGCGCACGTACCGCAGTTGGCCAGCGTGGACAGCACGACATGGTCACCGGGCACGACATGGGTGACGCCCACACCGACCGCCTCCACGACGCCCGCGCCCTCATGGCCGAGCACCACGGGGACGGGGAACGGTATGGTCCCGTCCACCACGGACAGATCGCTGTGGCACAGACCGGCCGCCGCGACGGCGACCAGCACCTCGCCGGGCCCCGGGTCCCGAACCTCCAGGTCGTCCACGACCTCGGCCCGCTCGCCGTCGAACAGGACTCCGCGCATCAGACGCCCCCCTTGGGCTCCCTGGGCAGACCGAGCACCCGCTCGGCGATGATCGTGCGCTGCACCTGGTCCGACCCGCCGTAGATGGTGTCGGCCCGCGAGAACAGGAACCCCCGCTGCACGTCGTCGAGCGTGTACGGCGCCGAGGGCGTCCAGTCCCTTGGCCCGGCGCCGGCCGCCGCGCCCCGGACCCGCATCGCCAGCTCCCCGAGCCGCTGGTGCCAGCCGCCCCACAGCAGCTTGGCCACGCTGGGCGCCCCCGCGTCCCCCGTGCCGCCCAGGGTCCGCAGGGCGTGCCACCGCATGACCCGCAGCTCCGCCCACTGCCGTACCAGTTGCTCGCGTATCACCGGATCGTCCACCGCACCGCGGTCCACGGCCTCGCGCACGACCCGGGCCAACTCCCCGGCGAACCCGATCTGCTGGGCGAGCGTGGAGACGCCGCGCTCGAACCCGAGGAGGCTCATGGCGACCGTCCAGCCCGCGCCCTCGCCCCCGACGAGGTGCTCCGCGCGCGCCTGGGCGCCGTCGAAGAAGACCTCGTTGAAGTCGCTGGTCCCGGTCAGCTGCCGGATCGGGCGGACCTCGACGCGCCCCGGCTGGTCCATGGGCACGAGCAGGAAGCCCAGGCCGTGGTGGCGGCGGGAGTCCGGATCGGTGCGGGCCAGCACGAAGCACCAGTCGGCCTCGTGCGCGAGGGACGTCCAGATCTTCTGCCCGGTGATCCGGTACGTCCCGTCCGGGCACCGTTCGGCCCGGGTGCGGACACCTGCGAGGTCGGAGCCCGCGCCGGGCTCGCTGTACCCCTGGCACCACAGTTCCTCGCCGAGCGCGACCGGGGGGAGGAAGCGGGCCTTCTGCTCCGCGCTGCCGTGGGCGAGCAGCGTGGGGGCGAGCAGTTTCTCCCCGATGTGCCCGGAGCGGGGCGGCGCGCCCGAGCGCGCGTACTCCTCGGCCCACACGACCTGCTGGGTCAGCGTGGCCGTCCGGTTGCCGTACCCGCCCTCGCCCCAGCCGAGCCCGATCCACCCGGCCTTGCCGAGGGCCCGCTCCCAGGCCCGCCGTTCCCACCCGCCCGCCACATGTCCGGCCAGCCATGACCGGGCCTGCGCGCGGAACGCCTCGTCCTCCTCGCCGAACGCGAAGTCCACGACCCCTCCTCGTCTCGCCGGACCGCTGAAGTCGTCTCGCGCTACCGCGCGTTCGGCCGGTCGCCGCGCCGCGCGGCCTCCTCGGCCGCCGCCACCCGCGCCAGCATCGGCATCGGGTCGGTCCCCACGGTCCCCGGCAGCACCCGGGCGATCCGCTCCGGCGTCCAGGGCCCCTCGGCGTGGACGGAGCGCAGTTCGGCGGGCTGCGCCCACACCGCGATCCGCGGACCGGCGACGGTGTACACCTGCCCGGTGACCTGCTGCTCGCGGGCCGCGTCGGACAGCAGGTAGACGACGAACGCCGCGACGTCCTCCGGCTCGCCGATGTCGGTCAGCTCCAGGGGCACCTGGGCGGACATCCGGGTCCGGGCGACGGGCGCCACGGCGTTCGCGGTCACGCCGTACTTGTGCAGGCCGAGCGCGGCGCTGCGCACGAGCGAGATGACACCGCCCTTGGCGGCGCTGTAGTTGGCCTGCGACACCGAGCCCTGGTGGTTGCCGCTGGTGAATCCGATCAGGGTGCCGGACCGCTGCGCGCGCATCACGGCCGACGCGGCGCGGAACACGGTGAACGTCCCCTTGAGGTGGGTGGCGAGGACCGGGTCCCACTCGTCCTCGGTCATGTTGAACAGCATCCGCTCGCGCAGGATCCCGGCGACGCAGACCGCCCCGTCGAGCCGTCCGAAGGCCGACAGGGCCGTGTCCACCACCCGCCGGCCGCCCGGCATCGTGGAGATGTCGTCGGCCACGGCGACGGCCTCACCGCCGGCGGCCTCGATCTCCTTGACGACGGACTCGGCGATCTCGCTGGTCGGTGAGGCGCCGTCCACGGACACCCCGTGGTCGTTGACGACCACGCGGGCGCCCTCGGCGGCCGCCGCCAGCGCCACCGCGCGTCCGATGCCGCGCCCGGCGCCCGTCACGGCGACGGCCTTGCCTGCCAAGAAGTTCCCCATGCCCCGGCCCCTTCCCGCCGTTTCTGACGGTCCGTTAGATTTCTGATTCTACGGCCCGCCGGATACGCGGGGACAAGACCCGGGGAGGACCCATGTCGCTGCCGGACGCGTTCCACGAGATCGCCCAGCGCGTCAACAACTGGGGACGCTGGGGCGCCGACGACGAGATCGGCACGCTGAACCTGATCACCGACGAGGTGGTCCGCGCGGCGGCGGCGTGCGTGCGCTCCGGCCGCCGCGTCCCGCTCGCGCTGCCGCTCGAACAGGACGGCGTGCAGACCGGGATGATCCCCGGCCGGGTCAACCCGCTGCACACCATGGTGCAGATCAACCAGGAGATCTTCGGCCCGGGGACCGTCGCGTGCAGCGACGACGCCGTGGTCATGGGACTGCAGGCGGCCACCCACTGGGACGCGCTCGCCCATGTCTCGCACTCCGGGCGGCTCTACAACGGCCGCCCCGCCGACAGTGTCACGGCGCACGGCGGCGCCCGCTTCGACGGGATCGACAAGGCGCGGCACATCGTCTCGCGCGGGGTGCTGCTCGACGTGGCCCGCGCGCGGGGGGTGGCGAGGCTCGACGGCGGTCACGCGGTCACGCCGGAGGACCTGGAGGCGGCGGAGGAGCTGGCGGGCGTGCGGGTGCGCGCCGGTGACATCGTGCTCGTGCGGACCGGCCAGATGGCGCTGTGCCTCGCCGGGGACCGGCACGCCTACGGCCACCCGTCCCCGGGCCTGTCGGTGCGCACCCCGGAGTGGTTCCACGCACGCGACGTGGCGGCCGTCGCCAACGACACCCTCACCTTCGAGGTCTTCCCGCCCGAGACGGAGGATCTGTGGCTGCCCGTGCACGCGCTCGACCTGGTGGAGATGGGGATGCCGCAGGGCCAGAACTGGAATCTCGAAGAGTTGTCCACAGCCTGTGGACAAGAAGGCCGCCACACGTTCCTGCTGTCGGCGACGCCCGAGCCCTTCGTCGGCGGCACGGGAAGCCCGGTCGCCCCCGTGGCGGTTCTCTGACGGTCACGTCTTGACGCCGGCTGGCGGCGCGGCTTCCCCACTCCCGGCTCCACCGGGCGGGGATGCCCCGGCCGCCCCGAGCGCGGCACGCGCGCCGCCATCCGGCTCCGGCGTGCCTGCCCCTCCTGGCCCTGGAGAACCGCCGCCGAAACACGACCCACACTCGGCAAGGACCTCCGTCACCGAAGCCCTCGCCGTCCCCTCGCGGCGAATCGCTGACCACAAGCGTGATCAAACGGACACGACTCGTCAACACCCTGTCGGGGATTTGCTACTTACGTCCTTTTTGTGGACACCGCGCACGGAAGCAGGACCGGGGCGCATCGAGGGCCGCCGGACCGCACGAGGGGGCGCCCCCTGCATCCGTGCCCCGCGGGCCACGGCGGGCGACCGCGGTGTGCGCCGGTCACACCGCCTCGTACGCGAACCCCTCGTACGCCGAGATTCCGCCCCCGCAGGCGGTGACGGCGGCATCCGGCTCGCCGCCCCGGTCGAGTTCGCACCAGATCCGCTTGCCGGCCCCCTCGGAGGTCCAGCCCCACCGGTCCGCGAGACCGTCGACGAGGGCGAGCCCGCGCCCACCCGTCGCGTCGCCGTCGGCACAGCGGGGCACGGGCGCCCGGCCGCTGCGGTCGGCCACCTCGAGCCGGACGGTGGAGGAGTCCTGCGGCGCCTCGGGCAGGGAGAGGCGGAGCACGGCCGGACAGCCGGTGTGCACCACGGCGTTGGTGACGAGTTCGGAGACGAGCAGGATCAGTGTCTCGGCGAGCGGCTCGTCGACCTCTATCCCCGAGCCGGCGAGCCGTGAGCGCGCCCAGCGCCTGGCTCGCCCCACCTCAGCGGGATCGGGCCGGATCTCCAACTGCACTTGAAGCACCTGCACCGCTCACACCATCCGAACCGGCGGACACTTGACCCCGCGCCTCACGAGGGCCACGATCCTAGCCATTTTTTTCATGGCCAGAACAATGGCCAAAGCCAGGGTCACGGAACGTGAATCCCTTGGCTGACAGCATGGTTGACGTACAGTCACCCCAACAAGCGCTTCGGGCATATTCCAGCGCGAAGGATTACCTCTGCTGCATACTGTGCGACGCTTGCCGTGGAGAGTCGAACAGGCCTGGGTGAACGGCCTGTACGCCGGGCGAGCGGCGGCGAGCACCGCCGGATACGAAGCCGCCTCGCAGACGGCTCCGGCATGGCTCGAACTCTGAACCACTCGCATCTCACACAAGGTACCGGAGCGAACGCCCGACTCCGCCCCGTGACGAGTCACACTCCGGACACAAGCCGATATCAACGCTCTGTGATTCCGGCATGCCACGATCCGCGACATCAACACGGGCCTTTTCCGTGACCGCGCAGACCACGGCGTTTCAGGGGTCTCCGTCGAGCAATGCGGCCGCCATGAATTCCTCACTCTCGGTAGTGGGCCCCGCACGGTAGGTGCGGACCCAGGCCCGCTTCAGATGCAGATGGACCTCGAACTCCCAGGTGAATCCCATGCCGCCGTGCACCTGGAGACAGTCACGGGCGCCCCGGACGGCGGCCTCGTCGGCGAGCAGCCGCGCGGCGTGGACGTCGGCCGGGTCGGCCGTGACGGCCGCCGCGTGGACGGCGGCCCGCGCCGTCCGGGTCCGCACGAGCATGTCCGCGCACAGGTGCTGCACCGCCTGGAAGGTCCCGATGGGCCGTCCGAACTGCTCGCGGGTCCGGGCGTGTTGCACGGCCAGCTCGCACGTGCGCCCGGCACTGCCCAGTTG
The DNA here is from genome assembly GCF_042792555.1 of Streptomyces sp. NPDC056628. Lineage (NCBI taxonomy): Bacteria > Bacillati > Actinomycetota > Actinomycetes > Kitasatosporales > Streptomycetaceae > Streptomyces > Streptomyces sp. NPDC056628. The sequence goes on from NZ_JBHTWG010000019.1 coordinate 117,716, forward strand.
TTCGGCCGCGGTGAGCAGGACGGCGACGGGGTCCGGGGCGGCGGACGCGGGCAGGCGGTGCAGCGGGGTGAGCGGATCGACCGAGCGCATCGGCACGGCGCCGGCGGTGCCGCCGCGCACCTCGTCCGCCGCCCGCAGCCACTCCACCAGACCGCCCATGGGGGCGGTGACGACGGCGTGCCCCTCGGCGGCACCCGGCGCCCGGCCCGCCGCGAGGTACGTGGCCACCAGCGGGCCCGGCAGCAGCGCCCGGCCCGCCTCCTCGAACGCCAGCACCGCCTCGGGCAGTCCGAGCCCGACGCCCCCGTCGTCCTCGGGCAGGCGCAGCGCGAAGAACCCGGCGGCGCCCAGCTCGCGCCACAGCCTCCGGTCCAGGAGGCCGGGCCGCTCCACGGCGTCCCTCAGTTCCCGCGGGCCGAACCGGCGCGCGAGCAGCTCCCGTACGCCGTCGCGCAACGCCCGCTGGTCCTCGTCGGGTTGGAGTCGCACCGCTCACCGCCCCTTCGGCAGTCCGAGGATCCGCTCGGCCACGATGTTCCGCTGGATCTGCGAGGTGCCGGCGGCGATGGTGTACGACAGCGAGGACAGCCGGTCGAGCACCCACGGCCGGTCCAGGTCCAGCGCCCGCGGGCCCAGCAAGTCGGCCGCGATGTCGTAGAGCCGCTGACGGGCGTGCGAGTACGCCAGCTTGAGGACCGATCCGGTGACACCGGGGACCCCGCGCCCGCGCTCCGCCTCCCCGACGTTCCACTGCGTCAGCCGCCACAGCGCGCTGAACTCGGCGTGCAGCCTGCCCAGCGCGCGGCGCAGCGCGGGGTCGTCCCAGCGGCCGTTGCGCCGGGCCTCGGCGGCCAGTTCACGCAGCACCCGGCGGCAGGCCACGACCTCGCCCACGAAGGCGGTGCCGCGCTCGAAGGACAGGGTCACCATGGTCACCCGCCAGCCGTCGTTCTCCGCGCCGACCCGGTGGGCGACGGGCACGCGCACGTCGTCCAGGAACACCTCGGCGAACTCGGCCGAGCCCGCCAGGGTCCGCAGCGGCCGCACGGTGACGCCGGGCGCGTCCATGGGCATCGCCAGCCAGCTGATCCCGCGGTGGCGGGGGGCGCCGGGGTCGGTGCGCACCAGCAGTTCGCACCAGTCGGCGACCTCGGCATGGGACGTCCAGATCTTCGAGCCGTTCACCACGTAGTCGTCGCCGTCCCGGTGCGCGCGGGTGCGCAGCGCCGCGAGGTCGCTCCCGGCGTCCGGTTCGCTGAAGCCCTGGCACCAGACCTCCTCCCCGCGCAGGATCGGGGGCAGCCAGCGGGCCCGCTGCTCGTCGGTGCCCTCGGCGGCGATGGTGGGTCCGGCGTGCAGCAGCCCGACGAAGCAGGCGCCCACATAGGGCGCGCCGGCCCGCTCGGTCTCCTCCAGGAAGATCAGCCGCACGGTCGGGGAGGCGCCCCAGTGGACGTCGCCGTACCCGGCGTCGTACAGCCGGCGTTGCCAACCGAGGTCGTGGGCGCGCCGGCCGGGCCAGTCGTCCGGGGCCGGCGGAGGCGGGAGCGTGGGGAGCACCCCGGCCAGCCATGTGCGCAGCCGGGCGCGGAAGTCCTCCTCCTCCGGCGTGTGGGTGAGGTCCATACGGCCTCCATCTGATGATGCGTCAGATACCGCAAGGGAAGGCTAGGTCCCGCACCCCTGGACCGGCAAGGCGTCCCGCCCTACGCTCTGCGCATGATCTGACGGACCATCAGCAAGGACGGGGTCCGCGCCACGAACAGGGGGCCGTCATGGACGACACCGCGCACACCCTGGGTTCCGCCCGGACCCTGTGGGACCTGCTCGCCGCCCGCGCCCGCCGCACCCCGGACCGCCCGGCCCTGCTCCAGGACGACCGCACGCTGACCTTCGGCGCGCTGCGCGACCGCGCCGAGCGGGTGGCGGCCGGACTGTACGGCCTCGGGGTGCGCCCGGGCACGGTCGTCGCCTGGCAGCTGCCCACCCGGATCGAGACGGTCGTGCTGTCCTGCGCGCTGGCCCGGCTCGGCGCCGTGCAGTCGCCGGTCATCCCCTTCTACCGGGACCGCGAGGTCGGTTTCGCGCTGCGCGAGTCCCGGGCCGAGTTCTTCGCGGTGCCGGGCGAGTGGCGGGGCTTCGACCACACCGCGATGGCCCGGCGTCTCGGCGCGAAGGGCGTCCTCACGGCGTACGACGACCTGCCCGAGGACGATCCGGCCGTCCTGCCGCCGCCGCCCGCCGAGGGCACCTCGGTGCGCTGGATCTACTGGACGTCGGGGACGACCTCGGACCCCAAGGGCGTGCTGCACACCGACCGTTCGCTGATCGCGGGCGGCTCCTGCCTGGGACACGCGCTGCGGCCCACGGCGGCCGACGTCGGCTCGATCGCCTTCCCGTACGCGCACATCGGGGGCCCCGACTACCTGGTGATGGTGCTGCTGTACGGCTTCCCGGCCGTGCTGTTCGAGCAGTTCGCGCTGCCGGAGGCGCTGGACGGGTACCGCCGGCACGGGGTGACGATCGCCGGGGGCTCCACGGCCTTCTACTCGATGTTCCTGGCCGAGCAGCGCAGGCAGCCCCCCGGCACGAAGGCCGTCCCCTCCCTGCGGCTGCTGGCGGGCGGCGGGGCGCCGAAGCCGCCCGAGCTGTACCACGCGGTGGTCCGGGAGATGGGCGTGCAGCTCACCCACGGCTACGGCATGACCGAGGTGCCGATGATCACGATGGGCGCTCCGGACGACACCGCGGAGAACCTGGCGACGACCGAGGGGCGGCCGCCGCGGGAGATGGAGATACGGATCGTCGACGGCGAGGTGCGGCTGCGCGGGGAGGCCGTGTGCCGGGGCTATCTGGACCCGGCGCAGACCGCGGCGGCCTTCGACGAGGAGGGCTTCCTGCGTACCGGCGACCTCGGGCACCCCACCGGCAGCGGGCACCTGGTGCTCACCGGACGCCTGAAGGACGTGATCATCCGCAAGGGCGAGAACATCTCGGCGAAGGAGATCGAGGACCTGCTGCACCGGCACCCGGACGTCGGGGACGTGGCCGTGATCGGGCTGCCGGACACCGAGCGCGGGGAGCGGGTGTGCGCGGTCGTCGAACAGCCGCCGGACGCACCGGAGCTGACCCTCCGTGAGCTGACGTCGTTCCTGCGCGGGGAAGGGCTGTCCCCCCACAAGCTGCCGGAGCGGCTGGAGGTGGTGGACGCCCTGCCCCGCAACGAGACCCTGCGCAAGGTCCTCAAGTACCGCTTGCGGGAGCGGTTCTCGGACCCCTCGACGTCAGGGCCGGACGCTCACTCCGGGACCGTGAAGTAGCGGGCGAAGGCGGTCAGGACGTCGTCCTCGGTCACCGTGCCGTCGCCGTCGGCGTCGAGGCCGGCGGCCGCCGTGCGGGCCGTGTCGCGCGGGGCGCCGAGGCGGACGAGCACCCGCGCGATGTCGTCGACGCCGGCCTTCCCGTCGTCGTCGGTGTCGGCCACGGCGAGGGCCGCGTGCAGGAAGGGCCGGGCGATCCCGGCGAAACGGTCGGGGTTGTCGCGCAGCCGCTTGACCGCGCCGGTGACGAACTCCTCGCGGGTGATGCGCTGGTCGCCGTCGCGGTCGGCGATCCCGGCCATGCCCTGCCAGAACGCCTCGGCGCCGATGTACAGGGCCTGGCCCTTGTCGGACCGGGCCGGGGTGCCGAACTCGGCGAGCAGCGCCTTGGCCGCCGCGCTGAAGTCCTCCCGGTCGATGTACCCGTTGCCGTCCTGGTCGAAGGTGGCGAACCGGGCCGCGATCCTGCGCTCGTACTCGCTGCTGACCATGTTGTGTCAGGCCGCCTAACGTCACGTGGGGTGCTTCTCGCACGGAGCGTACGACGCCGCGGCCCGCCTGGGCGCCTCGAAGCGGCGGTTGTGGCAGAACCGGGCACTTACCGGAACGGGGGTGTGGCAGACCCCCCGGGGACGGGGGCGCGCTCAGGCCGACAGGGGGCGGGCGTCGTCCGCGACCGCCGCCGCCACGTCGGGGTAGACCTCGAACAGCCGGCGCACGCCGAGCGCTCCGAGCACCCGGTTGACGTGCGAGCCGTCCACCGCGCCCTGGGCGGGCAGTATCAGCCGGAGGCTGCCCCGGCAGGAGCGGATGAGGCGGCGGGCCGCGATGAGCACGCCGACGCCGGAGGAGTCGCAGAACAGGACCTCGGACAGGTCCAGGACGAGGTTGTGGCGTCCCTCGGCCACCACGTCGTGGACGTGCTGGCGCAGCACCGGCGAGGTCACCAGGTCCAGTTCGCCCGACACCTGGAGGACGGCCCAGTCGCCTTGCTCGTCACCGGTCACTTTCAAGGTCACCACCACGCCCTTCGGCCGTCGAAACGGAAGCCATTCCTACGCTTCCTTGCAGCGCGGCTGCCCAGCGGCTGTTCCCTGAAACTTCCTCACGAAAACGGTCACCGATCGGATAAGGCTTGTTTCCATCGCATTCGATCCCGTTCGATCGCATCCGGTCGCACGGGACGGGTAGCCGACCCGGAGAGCGAAGCCCCTACCACGAGAGCGAGGTGTGTCACCAGTCATGACGCTGCAAGGGGCGCACATTGCCACAAAGGGGCGTGGGCCGTCGGACGTGCCGACTACATTCGTGGAGACGGTGGACGCACGCTGGACAGGGACGGACCGGTGAGAGCCTGTTCACAGGCTCCGGAGGGGGGCCTTATGGCGAAGAAGGACGCACCGCCCCGCTGGGACCGCAAGATGCAGCAGCGGCTCGCGCGCGGCGAGGCGGCCGCCCTCGGCGAGCTCTACGACCGGTTCGCCTCGCTCGTGCACGGACTCGCGCACACCGTGCTGGGCGACGAAAGCGCCGCCGACCGCGTCACCCGCGAGGTCTTCACCCACGTCTGGGAGCACCCCGACACCTACGACCCCCGGCAGGGCCCGCTGCGCTCCTGGGTCGCCGCCCTGACCCACCGCCTGGCCGTGCAGCGCCTGCGCGCCGCCGAGACCGCCGCACTGGTGCGGGCCGGGCAGGGCTCGACCGAGGAGCTGGAGCGCAAGGTGCGCCACGCCTCGGTCGCCGCCCGCGCCGACTACATCGTCCAGTCCATGCCCGCCCCGCTGCGGGCCGCGCTGGAACTGGCCTACTTCCAGCGTCGCGACTACCGCCAGACCGCGGCCGACCTCGGCGTCACCGAGGAGGAGGCCCGCCGCCGGCTGCGCCTGGGCCTGCAACTGCTGTCCACGGCCCACGACGCCGCGACCGGGCCCGGGGCACCACCGGAGTACGGGGGTGCCGCATGACCGGGGCCGAACCGTACGAACCCGACGACCCGCACGAGAAGGAGAACGGCCCCGCGGACAGCGCCCGCGGAGCTGACGGCATGAACAGCGGCGACGGCGACGACCAGCACCCCACCCCCGAGCCCGGCCCCGGCAGGCCGCCCCGCATACCGCTCCCCCGGCTCTCCGTCGAGGACACCGGGCGTCCGCTGCCCGACCTGGCGGACGCACCGGTGCCCGTCCTGGAGCACCGGGTCCTGAAGTCGCTGCTCGGCGCCTGGGCGCTGGCGGCCTGCTCACCGGAGGAGACCGCCGCCGTCGAGGAGCACCTGGGTGACTGCGGCGGCTGCGCGGACGAGGCGGTGCGGCTGCGCGAGGCCGTCGGCCTGCTGCACCCCGCGGAGAGCCTCGACCTGGACCCGTCGCTGCGCGCCCGCGTCCTGAGGGGCTGTCTGGAGCGGCGCCCGCCGCGCGTCCCTGTGCCCGAGTGGGCCGCGCCCTACGACGCCGAGAGCGCACGGCTGGACGCCCTGCTGCAGGACTTCGGGGACGCCGAGTGGCACGCGCCCGTGCGGCTGCGGTGGTTCCGCAAGGACGAGCCGACGAGCCGCCGTACGACCGTCGCCGGGGTGATCGCCCATCTGCTGACCGTCGACGGGATGGTGGCGGCGGCACTCGGCCTGCCCGACCCGCTGGGCGACCTGCCCGCCGACCGGCCGACCCCGTCCGCGCGGACGGAGGCGTACTGGCGGGCCTCGCACTTCCCGCCGACCCGCGCCGTACGCGCGCCCTGGCGGGAGCAGGCCCACGACCTGGTCCGCACGGTCTCCTTCACGGGCGGCGGCACCGGCGCGCTGTCCGTGCCGTACGGCGACTTCGCGCTGCCGCTGCGGGACGCCATGCTGGACCGGGCGTTCGAGTGCTGGGTGCACGCCGAGGACATCGCCGAGGCGGTGGACTACCCCTACGAGCCGCCGTCCGGCAGCGATCTGCACCACATGGTGGACCTGGCGGCGCGCCTGCTGCCGAGCGTGCTGTCGGCCCGGCGTCAGGCCGGGCTGGCCGCCCCGGCGCCCGCGGGCCGCCGCCGGCTCGTGCCGGCCGGGGAGCCCGGCCGGAGCCTGCGCCTGGAGATCGAGGGGGCGGGTGGCGGCGAGTGGCTGATCCCGCTCGACTCGCCGGCCGCCGTGGGCTCCGCCGAGCACGAGGTGGCCCATGTCGCCCTGGACGGCGCCGAGTTCTGCCGGCTGGCGGCGGGCCATGTGCCGCCCGCGGAGGCGGCGGCCGGACAGGTCGGCGACCGCGAGGCGATCAGGGACGTGCTCTTCGCGGCGGCGAGCCTGAGCCGGATGTAGCCGTCAGGCGAAGACGACCGTCCGACGCCCGTTCAGGAGGATCCTGCGCTCGGCGTGCCACTTCACGGCCCGCGCCAGCGCCTGGCACTCCACGTCCCGGCCGACCGCGACGAGCTGGTCCGGCGTGACGTCGTGCCCGACCCGCTCGACCTCCTGCTCGATGATCGGGCCCTCGTCGAGATCGGCGGTGACGTAGTGCGCGGTCGCCCCGATGAGCTTCACACCGCGCGCGTGCGCCTGGTGGTAGGGCTTGGCGCCCTTGAAGCTCGGCAGGAACGAGTGGTGGATGTTGATGATCCGCCCGCTCAGCGCCTTGCACAGGTCGTCCGAGAGGACCTGCATGTAGCGGGCCAGCACGACCAGCTCCACGCCCTCCTCGCGCACGATCTCCAGCAGCCGCGCCTCGGCCTCGGCCTTGTTGTCCCTGCTCACCGGGATGTGGTGGAAGGGGATGTCGTACGACCCCACCAGCTCGGCGAAGTCGGTGTGGTTGGACACCACGGCGGTGATCTCCACCGGGAGCGCGCCGATTCTGGCCCGGAACAGCAGGTCGTTCAGGCAGTGCCCGAACCGGCTCACCATCAGCAGGACCCGCATCTTGTCCTCGGCGCGGTTGATCTGCCACTCCATGTGGAAGGAGTCGCCGATCGCCGCGAAGCTCGCGCGCAGCTTCTCCACCGTGACGGGGGCGTCCGCCGAGAAGTGGACGCGCATGAAGAACAGTCCCGTGTCGTGGTCGCCGAACTGCTGGCTGTCCTCGATGTTGCAGCCGGTCATGAAGAGGTAGCTCGACACGGCGTGCACGATGCCCTGCTTGTCGGGGCAGGACAGCGTGAGGACGTACTGGTCGGCGGGGACCGCGGCTCCGGTGGACTGCTCGTTCATGCAGCACAGGGTCCCATACGGCGGGTGCCGCGCGGGCGGCCGTCCGCTACGCGGACCGCGTCATGATGCGCAGCACCTCGAGGGTGCGCGGCGGCGCGTCCGGGTCCTCCCCGTCGGCCATCGCCATCCGCACGTGCGCGTCCCGTGCCGCCCGCACCGCCTCGGGCCAGCCCTGGTGCTCGACGTACGCGGAGACCGGGGCGTCCGGGCCGACCTGGTGCATGATCCGCAGCACGCGCAGCACGGCGGTGTCGACGAGGGCCGCCTCCTGGGAGTCCCGGAAGATCGTGCCGACGTACTTCTCGGCGGACCAGTTGTCCAGCCAGGTGTCCTCGACGAGGCGGTACACGGCGTCGGTGACGTCGCCGTAGCCGTCCACGCCTGCCAGCCAGACGTCCCGCTGGAACACCGGATCGGAGAGCATGTGCAGCGCGGAGCGCACATTGCTGCGCCAGCGCCACCACGGCATGTCGTTGAGTGGCATGCCGCCCATGGTGGAGGAGCGACGGCCGCGACGGGAAGAGCTATCCGAACCTTGCACGGTCATCGATCGTACGTTCCCCCTCACAGGCGCCTCACCGGCCCCCGCAATTCACCTCGGCGTCACCGAATGATAACCAAGGGTCACGCTTGGGTTAGCGGTGTGACGGAAGTGTGTGGAGGCATGAGCGGAGCGCGACGTACCCGTGGCCACCTCCTCCCCGCCGGCCCTGCCCGGGCCGCGACGGCCCTGGCGGCGTGCGCCGCGCTCGCCGCCGGCTGCGGGGTCGTCCCCGGCACCGCCGGAGGCTCCGGGGAGGACCCGGTCACCGTGATGACCTGGGCGCCGGAGGGCACCGACGCGACCAACAAGCCCGGCATGCCCGCGCTCGCGCAGGCGTACGCCCGCTGGGTCAACGCCGAGGGCGGGCTGGGTGGCCGTCCGCTGCGGGTACTGACCTGCAACGACCACGACGACAGCGTGTCGGCGGCACAGTGCGCCGAGCGCGCCGTCGAGGAGGACGCCGTGGCCGTCGTCGGCTCCTACAGCCAGTACGGCGACACCTTCCTGCCCACCCTGGAGGGCGCCGGCATCCCCTACATCGGCGGGTACGGCGTCACGGGCGCCGAGTTCACCAGCCCGATGTCCTACCCGGTCAACGGCGGCCAGCCCACCCTCCTCGCGGGCCTCGGCCGCGAACTGGCCCGCGACTGCGGCCCGGTGTCCCTGGTGCGCCCCGACAACATCGCGGGCGACGAACTGCCCCCCCTGCTCGACGCGGGGCTGCGCGCGGGCGGCCACGCGTCCTCGGAGGACCAGCCGGCCCGCGAGGACGCCACCGAGTACGGGGGCCCGTCGACGCGCGCGCTGGAGCACGCCGGCGGCGTCGCGGCGGACCCCGGCTGCGTGGTGCCCGCCCTCGGCGACCGCACCAGCACCTTCATGGACTCCTTCCGGCGCGCCCGCCGGGAGTACCGCCCGGTGCGCACGGCGACCGTGCTCGGCGGCGTCGACCAGACCGTGATCGACGCGACCGGCGGCGGGCCGGTGTACGACGGCGCGTACGTCACCGGCTGGTACCCGGTCGCGGGAGATCGGCGCTGGAAGCCGTTGAAGAAGGTGATCGACGCGTACGCCTTCGGCGACAACCGCATCGACCCCGCGGACGCCGGGGTGCAGACCACGTGGATCGCCTACACGGTGTTCCGCGAGGTGGTGGAGTCCCTCGGCGACGGCGAGATCGACTCCGACAGCGTGCGCAAGGCCCTCGACGGGGGTCTGCGGGTCTCCACAGGCGGTCTCACACCGCCCCTGCGGTGGCCCTTCCAGGGCATGCTGGCCGCCGTCGGCCGCCCCCGGCTGGTCAACGGCGAGGTGACGTTCCAGGTCGTCCGGGACGGGCGGCTGGTGGCAGCCCGCAAGGGTGCCGTCGATGTGACGGACATCCTGCGCGACGCCCGCCCGCACTGAGCGGGCGTCCCGCTCACAGCTGGGTCGGCTGGCGCTCCGTCAGGCCGTACTCGCGGGCGATCGTGTTCCACAGCTGGGCGGCGGTCTTCTTCTGCTGGCTCGCCGTACCGCTGTCGCGGTTGCCGGCCTGGGTCCGGTCGGTGGCCCGGGCCTGGCCCTTCTTGCACAGCTTCTTGTTGCCGGCGACCTGGTCCGCCCAGGCCGCGTAGTGGTTGTCGGCGGACGCCGACGCCTGCCAGGCCCGGTTCAGGGCGGCCGTCAGCCGGGCGTGGTCGGGGAGCCGGTCGACCTTCAGCTTGGCGAGGTCGGAGACCAGCCGGTTGCGCTGCCCGGCGGCGTCCCGCAGGTCCTGCGCGGCCTGCGGGAGGTTCCCGCAGGACTTCACGTCGGCCACGGCCTTGATCACCGCGCTGCGGCTGTTGCCGCTGTCGGCCAGCAGCTTGTCCAGGGCGACCGCCTGCTGCTCCGCCGGGTCGGCGGACGGGGAGGCGGACTCCTCGGCCGCGGGGGCCGTGGCCGAGACGGGCTGGTTCGCGTCGGTCTTGTCGTCGTCGCCCCCGCCGGCGAGCAGCGCGCCCGCGCCGATGCCGAGGGCAACGATCCCGACGCCCACGGCCGCGATCAGGGGTACGCGCGAGCGCCGGCGGCCGCCGTGCCCGCCGTCGTCGTGCGGGCCGGGCCGGCGGGGCGGCGGGTACGCGCCCTGCTGCGGGCCCTGCGGCTGCCGCTGGTACGGCGGCAGGTGCTGGGTGGCCGGAGCGGGGCCGGGGCCCTCGCTGCGGAAGAGGTTGTCGAAGTCCGAGTGCGGCTGCCGCTCCTCGGACCCGCCCGGCTGGGCGGCCACGGGCGGCAGGAACTGGGTGGGGTCGGCGTCCGAGGCCGCCGGCATCGGTCCGGCCCCGTGCCGGGCCCGGCCCAGCGCATGGGTGCTCTCCCCGTGCGTCTCGGGCGGCAGGGCGCCCGGGCCGACCGGCGGGATCACCTGGGTCGCGCCCTCGTCGGCCGCCGGGACGGGCGGTATGAAGCGGGTGGCCTGCTCGTCCGGATACGCGGCGACCGGGGGTATGTACTGGGTCGCCCCCTCGTCGGCCGGGGGCATCGGGGCGCCGTACCCGCCGGTGGCGGGCGGCATGGGCGCCGAGGCCCCGGGCTGCCCGTACGGCTGCTGCTGGGCGTCCTGCCCATAGGGCTGCTGCTGGCCGTACTGCCCGTACTGCTGCTGGGCGTCCTGCCCGTACTGCTGCTGGGCGTCCTGCCCGTACTGCTGCTGCGACGCCTGGTACTGCTGCTGGTCCTCGCCACCCCACGACTGGCCCTGCGGCGCGCCCCAGGGCTGGCCCTGCGCGGCGGGCGGGGCCGGTGTGTGCTGCTCGGGTCCCCAGGGGGTGTCCCAGGACCGGCCGCCGGGCGGGGCCGAGGGCGGCGGGGCGGCCGGGGGGGTCGCCGGACGGCCGACGGGGCCGCCCGTCATCCCCGGAAGCAGCGGCTCCCCACCGTCGGAGGGCAGCACGATGCCTTCGCGCGCGGGCCGCGCCGAGGGCTCCTCGCCCTGTCCACTCTGCGTCACCGGGACTCCTACGAATGGGGGACCTTGTGCATCGTCGCCTCACGCTACCGGCTCCGCCGAGGACGGTGCCACGCAGCCCGGTGCGTGACCGGCGCCCCTGTGACCGCCGTTACAGTCCCGGCCCCTCGTCCGCCCGGCAAGTCCCCCTTCGCCACCCGCGCATCACGTCCCGCTTCCTTTCACGTTCCCTTCACTTGGGGCCGCCCCAGGCGTCAGGCGGCCGCCTGAAGATCGATCCTCTCCCCGAAGTCCCTGACCACGGGCTCGTCCCGGTACGGCTCGAGGCGCTGCTGGAAGTCCTCCAGGTACTCGGCGCCCCGGTTGGAGCGCAGGGTCTCCAGCAGCTCCACGGCCTTCAGACCGGTGTGGCAGGCCTGTTCGATCTCCCGCTGCTGCACCTGGGCTGTGGCGAGAAGCACATATCCGATGGCCCGGCGGCGCGCCTTCGTCTCCGGCAGCCCCGCCAGCGACTCCTGCGCGCACCGCGCCGCCGCCTCCGCCTGGCCGAGGTCGCGGTGGCAGTGCGCCAACTCGTCCGCGAGGTACGCCTCGTCGAAGTGCCGGATCCACGCCGGGTCGTCACCGGAGGCCGGATCCGCCGCCTCCAGCGCGGCGACCGCCCGCCCGGACGACAGCTGGGCGGCGCGCGCGTCGCCCAGCAGCGCGTGCCCGCGCGCCTCCGCCGCGTGGAACATCGCCTCGGCCCGCGGGGTCACCCGCCCCCGTGCGCCCTCCTGTGCGGCCCGCGCCAACTGGGCGATCTCCCGGGGGTTCCCGAGCTGGGCGGCGAGGTGGCTCATCGAGGCGGCCAGTACGTACCCGCCGTACCCCCGGTCCCCGGCCGCCTGCGCGAGGCGCAGCGCCTGGATGTAGTAGCGCTGGGCGAGGCCCGGCTGCCCGGTGTCCACGGCCATGTAGCCGGCGAGCTCCGTCAACCGCGCGACGGCGGCGAACAGTTCACGTCCGACGGCCTCCCGGTACGACCCGGCCAGCAGCCCGGAGACGACGCTGTTGAGGTAGTGCACGACGACCGGGCGCACATGCCCGCTGCCGTACTGGTGGTCCAGGTCCACCAGCGCCTGGGTCATCGCGCGCACCGCCGCCACGTCGGACGGGCCCACCCGCGGCCCGGCCGACCGCGCGACCTGCGCGTCGGGCGCCGAGATCAGCCAGTCCCGGCTGGGCTCGACGAGCGCGGAGGCGGCGACGGACGAGCCGGACAGGAAGTCCCGCCGGCCGACGTCGCTGCGCCACAGCTCACACACCTGCTCGATGGCCCCGAGCACGGTCGGGGAGAACTGGAGCCCCACGCCGGAGGCGAGGTTCTTGCCGTTGGCCATGCCGATCTCGTCGATGGTGACGGTACGGCCCAGCTTGCGGCCGAGCGCCTCGGCGATGATGGCGGGCGCCCGGCCCCGCGGCTGCTGTCCGCGCAGCCAGCGGGCCACGGACGTCTTGTCGTAGCGCAGATCGAGGCCGTGTTCGGCGCCGCACATGTTGACCCGGCGGGCCAGCCCGGCGTTCGAGCAGCCCGCTTCCTGGATGAGCGCCTGGAGCCGTTCGTTCGGCTGCCGTGCGACGAGAGGCCTTGCGGCCATGGCGTACCCCCTGTGACTACGGTGCCTGCCCGCGCACCGAGTTGACGTCCCTGTCACCGCCGGGTCCCGGCCCGGGGCACTGGCTGCGCCCCGGCGGTTCCCGGCCGTGAAGATCAATGCCCCGTCCGTATACGGAAAATGCGACGCTTGTGAGGATTGCCGGGGTTACGGCCGGAGCCGGCCCCCCAGGGGGCTACCCCGCGCCGGCCGGGGATCCTCCCGCGCGCCCCCACCCGTGCACCCATGCGCCCCGGGAACGGGCGCAGTGCTCCTCCCCCGCGCGCGCGAGAGCCGTAACCCCGGGTGGGTGCGGGAGTTGTGCTGAGCGTGGAAGAGACGATCCCGGCCACCGAAGCCGCACAGATTCCGAAGCAGCGCGGGGATTCGCTGTTGGAGACCGCCGTCCGTTACGCCGAGGAGCGTCATTGGGACGTGTTTCCGGGGACCTGGCTGGAGGCCGTCGACGGCGTGCCGTACTGCTCCTGCGGCGACGCGGCGTGCCCCGCGCCGGGCGCGCATCCCGCGCGCCCCGACTGGGCGACGCAGGCGACGGGCAGCGCCACGGTGGCGCGCCGCCTGTGGCAGAAGCAGCCGGCCGCGTCGATCCTGCTGCCCACGGGGAGGACCTTCGACGCGCTGTCCGTCCCGGAGACGGCCGGCTTCCTGGCGCTGGCCCGCATGGAGCGGATGGAGCTGACGCTGGGTCCGGTGACGCTGGCGCCGGACCGCCGGATGCACTTCTTCGTGCTGCCGGGCGCCGCCGTGAAGCTGCCCGACCTGGTGCGCCGGCTGGGCTGGTCGGTGGGCTCACTGGACCTGGCCGCACTGGGCGAGGGGGCCTGGGTCGCCGCCCCGCCCACCCGGTTCGGGTCCCGGGGGGCCGTGCAGTGGGCGTGCCGGCCCACCCCCGCGAACCGATGGCTGCCGGACGCCGAGGAGCTGATCTCGCCGCTCGCGTACGCGTGCGGCCGCGACCGGTAGCCCCCCGGCTCCCACCCGGCCCGTAGGGTTCCCCGCATGACGTCAGCAGCCGTACGCGTTCACGGGCTCTGGAAGCGGTTCGGGCAGCAGGTCGCCGTGGCCGGGATCGATCTGGCGCTGCCCGCGGGGAAGTTCATCGGGCTCGTCGGCCCCAACGGAGCCGGCAAGACCACCACGCTGTCCATGGTGACCGGGCTTCTCAGGCCCGACCAGGGGTCCGTGGAGGTGGTCGGGCGCGACGTGTGGCGCGACCCGGCGGAGGTCAAGGCGCGCATCGGTGTGCTGCCCGAGGGGCTGCGGCTCTTCGAGCGGCTGTCCGGGCGCGAACTGCTCGGTTACACGGGGCGGCTGCGCGGGCTCCCCGGGGCGGAGGTCGACAAGCGGGCCACGCAGCTGCTCGACGTCCTCGACCTCGCCGGAGCGCAGCACAAGCTGGTCGTCGACTACTCGACGGGCATGCGCAAGAAGATCGGGCTCGCCGCGGCCCTGCTTCACAACCCCGAAGTGCTGTTCCTGGACGAGCCGTTCGAGGGCGTCGACCCGGTGTCCGCCCAGACCATCCGGGGGGTGCTGGAACGCTTCACCGCCTCCGGCGCCACGGTCGTCTTCTCCTCGCATGTGATGGAGCTCGTCGAGTCGCTGTGCGACTGGGTCGCCGTCATGGCGGCCGGGCGCATCCGCGCCCACGGTCCCCTCGCCGAGGTGCGCGGCGAGGCGCCCTCGCTGCAGCAGGCGTTCCTCGAACTGGTCGGCGCGCACGGCCGGGACGCCGGGTCCGACCTCGACTGGCTGGGCGGCGGGTCCCGATGAGCACCGACGTGACCGGGGTCTTCGTACGGCTGAAGCTGTCGCTGCTGCGCAACGGGCTGCGCCAGTCCGGGGGCCGGCGGGCCGCCTGGATCGCCTCGGCCGTCGTGGCCCTGCTGTTCGCCGCGCTGCAGTTGCTCGGCCTGATCCTGCTGCGGGGCACCGCGCACGCCGACGCCCTGGTCGTGCTGCTGGTCGCGGTGCTGGCGCTGGGCTGGGCGGTGATGCCGGTGTTCTTCCCCGGCGGCGACGAGACCCTCGACCCGACGCGGCTGGTGATGCTGCCGCTGCGGCCCCGGCCGCTGGTGCGGGCGCTGCTGGCGGCCTCCCTGGTGGGCATCGGGCCCCTGTTCACGCTGTGTCTGCTGACCGGGTCCGTGATCGCGGTGGCGCGGGGCGCGGCCGCGTACGTCGTCGGTGTCGTCGGCGTGGCGCTGGCCCTGCTGGTGTGCGTGGCGCTGGCGCGCGCGGTCGCCGCCGCCAACGTCCGGCTGCTGACCAGCCGCAAGGGCCGCGATCTGGCCGTGCTGAGCGGGCTGGTCGTCGCGATCGGGGCGCAGGTCGTCAACTTCGCCGCCCAGCGCCTCGGTTCGGCGGGGCTCGGACGGCTCGACCCGCTGGCGGACGTGTTGCGCTGGGTGCCACCGGGGTCCGCGATCGGGGCCGTGCGGTCCGTAAGCGAGGGCTCCTACGGCGCCGCCGCGCTGCAACTGGGTCTGTGCGTGCTCGCGTTGGCCGGGCTGATCGCGCTCTGGACGCGGCATCTGACCCGGCTGATGACCGCGCCCGACGGTTCGACGCTCCAGGCGGCCGGCGAGAGCGCCGTACGGGGGAAGGGCACGCGCGGCCCGGCCCGGCTGCTTCCCGCGGGGCGCACCGGCACCGTCATGGAGCGCAGCCTGCGCTATGTCTGGCGGGACCCGAAGACCAAGGCGGCCTGGGTGACGTCGCTGGCCATCGGCCTGATCGTGCCGGTGTTCAACGCCGTCCAGGGCACCGGATCGATCTACTTCGCCTGCTTCGCCGCCGGAATGCTCGGTATCCAGATGTACAACCAGTTCGGGCAGGACACCTCCGCGTTCTGGATGGTCGCGATGACGATCTCCTCGCCGCGGGACGCGTATGTGGAGCTGCGCGGCCGCGCGCTGGCCCTGCTGTTGATCACCCTGCCGTACGCCACGCTCGTCACCGTGGTGACGACGGCCCTCATCGGGGACTGGCGCAGTCTGCCGGAGGTGCTGGGGCTGTCCCTCGCGCTGCTCGGCGCGATGCTGGCGACCGGCGCCTGGACGTCGGCCCGCTTCCCGTACTCGATCCCGCAGGAGGGGCACAAGAACGTCGCCCCCGGCCAGGCGGGCCTCGCCTGGATCTCGATCTTCGGCGGGATGGTCGCGGCGGCCCTGCTGTGCGCCCCGGTGATCGCGGGGACGATCTGGCTGCGGGTCAGCGAGGGCGGCGAGGCGTGGACCTGGCTGCTGCTGCCCGCCGGGGCGGCCTACGGGGCGGCGATCACGCTGCTGGGCCTGCGCCTCGCGGCCCCCCGCACGGCGGCACGCCTCCCGGAGATCCTCACCGCGGTCAGCAAGGGCTGAGGGAGCGGGCCGGGCTCACCAGCGCCCGGGGATGCCGGACGCCGGAGCCCGGCGTGGTCGACGAGAGACCTTCTAGGGCGTGTTTCGAAAGTAGCGTCGTCCGCCCGAAGGGCGGGGTCCGCGGCGTCTGGTGCGGTGCATCGCAAGGCGGAGGGTCGTCCGTGTACTGGGCGTACGCGGACGATCCCGACAACGCGGCGAGGCGCCGTACCAGGCGTCGCGGACCAGACGGGACTTTCGAAACACGCCCTAGGCTTGTTCTTTATCTACCAAGATCTTCCGGGCTTGCCGATGGCCTTGAGGGTCTCGGGGCGTTTGACGGTTTTGCCGACGTCGTAGCGGGGTGCC